>NZ_JARBFT010000001.1:0-501443 GCF_028863985.1 Vibrio chanodichtyis | reverse complement strand
GCCTGCTAGGGCGCTGCTGGTGAGAAAGCCTTATAGGCGCATATGAAAAACCTCCGGCTATGCCGGAGGATGTTTTTTACGGTTCTTTCCGCACATCAACGAAATAGTGCCACGCACCCGCTCCCTTACACTCCTCACTTATCACTTATCACTTAACGATTAATCAGTTATCTCAGTTTTTAATGGAGCTTAGTATCACATTTCATTATCATGCGCCGATTATCATACGTTAAGTCTACCGACTGTAGCGTTTAGCCTCTTTTGGCTTTTCCCCTTTGGAGAACTCTGTGCATCGCTACCAACAAGAAGCCTCAAATTTAATTAAACTTGCCACACCGGTGCTGATTGCATCAGTTGCTCAAACTGGAATGGGCTTTGTCGATACTGTCATGGCAGGCGGTGTCAGTGCGCTGGATATGGCAGCGGTTTCAATTGCTGCGAGTATTTGGCTCCCCTCAATTCTGTTTGGCGTTGGACTCCTGCTGGCATTAGTCCCGGTGGTAGCACAACTGAATGGTGCTGGGCGTCAACACAAGATCCCATTTGAAGTACAGCAAGGTTTAGCCCTCGCACTACTGATTTCGATCCCGATCATCGGTGTATTATTTCAAACGCAAGTGATCATTCAATTTATGAATGTGGAACCAG
Organism: Vibrio chanodichtyis; assembly: GCF_028863985.1. NCBI lineage: Bacteria > Pseudomonadati > Pseudomonadota > Gammaproteobacteria > Vibrionales > Vibrionaceae > Vibrio > Vibrio chanodichtyis. The sequence goes on along the minus strand of NZ_JARBFT010000001.1, from coordinate 500,795 downwards.
CGATGGCAAGCAAAACCGTGGGTTATATGCATGCGGTCATGTTTGCGGTGCCAGCCTATTTACTATTTCAAGCGCTGCGCAGTTTTACCGATGGTATGTCACTGACCAAGCCCGCCATGGTGATTGGATTTATTGGCTTGCTGCTCAATATTCCGCTGAACTGGATTTTTGTGTACGGCAAATTTGGTGCGCCATCATTAGGTGGGGTTGGCTGTGGGGTTGCTACTGCGATTGTGTACTGGATCATGCTGTTTTTGCTGCTGTTTTATATCATGACTTCTCAACGGCTGGCGCAGGTAAAAGTCTTTGCCAGTTGGCATAAGCCACAACCCAAAGAGCTGATCCGACTATTTCGCTTAGGCTTTCCGGTCGCGGCGGCACTGTTTTTTGAGGTGACCTTATTTGCGGTGGTGGCACTGATGGTGGCTCCGTTAGGTTCAACTGTCGTGGCGGCGCACCAAGTGGCACTCAACTTCTCTTCTTTGGTCTTTATGTTCCCGATGAGTATTGGCGCAGCGGTTTCAATCCGTGTTGGGCACAAATTGGGTGAGCAAGATAGCCAAGGTGCGGCGATTGCCGCCAATGTAGGTCTGCTGACTGGCTTAGCCACTGCATGTATCACCGCGTTACTCACGGTGCTATTTCGAGAGCAGATTGCTTTGCTGTATACCGAAAACCAAGTGGTGATCACTTTAGCCATGCAACTATTATTACTCGCTGCGATTTATCAATGTATGGATGCGGTACAAGTGGTTGCGGCTGGAGCACTACGCGGTTACAAAGATATGACGGCCATTTTCTATCGCACTTTTATCGCTTACTGGGTACTGGGCTTACCTATGGGTTATATTTTGGGCATGACCGATTGGCTAACTGAACAACCATTAGGGGCTAAAGGGTTTTGGCTCGGCTTTATCATTGGCCTTTCTGCCTCAGCCTTGATGTTAGGCCAACGGCTGCGTTGGATCCAAAAACAAACGATCAATACCCCACTCGCAGTCGGCCACTAGTTCAGCAAACTTTCATCAGGCCAGCACTCACCAGTTGGCCTGATAGAGTTCAAATTCTGTCATCTCTTGCCTAACTGGGCTAGGCCGCGAAAGCAGATTTAATGGTTTTCTCTGATCCGGACAAAGCGCGCAAATCTTGGCTTGCCCTCACTCGTTACCCCGTTATAACGATAAGTCACTAAACTACCCATTTCCGGTGGCGCAGCACGCTCCTGATCACTAAATCCGCTGCCGATATAAAACTCGATTCCATCGACGCCCCGCACCAAAATCGAGCCCATTTGACCATGATATTTACCCGTGCCTAAGCGATAACCGATCACGGTAGCTTCCGCATCTTGGTATTTTTTCAGTTTGAGCAAAGTATGACTACGTCCAACGTGATAGCGAGTATCAATTTTACGCAGCATCACGCCCTCCCCCGACTGCTCAAGAATCTCATCCAGATAAGCGGTGAGATCATGCTCTGATTGGATGGGCGTCTGCGTCACATATTGAATGTAGGGCTGATTAACATCGCGGACTAATGCCACCAAATGATCGTAGCGCTGCCGATAATCGCCGGCGGTTTGTGGCAAATCAAACAGCATAAACTGAATGCGTCGCCAAGCAGCTTCCGCTGGTTGCTTATCTAAAACGGTTTGTTGTACCAATGAAAAATTGCCACGGCCCGCCCACAATTCACCTTCCAATGCATAAGGGGGGAGTGATTGGGTAAACCATTGAGGAGCCGAGATCGGTTTGCCGCTACGGGTTATCAACTGCTGGCCGGTCCAAATCGCACGAATACCATCGAGTTTTTCACTCTTCCAGTAATCTTCAAGATTGATGCCGGGTTGATAATGTTTAGCAAAGGTGAGCGGGATAGCGGAGTGCGGCTCATCGTTAGCTGCAGTGTGCTGCGCCAGCAAGATTGCCGCAGCAATGAGTGTCAGTCGAATTAGCATGGTCATCTCCTTGATGAGTAAGCTAATTCATTCTGATCAGCCGAGGAGATGGGTAACAGTTCGATCCGCTCATGCTGCGAAGCAGTTCATTAAATCCCGCTATTGAGTCGCTGGCATGTTACATATCAGCTTGCTCAAACCAGCAATTCTATACACCACCTGCCATCAATTAAAAGGTTGCAACTATCGTTTTAAACATTTGATCTAGATTGCGCTTGCCGCAAGTGAGAGAGATATTTAATCCATTGTTTCGCACTGTCGGAAGCTTGCAGAGTGTCGGCGCGCTTAGCTTGCAGTAATGCAGCCTCTAACTGATTCAACTTATACAAAGCGCGGGTTTTTGCCAACGCCACTTGTGCTTGTTGATCAGGCTCCTTGACCAGCTCAAGCTCTGTTAATGCTTGCTGATAATGCCCTTCTTGCAATAACAACTGAGCGACTTGCCAATGATATTTCGCCTCTTGTTTGGCCGCTAAGCGCCAAGTGGCGATCGCTTTATCCCACTCTTTCGCTCTCTGCCAATAGATGGCGCGTTCAGTGATTAGTTGCTGATTACTGGCGGCATCCTCTAAGCTGTCTAACACTTGCGCGGCACGTTCCGGCACTCCATGCTGAGCGTAGAGTTGGGCCAGTAAACGCAAATCTTGCTGGGTCAGTTCTACTTGCTGTAGTTTCGCCAACGCGAGTGTGCTCAATGCATGTTTAGGCTGGCCGACACGTAATTCCAAACTGACTAATTGACGCCACCACTCGCTTTTTTGCGGTTCGAGCACCAATAATCGCTTTAAACTGCGGATTGCAGGCTGCCAGCGTTCTAAATTGAGTTCGGCACCCAATTGCAGCGAAAGCGGCAACACGGCATCTTGCGGTGCATACTGGGCAGAGTGTCCTACGGCTTTGAGCACCGCGGGCCACTCTTGCAACTGGAAATGTAACTGCGCAACTCGCAGCCAAAGATCTGCGCCATTTTGCTCACTTGGAATCGCTGCGGCCAGTTGATAATAATGTTGAAGCGCTGGACGATATTGCTGCTGGCTAGTTAACAAATCCGCCAGCATTTTACGCGTGGTCCACGCTTGCTGATCTTGCAACTCATCACTTTCAACCGCCAACTTGAGTGAGCTGATCGCGGCTGGGATCTGATCATTTTGCCAATAAAACACTCCCAACATCCGCGCTACATAGGCCCGATCATAACTACGGCTGATTTCAGTTTGCTTAAGAACTTGGATCGCATCATTGATCTTATTCTGCTGTGCCAACTGATTGGCTTGCATGACTCGATTGGCCGTGTAGGGACTTAATTCAGCGGCATAACTGGCGACTGAGAAGCAAGACAGCAATAAATAACTTAAAATTCGTCGTTTCATTGGTTTAGTTTAAACTCCAGTCGAACCGTCTGGCCTAATTGGCTAACCGCTTTACCATCAACCATTTTCGGTTGATATTTCCAGTTACGCAGTGCCATCATCGCTTCGCGCTCAAAATAGCGTTGTGGGTTAGCTTCCACCACTTCGATATCTCGCGTTTTACCCAGTTCATCAATACTAAAACGCAAAATCACATAACCTTCCACTCGACGTTGTAATGCTCTGGCTGGATAGTTTGGCTCGACCCGATGCAGCGGCATCACTTGCTGATTAACCGAAAACTCACCAAATTGTGGTGCGTTGACCGCCACGCCTTGGATAGCGGTACTAAGGTTTAAATTAACCTGTGGATTGAGCGATGAGATCGCTAACGCGGCTGTTTGTTGCGCTTTCGCGGGTGCTTGAGTGGGAATTTCAGGCACTGGCGGCGGTGGTGGGACACTGCGCTGTCTGCGTTGTGCATCTTGCTCTTGCTCAACCATCACCATCGCAAAGCTCAGTGCCGCCGTCGGCTTAGCAATACTTTTTCCGCCGTGATCAACCATCCAAGCCATCAAACTAAACAGAGCCAGCGTGACAGCAAGGGCGACCGGGCTCGCCAGCAGTAAGCGTCCCATTAAGATGGCTCCGCCGCTAACGCAATACTTTTCACCCCTGCACCTTTGGCGGCATCCATCACTTTAACCACCGTGCCATTAAACGCATGCTCATCCGCTTGGATCACTAAAGAGGCTTCTGGTTGATCAAGCAGTAAATGCTCTAACGTAGCTTGCACTCGTTCAACATCCACTTGACGTTTATCAATGTAGATATCGTTGGCAGCAGTAATCGCCACAAAAATCCCCGCTTGTTTTTGGCTAACCGCGTGGGCGGCGGTTGGGCGATTGACTTCCACTCCAGATTCACGCACAAAGGAGCTGGTAACAATAAAGAAAATTAACATGATAAAGACGATGTCGAGCATCGAAGTCAGATCGATCTGTGCTTCATCTTGCTTTGACGTTCTACGCCCGAGTCTCATGATTGGCTCCTTAACGCTTGTTCTAATTTCATTTCTAATCGACGACAGGTTTTACTTAAACGAGCGTGTACAAACAGTCCGGCTAATGCCGCGACCATACCGGCCATAGTCGGTAGAGTCGCTAGCGAAATTCCCGAAGCCATTAATTTCGGATCGCTACTGCCCTGAGTGGCCATCACATCAAACACCGAGATCATTCCCGTTACCGTACCTAGCAACCCCAACATCGGGCAGATGGCCACCAACACCTTAACCAAATTAAGGTTTTGATTTAAAGCGTTATGAGCCTCACCCAACCACTGTTGACGAATCGAATGGGCAAACCAACTGTGTTGATCCGCGCGCTGTTGCCATAACCCAACCCAGTGTTGACGCTGTTTTGGAAAGGTCAGGCTCAAAAACAGCAGCCGCTCAATCACCAACAACCAACACAGCAACACCACCGCCGCTAACCACCAAAGTACGGCCCCGCCTTGTGCCATAAATTCGGCCAACGGCTGCCAGTAATCCAACAGCCAAGAGAATGCTGAATTCATCACGCCCCCTTATGCGGCCGATCCAACTTGAACTGGCGATGAAGTCACACAATCGCGTTCAGCTTGTTGTGCAACTAGACCAATACCTTGTTTTTCCAAAATATTACGAATCGCCTCAGCTTGAGCACTGAGAATATTGTGGGCCAGCAACAGCGGAATAGCCGCAATCAGACCTTCAACCGTGGTGACCAGAGCCATCGAAATCCCGCCCGCCATCACTTTCGGATCGCCATTACCAAATTGAGTGATCACTTGGAAGGTTTCAATCATGCCTGTTACTGTACCAAGCAGACCCAACATTGGCGCTAAAGCCGCCAACAGTTTGAGCATTGATAAACCGGTTTCCAGGTGATTTTGTTCATCGACAACCGCTTCTAATAGGCGTAGTTCAAGCGCTTCGACACTGCGTTGCTGCTCTTTGTTGTAAACCGCTAAGATGCGACCGAGCGGGTTATTACCAGGCTCAGCAGGATTTTTTAGCTGTGCGGTGATTTTGTGGCGCAAAGTAAGCAGTACCATGCCACGATACAGGGCAATTATCAGTCCCACGCCGAGCAAGACTAAGATTACATTACCAATGACCCCGCCAGCTTGCAGACGCTGACTTAGTGTCGGCGTAAGAGCTAATTGTTCTAACAGTAAACCGCGTGTGGGGTCAACATTCATGGTGACAACGTCACCATCAACCAATGCTTGAATACGCTGTAAAGTTGGAAAATGGCTTGGCAGTTGTTGATAGCTCACTGCTTGTTGGCGTGCATTATCCCACTTGACATAACCTTGATCGGTGATCAGTCCAAATGAGCCTAAACGCAGTGCCGCGACAGATTGTGCTTGCCCTTGCCCAGTGAGCCAATTCAACTGAGTTGGCTGAACTTGACCACTGGCTTGGATTTCCGTGCTGAGCGCTTGCCATAAACTGCGCAGTTGGGTCATTGAAGGCAAGGTTTTCGCCGCCACCACTTCCTCGATGGTTTGCTGTTCGGCACGAGTGTGAACCCCAGTCACCGATTGAGCTAACTCGCTTTGTAGCTGCTTGGCATTTTGGCGCACGACACCAAACATTTCCCCTAAGCTGCCTGTTTCAAGACGCAACGTTTCTTCCAGTCGCGCCAAGCTATTTTCGTTAGTACTAAACTGAGCCGCTAATGCATCGGCCTCTTTTTGTAAGCGACTGCGCTGTGCATTCAATTCTGCTTTAGCAGCTTGTAACTGCTGCTCGGTTTGGGTAAAGCCCGCTTCGCGCTGCTGATTATGTTGCTGCTGCTGAGTTTTGCTCTGTGTGGCTTTCTGCACTAGGTTATCATTGGCGATAGCCGAGCTGATCCCCAGCATCAATGGCAAACTCAGGGCCAGCGCCAGTCTCGTGTGTTTCAACATCATTATTTTGTCTCCGCCACAGTCAAAGAGACCGGTAAATTCAATAAGGTAGGTGCAATTTGCTGTTGTGCCAGTTGGTAGGCGGCGGTCAAATCGCGCTTGTGCGCCTCTGACAATGACTGCCACTGCTGCGCTTTGGCATTCCAGTTCCAAAACTGTTCACCATCTAAACTGCGTGCCAACAGCACTAAACGGCCTAAATACAGCACATCAACTTGTACTTGTTGCCCTGACGGTAAGGTAATGGGTGCAGAATAGGTACCGAGCTTGTTACCGTAATCCAGCTCGATTTGGTACGCCTCTAGAATGCGGCGGTATTTTTCCGCATCACTCACATCGGCACGCGGCATCAGCGCTCGTAACGTTTCAATCCGTTGTTGACGAGCGGCGAGACGGATCGGTTTATCTTGTGCAACCCAATCTTCAAGTCCCTCAATCATGTCATACATCAAAGGAACTATGCCTTGGCGGGTACGCTTAATCTCTTCGGTCTGCAGTGCCAGGCTGGTCATCTCTTGTTGCTGATTAGCCACCAGAGATTGCAAATGATCGCGATACACCTGCAAATTTTTTACTTCTTCGTTTAACTGCTCAATTTCTGCGCGCAGCACTAGGCTCTTTTCCGCACTGCGGTCAATTTTTTGCTGACTGTGCGCCGCAGCTTGATGGGTACTAGTTTGGATCGCTTGCGCCTGATCGAGCGAAGCCGCGTGCACAGGCAAGCATGCCGAGGTACAAGCGATTAAGAGACATCTTTTCATGAGTTGAGCTTAGCCGTTTAAGGAATAGTCGTAATTCTATTGAGAAGCGCTCTCATTATCAACCAAACTTGATGCATTGTTGCGGTTTATTGACAAATTAACGCTACCATCCACTCCAGTGAACTGTGCGGGTTAGTTGCAGACAAAAGCCAATTAGAGCGCTATGCTCCGGTGGTCAGTGGTGAACTGCCGGAAATGGTTCGGCTGTTTATTGATCAAATAACGCCTATTTTTCAGCAGTTGGCAGTGTTGCACCACGTCGAACTTATTGAATCGTGATTTGAGCGTGATCCTCACTAAGGAAGCATAATGCCTTCTATCATCGTCGGCCACCGTGGAGTGGCCGGTAGCTATCCAGAAAATACCCGCGTCAGTGTACAAGCTGCAATCAACCTTGGCTTATCTTGGGTTGAAGTGGATGTGCAACCGACCAAAGATAATATACTTGTGGTGTGCCACGACCATACGCTTGACCGTTGTAGCAATGGCAAAGGTCGCGTTGATGAGTACACACTTGCTGAGTTACAGCAGTTTGATTTCGGTGCTTGGTTTGATCCCGGTTTTTCAGCAGAACCTATTATGACGCTGGAAGAGCTGCTTGAGCTGGCGGCTGAGCATGATTTAGGGCTAAATATTGAAGTCAAAGTCGATAGGCATGATGTGGCCAGCGTGGTGCAAAACCTGAAAGCCCAACTTGACCAAAGCCCACTGGTTGCCGACAAAATCTTACTGTCGAGCTTTAGTCACGAGATTATTTTGCAGCTACATCAGCACTGTCCGGGCTATAGATTAGGGATATTGAGCGAGCGGTTAACGCAGCGCGATCGGCAGGTACTCAAGCAGGTAAATGCGTTTAGCTGTAACCTTAACTACCGATGGATCACCGAAAAGCATATTCGGGATCTGAAAAATGGCGGTTACCAGATCTGGTGTTACACCCTCAATCAAGTGGATAAATTTCGTTATTTGGACAAAGTGGATGCGATTTTTTCTGACTTTCCAGAGCGCTTTATCAACTAGTTTTCCCGCTGAATGAATTTCAGCAAAACGCCCATACAAATGGGCGTTTTTCATGGTTTCACTTCGGTAACTCAACCTTTTTACTCAAAAAAAGCCTTATCCACCTTAATCACCACTTTACGTACCGGCTCACCCTCGCCTTCTACCGCTATCAATGGGCGATGCGGTTGACCGGGATAAAACACAATGAAATCCCCGGCCATCAAATCGACAAATCGCTCTTCGGCCAACTGTTCACTGAATGCCAGATCGCGGCTAGCTAATTGATCATCATCCAACCCATTAAATGGAGCCAGACTGTAACCAAAACGTTCGCGACCTTGCAGCACAATTTGTACATCCAAATAACGGGCATGGCATTCACTGCGACGCTGTGCCAATGGCTGAGTGTGATCTTCCATCACCAGAAAAAAGGCGGTATCACCTTGTAGCTCATACTTACCTGTCGCGAGCGGAGTCGCTACGCGCTGTATCACTTCGCTGATCAACGTTTGCAATTTGGGTGATAGTGCAGCGCAAAATTGGCGCTGAGAGATCTGACCAATAAACATCATGTTTTCCTTATACTGAATACGATTCGAAGTTATTGATACTGCGCGCCAGCGGCAGCAACAAAGGCCATCTCAACCCTATAGGCCGGATCCGCCAATTCTGCTTTAACACAGGCACGGCTTGGCGCGCAGCCGACCGGGAACCAAGCATCCCATATTTGGTTAAGCCGTGGCAATTCAGCAAAATCGGTGACATAAATCGTGACCGAGAGAATGCGTGTGCGATCACTGTCAATTTTGGCCAATTGGCGCTCTGCCTGCGCCAAAATCTGCTCGACTTGGCCTTGCATGTCTGCCGAACTGTCACTGTCCGCCACTTCGACAAAGTGAGCAATACCATTAAAGACAGTAATATCAGACCAACGTGGGCCAGGATTAATGCGGTGTATGGTCATCAGTAATAATATTCCGTTGTTTTGGTTGATATTTTATCTAAACTTAACCCGTTTACACACTGAGTGCTAATGTCGATTCACGGGAGATCAATTGCCCCTGATAGAGTCGATGCTGCGCGGGTTGTTGCTTCTTATTGGCAATTTCAATCGCCAGAGCCATCGCCTGTTCGGTTAAATCAACGATGGGCAAACTGACACTCGATAAACTTGGGATCGCGAAAGCGGCGGCAGGTTCGTTATCAATCCCGATGATACTCATCTGAGTGGGAACCGCGATATTGTGCTCATACATAGCACGTAGCGCACCAAGCGCCATATCATCGTTACAGGCAAACACCGCGCTGATCGTCAGCTTACGCTGTAACAATTGCTGCATCGCCTGATAACCCCCAAGCAAAGTGTTATCCCCTTCTACACTCCATGCTGAATTGAGGGTTATCTGATGTTCCGCCAATGTTTGTTGATAGATTTGATGGCGAATTTTGCCCGTTTCACTGTTCAATGGCGAACTAATACAGGCAATATGACGATGGCCTAAGCGTAATAAATGCTGCATCGCTAATTGAGCAATTTGTGCTTGATCAAGCGCAAAACTGTGCAGTTGAGGATGCGTTAAATGACGATTAAGAATAACTAATGCCGGAGAGTGCTGTTGCAATTCTAGCAACTGCGCCTCACTTAAGTGACGACTGTAGAGCAAAATCGCATCGCAGCGCTGGGCAGCTAATGTTGCCACCGCTTCTGCCTCACCTTGCGCACTGTTTTTGCTGTTTACCACCAGTAATTTTTTGGCTGCTTGCTGCGCACCATGCTCTGCTGCATATAAAATCGAACCAAAATAACTGCTTTCAAACTGTGGTAACACTAAACCAATCGAGTGGCTGATATTGGTGGCAAGCGCTTGAGCTAAACTATTTGGTTGATAATCAAGCTGCTGAATGGCACTTAATACCGCTTGACGTGTTTGTGCTTTCACTTGCCCGGTATCATTAAGTACTCGCGATACCGTCGCTTTAGATACCCCCGCCAATTTACACACATCATTTATGGTTGCCATCACAATCCTTAATCATTAACGGCGACCCTAAGGTCGCCGACACTGTTTAGTTAAAGCTTTTCACCGTTACTAGCAATCACTTGTTGATACCAATAAAAGCTCTTTTTCTTAGCGCGAGCCATCGTGCCACTGCCATCGTCATGTTTATCCACATAGATAAAGCCGTAACGTTTTTTATATTCACCGGTGGTGAAAGAGACACAATCGATACAGCCCCAAGGAGTGTACCCCATCACCTCAACCCCATCATAATCTATCGCTTGTTTGAGCGCAGTAATGTGTGCAGATAAGTAGTCAATCCGGTAATCATCGTTGATCGAACCATCCGCTTCCAGCTCATCTACTGCACCAAGGCCATTTTCTACCACAAAAATCGGCTTTTGATAACGCTCGTATAACTCGGAAAGCGCATAACGCAGGCCTTGAGGGTCAATCTGCCAGCCCCAATCCGAAGCAGGAAGGTACGGATTTAAGCGGCTAGCACCAAACATTGAGGTATTTTCACTCTGTTGCACTGGCTCGGCAGACACAATGTTGCTCATGTAATAGCTGATCGCTAAATAGTCGGCACAACCTTGGCGCAGGATCTGTTCATCGCCCGCTTGCATCGCAACCTCAATCCCTTTGCGTTGCCACTCTTTGCGTAGATAGCTGGGGTAAGCACCACGCACTTGCACATCACTAAACAGGTATTTCTCACGCATCAATTCTTGAGTTAACAGTACATCTTCAGGGTGTGACGTCGCCGGATAAAGCGGCATCATATGGATCATACTGCCAATCTTAAACTCCGGATTAATCTCATGCCCCAATTTTACCACTAACGCACTAGCAACAAATTGATGATGCAGTACTTGATACAACGCCTGCTCTGGATGAGCTTGCTCGGCATACAGCATCCCTGAATTGCAATAGCCAAAGATTGGCAATGCCCAGTTCCGCTGGTTATTGATTTCATTGAAGGTGATCCAGTATTTCACTTTGTGCTGATAACGCTGCATCACTACTTGGGCAAATTTTACAAACTGATCAACCAACTCACGATTGAGCCAACTGCCATACTGCTTGACCAGATGTAATGGCATCTCAAAATGTGACAGCGTAATGACAGGTTCAATCTGGTACTTCAGCAGTTCATCAAACAAATCATCGTAAAATTGTAGGCCGGCTTCATTCGGCTCAGCCTCATCGCCATTCGGGAAAATTCGCGTCCACGCAATTGAGGTACGGAAACATTTGAAACCCATTTCTGCAAACAGGGCAATATCTTGTTTATAGTGATGATAAAAATCGACGGCTTGATGATTAGGATATAACTCATCATTCATAATTCCATCGGTGATACGACGTGGAACTTGATGTGCGCCACACGTCAAGACATCGACAATACTGACGCCTTTGCCACCTTGATCCCATCCGCCTTCAACCTGATGCGCCGCCACCGCACCACCCCACAAAAAATCCTTATTAAATATAGATTTAATCATGAAAACCTCTTTCTTATAGCATCAGACATCGATCGTTAATCGGTTCAAATTATCAGCACTATATCGCAAAAAAACACAAAATGTAACCGGTTTCTGTAACCGGTTTCTGTAATAAATGATAGAAATATGAACAAGATCAATATCGCCTATCACAACTATCGACAATTCTAATTAGTGTTACCGTAAAATAACGTCTAGACTCAAAACGTTAACCAAAGGTTGGTATTTATTCGAATACCCTTCCATTTTACTTTTCGAATCAAACATTCAATAACGCTAAGCAAGGAGCAATAGAATGGATAACCATAAAACGGGTTCAAGCGGTCAATGTCCGGTGATGCATGGCGGCTTAACTTCGGCCAATCAGTCTAATATGGATTGGTGGCCACAAGCGCTCAACTTAGACATTCTTCACCAACACGATAGTAAAACCAATCCACTCGGAGCAGAGTTTAATTACCGTGAAGCACTGAAAACACTGGATGTCACCGCTCTAAAAAACGATCTCAAAGCTTTAATGACCAATAGCCAAGATTGGTGGCCAGCCGACTGGGGACATTATGGTGGCTTAATGATCCGTATGGCTTGGCACTCTGCTGGTACTTACCGTATTGCTGATGGTCGCGGTGGTGCAGGTACTGGTAACCAGCGTTTTGCACCACTCAATTCATGGCCTGATAACGCCAACTTAGATAAAGCACGTCGCTTGCTGTGGCCGATTAAACAGAAATATGGCAATAAAATCAGTTGGGCTGACCTGATGATCCTAGCCGGTAATATGGCTTATGAATCAATGGGGCTAAAAACCTTTGGTTTTGCTTTTGGCCGTGAAGATATTTGGCATCCAGAAAAAGATATTTACTGGGGTTCGGAAACCGAGTGGTTAGCCAAATCTGGTGGTGAAAATAGCCGTTACTCAGGCCAACGTGACTTAGAAAATCCGCTCGCGGCAGTGATGATGGGCTTAATCTACGTTAACCCAGAAGGGGTTGACGGTAATCCAGATCCACTCAAAACTGCGCAAGATATGCGCGTCACTTTTGCTCGTATGGCGATGAATGATGAAGAAACGGTTGCTTTGACTGCCGGTGGCCATACAGTGGGTAAAGCACATGGTAATGGTAAAGCGTCGAACCTAGGGCCCGATCCAGAAGCGGCCGATCTGCATGAGCAAGGTCTAGGTTGGAACAACCATACTAGCCGTGGTGTCGGTCGGAATACGGTCACCAGTGGTATTGAAGGCGCATGGACCACTCACCCAACCCAATGGGATAATGGCTTTTTCCATTTACTGTTGAGCTACGAATGGCAATTAACTAAGAGCCCAGCTGGTGCATGGCAGTGGGAGCCGATCAACATCAAAGAGCAAGATAAACCAGTTGATGTGGAAGATCCGAGCATTCGCCATAATCCAATGATGACCGATGCGGATATGGCTCTGAAAATGGATCCTGAATATCGCAAGATTAGCGAGCGCTTCCATAAGGATCCCGCTTACTTCTCTGACGTATTTGCCCGCGCGTGGTTTAAGCTGACTCACCGTGATATGGGGCCGAAAGCGCGTTACTTTGGTCCGGATGTGCCAGCTGAAGAGCTGATTTGGCAAGATCCCGTCCCTGCAGGTCGTAAAGATTATGATGTGCATGCCGTGAAAGCCCAAATTGCGGCTAGTGGTCTTAGCATCAGTGAAATGGTCAGTACCGCATGGGATAGCGCACGAACTTTCCGCGGTTCAGATAAACGCGGTGGCGCTAACGGTGCACGTATTCGCCTTTCACCACAAAAAGATTGGCAAGGTAATGAGCCTGTACGTCTAAACAAGGTGCTGAATGTACTGGAAAAAATTGCGGCACAATTTTCTATCAGTGTTGCCGATACGATTGTGTTGGCGGGTAACGTTGGGGTAGAACAAGCGGCTAAAGCGGCAGGTGTTAACATCAGCGTACCGTTTGCGCCAGGACGTGGTGATGCTACCCTCGCCCAAACCGATGTCGCCTCATTTGAAGTACTTGAGCCATTGGCAGATGGTTTCCGTAACTGGCAAAAACAACATTATGTGGTCAAACCGGAAGAGATGTTGCTCGATAGAGCACAATTGATGCGTCTCACCGCGCCAGAAATGACCGTGTTGATTGGTGGGATGCGCGTGCTTGGCACCAACTACGCGGGCAGCCTGCATGGCGTATTTACCGATCGCATCGGTACCTTGAGCAACGATTTCTTCGTTAACCTCACCGACATGCAATACACTTGGAAACCAACCGGTCGTAACTCTTACGATATTGTGGAACGAAAAAGTGGTAAAACTAAGTGGACCGCAACACGGGTTGACTTAGTGTTTGGTTCTAACTCGATCCTGCGAGCTTATGCAGAAATGTACGCTCAGGATGATCATCAAGAAAAATTTGTTAAAGACTTTGTCGCCGCTTGGAGCAAAGTAATGAATGCAGATCGCTTCGATCTCGTCTAACGATTTATCTTGATTGACTTAGCCTTGCGCAATACTGCGCAAGGCTATTCTTTAGCTAACTACCCTAACCTTACTTAATTGCTCTCTTATCCCACTACGCAAACTTACTGCGAAAGGCAAAATAAACCGCGCCTACTAGACAGAGTCCTGCCCATAAATAATCGAGTTTTAATGGCTCACGTAAATAGAACACTGAAAATGGGACAAACACCATCAAGGTGATCACTTCTTGCAAAATTTTTAGCTGGCCAACATTCAAAGCCGTATAACCAATTCGATTAGCTGGAACTTGCAGCAGGTATTCAAACAATGCGATGCCCCAACTCACCAGCGCCGCAATAATCCAAGGTTTGTTATTTAACTCTTTAAGATGCGCGTACCACGCAAAAGTCATAAAGACATTGCTGCACACCAGCAACCCAACACTGATCACTAAAGGATTCATGGCTTATTCTGTCCTATTTGGATAATTGATGAAAATCACTGCGTGGTCATCGACCAACCACAAGGTTATGGCGCTTTAGCTGGACGTTGGTCGGAGGCGGATAATTCGATACATGTAGCACACAACCAGCAGATTGATCAGTAGTGTGGTAAAACTCAACCACCCCGGTTCAGCCAACAGCGCATAGATTTCAAACGGTAGATAGATTGCCCCACTGAGCAAAGCAAACCACTCTGTCCACAATAGGCTATGCCACAGGCCATAAGCTTCAATCAAACGGATCATGCCATAAGCTAAAGCGCCAACGACCACCCAATTCAAATTTAAATGTGCAATAAGCCCAGCATCATGCATGACTTTTTCCGGCCAATAACTGGCTGGATTTAAATGTAAATGGATTAACAGCTTTGGCAGCAGTTGCTGCAGACTCTCCACTGCAAAATGATGCAATCCTAACCCTACACCAATAGAAATTAACCCTTTGCTAAATTCTAAAATGGCAACGCCTTTTAAACCTCGGTGTTTTGTCTGCATAGCCCTTTTACCATCGTCGTTTTCACCATACTCGTTGCACGAGTCTATTTCACTAACTGGTAGGTGATCATATAAAGCTGGTTGATATTGGGATAAATCTGTTCAATTAACGATTTCAGTTTAGGTAATTCAATCGCTTCCTGTTCGGCATGAAATTGATTGATATCATCAAATTTCAATGGCTCAACCGCAATGATCTCGATATCGCATACTTTACGATCGGTTTCTAGGGTAAACACTTCAACCCGGCTACCCGGTACGTAATGACTTTCCGCATAATCACGGATGGTAATGGTCTTTTGACCAGAAGCCACTAGCGGGGTCAAAAATTCAAAAAAGGTGATTTTGGTTGGAATTGAGCTTTGATACGCCATTACATTCTCTCAATACTATAAGAAAGTTAGAATTGGCGTTTATGACTGAACATCAGCTATACGTCAAGATAGAATGATCATGACTAAGAGAAAAATTGGGTTATCTCCTTAGTGAGAGAGACAACCAAACATAAAATTCAGAACTGTATCAGGCAAACATGACTGATTGAATCATGCTGCATACTAAGACTTAGCATACTATATTCGTACTATTTTTCACCACCTAATAGCTTTAACGTTTTGGATTGACCATACAATTCTGCAAATTCTTGGAGCGAAAGTCCCGCTTTATTACGTATATCTTCCGAGCATTCTGAGTTATACAACATTCGAGCAATTTGGATCTCACCTTTCAGCAAGGCCCCCATCAATGCCGTATTGCCCCTTTTATCTTGTAAACAAACATTTGCACCAGAATCTAGCAATAACTCGACGGTTGGCATTTGGCCTTGGTATACAGCAACCATTAATGCTGTATAGCTCTCGGAGTTCCTTTGATTAACGGGAAATCCCGCATCAAGAAACTCTTCCACCACCTCATTATTGCCTGTTCTTGCCGCGGCAAAAAATAACTGAATCAAAGTTTGATACTGCTCTTCAATAATAATGGATGTATCATCGGCAAAGCTAAAACATGAAATAAATAATCCTATCAAAATAAATTTTTGCCGCCATTGCATTTATTTTCTCCATAACTGATGAAAATGCCCCACAAGAGCCCTGTTTTTCGGGCAGAAAAGAGCAGACTTATCTCTTGTGGAGCAAAATTTATAGTTGTGATATAACTTTGCTACATTAAGCTTGCTGCTTTTTTCATTACTTGCTGTAAATCGCTATCCGTCGCTCTGGCTAAACGAGAACCGTAGTCTTTGTCTGCATTATAGAAATGACTCACCATAATAATTTTAATGTCATTATCATTAACTTTATTTAAATCTCCAGCCAGATTAGCGATCAAATCTTGCTTGTCTGTTTCACTCAAGCTACGATATAAAACTCCTGCTTGGTAAAAATCACGTGGATTACTAATCCCTTTCTGTTGCACAGTTCCGATTAATTTAGTTTGTACCGCTCGGCTATCATTTGCTTGAGCTAGCGGTAGTTTACGACTTGGTTCATAGTTAATATCTGAGTTGGTTTGAGAATTATTACTTGCTCCATCTTGATTGTGATTATTAACATTTACTAGTGGTCGATTAATCGGCAATTGAGATAAATTAGCCCCCAAGCGATATAATTGTGTATCTGCATAAGCAAATAAACGACCTTGTAATAAACGATCTTCCGAAGGTTCAATACCAGGAATTAAGTTTGATGGCGCTAATGCTGATTGCTCTGTTTCCAGGAAAAAATTATCTGGCACTCTATTTAAAATCATCGTCCCAACTTTTTTCTCTGGCACTCCTAACCAATCTTTAGTTGCATCTAACCCATTGTAATCCAATTTACTCAATTGCTCTGGAGTCAATACTTTCACGTAGAGATCCCATTTAGGATAATTACCTGCATTAATCTGAGTATAAAGATCGTTTGTTAAATGATTGAAATCTTGTCCTTGCACTCTAACTACATCATCTGGACGTAAGTTTTCAATCCCCTGCTGACTCTTCCATTGGAATTTTACATAATTAACATCACCTTTTTTATTGATCCATTTGTAAGCATGTACGCCAAAACCATCCATCGTTCGATAACTTGTCGGTGTACCTGAATTGCTGTAAACCCAAGTAAGCATATGGGTTGATCCAGGTTCATGGCTGAAGAAATCAAAAAATCGATTTGGATCTTGAACATTAGTGACCGGTGATGGTTTTAATGAATGGACCATGTCTGGGAACTTAATTGAATCACGAATAAAAAATACAGGTAAGTTGTTGCCAACTAAATCCCAGTTCCCCTGCTCTGTATAAAATTTAGTAGCAAAACCACGTGGATCACGCAAAGTTTCCGGAGAGCCTGTTGCATGAATAACGGTAGAAAAACGGACAAATACAGGAGTAACTTTACCTTTGCTAGTAAAAGGCGCAGAAATAGTTAGATCGCTAAAGTCATTTTCAGCAATAAATTCACCATGAGCACCAGTTCCCCTAGCATGCACTACACGCTCAGGTATACGTTCTCTTGCAAAGCGTTGTAATTTTTGAATCAAGTGTACATCTTGCAATAAAACACTACCATTTTCACCTGCGGTAATGGAGTTTTGATTATCACCAACTGGTGCACCATTATCTTGAGTCAGGATAGTCTGTGCCTGTACTGACATGGTGACTAATCCAATTGATATAATTAAAAAGCTTTTTGATATTTGCATGGTTGATCTCCAATGCTACCTAGCATTCTGACCGATAAAGCGGAGAATGTATAAATCAAAAGCTCTTTTCTGCCCAGAAAAAATATACCGTGAAACCTTAAAATAATTTAATGGAAAATAACGATAACACTAATAGAAAAAAACGATTAGAAACAGTCCAATCTAACGCAGGCTGTTTGAATTTACCGAACAATGAACATCTAAACTTACTAAAACTAAACTATGCTTTTATTTTTGATAGGATTCACCCATTTATACTATTAAAACCTAAACCACTAGACCGGCAATCAACTCAAACAACTAGAAGGTGTAAAACCATTTCATTAAACATATAGTGTTAATAAAATTGTCATAACAAACCACTATCTTTTGACACATCTAATACTTAAGTACCAATCAGCAACTATGCAAGTCGAACTCGATGATATCTTGCACCACCAACGTATTACACCGCTATTTCAGCCAATAGTCGATGTAGTACACCATCAGATTTTCGGTTATGAATCTTTGAGTCGAGGGCCACAACACAGTTCACTGTATGGTGCTGGACCACTGTTTGCAGCCGCTACCCAACATCAGCGTTTAGCAGAGCTTGAGCAACTCTGTGTGCAAAAAGCGCTGGCGGCATGGTCAACCTTTGAGCTTGAGGCGCAGTTATTCATCAATCTCAGTCCCAATATGTTGTTGGATACACAGCAAGAGCAATGGCAACTGTCGCAGTTAATGCAACGCCATCATTTATCGCCTCATCAGATCGTGTTTGAAATTTCCGAACGAACTCCGGTAGTGCAATTCAGCGCGCTGAAACAATCAATTCAGCATCTGCAAGCACAGGGATTTTCCATTGCACTCGATGATATGGGTTCTGGTTATTCAGGACTTAAACTTTGGTCTGAGTTGCAACCTGATTTTATCAAAATCGATCGCTACTTTATCCATAACATAGACACGAACCCAATCAAATTAAAGTTTGTACATAGCTTGGTTACGCTGGCACAACAGCTAGAGTGTCAACTAGTTGCTGAAGGTGTGGAAACTTATTCAGAGTTACAAGCCTGTATGGATGTGGGAGTTGAATTAATACAAGGTTTTTTCTTTGCACAACCACAAGCGATTCCACTCTCAATATCTCAGCAGCAACTTGCTTGCAAAATCGCGCCGAATGTTAACCATCATGCACCAAGCGTTGAACAGCCTCCTTTGCGTCAGCTTGCTCAAGGGTTTCGTTAAGCTTATGGAAACCGTTAACCGTTGGAAAATAGCGCTGCGCTCGATAAAGGGAGAATTGATCATCATCGGTATGATCATGGTCAGCATCGTGTTGATTAATACGCCCAAACTATTGTTTGAAGATAAGATCCGCACCTATGAAAAAGAGCAATTACTGCTGACTGTGGCTTTGCAACAAGCTCGGATTGATTACGCAAGCCTGATGTTAGAACATCTACAACTCAACGCCCCCACCGCCAGCCAGCAAGAGTTTATCGAACAATATCATGGCAATTTGTGTGTGATCGGCGCGACTGTCGCAGCAAAATGTCCACCCAGTATTATTAATGCCGTGCACAATGCTGCCTCAAATATGGAATTACCACCCGAGTCCAAGGTCAAAGTCGCTTTTGCAGAAGGCTCAACCCTATTTTTTAAACCCTATCACCAACAGATCCAAGTCTTGTGGTTTAACCATGCTTCATTTTGGCCGGCACCACAAAACAATATCAGCTTAGTCTTGGTTAGGGGCAATCGAGTCCAATTTCTTGATAACCCGATTACTCACTATAAACCTCTGCTCAACTACACCATTTTGAGTCATCGTAATAATTACGGTACGATTCAATTTGAAAATACCGAGATGAGCTTCTTACGTTGGAATATTAATAATCACCAACTGATCAGCGTATTTAGCGATAATGTTAGCCTATTCCATCTAATTTATTGGGTAATGTCTTTCTGCTTAACCATATTATTAGTATTAGCTTGGGTATTAACACGAATTAATTTGCAAAAATTAACGGCTCAGCGACGCGTTTATCTGGATAACTTAACTCGGCTACATAACCGCCATTATCTGAGTAAAATTAGTCACAAGTTTATTGAAGACCCACGCTCAGTGGCCGCGATGATTGATATTGATCACTTCAAAAAAATTAACGATAAATACGGCCATATCACTGGCGATCGGATCTTACAATCCGTCGCGGTCTGCCTACGTAAAAATGTCCGCGACACAGATGTGATCATTCGCTTTGGTGGCGAAGAGTTTTTAGTACTGTTTCAAGCCTCTTCCGTTAATGAAGCTTGGCACACCTTAGATAGGTTACGCCAACGAGTGAAAGACGATCACCAACTGTACGACACCAGTATTTCCATCGGCTTTAGCGCCATCAACGGTAGCTTATCCGCCGCCATTGCGCGCGCCGATAGCGCGCTTTATCAAGCCAAACAAGCTGGGCGTAACCAAGTCATTCATGCTCAGGAGCATGTCGCCGATTCAGCGAATGACTATTCGGTATCCTGCTAAACCCAAAGCTCGACCTCATCCAACATGAGAATTAAGAATTAAACGCATAATCATCAAGCTGAATCGTCGGCGCGCGCAACGCATTTAACGCGCCCAAGAAAGCCAAAATAGCAGCTACCGCAAAACCAATCTGAAAAGCCTGCAAAACTTCCTGTGCTGGCAAAGCCGCAATGGCTTGTAAATCACTGTGTGGCGACAACGCTGGCAGCAATGAATAAATCAATGTGCCGAAAAATGCGGTCCCAACCGATGCACCCAACGAACGGCTGAGTGATGCCATCGCGGTAATGCGTCCCAAATTAGCTTTACCCGCCAAGGTTTGGATCAATACTTGCGTTGAGGGCATCACCGTGCCTAATCCTAAGCCGCATAAGGCGGCGATCACACTCACAACGGGAGCCGACAAGGTAAACAATGCCAGTATCGCAAACGCAGCACTGCTTAAACTCATCCCAAACACGGGCAGAAATTTCGGGATCCCTGTTTTGGCAATCACTTTACCGGTAATGTAAGCCCCGACAATAATGCCACATGACAGTGGAATGAGCAGTAACCCCGATTGCGCCGCGTTCACACCTAAACCTAATTGCAAAAAAATCGGTAAAAAGAAGATCAACGCAAACAAGCAGGCTGCGAAAATAAAGGTTGAAAGCAGAGGAATATGAATTTCGCGGCGCGCTAACAAATGAAGTGGCAGAAATGATGCAGGAACGCGTTGTTGCTGCCACACCAACAGCAAGGCGGTGCCAGCAAATAGCCCAATTAATGTCAGACTGGTGCTCGATAGCCACGCAAAATAGTGTCCACCGGCCGAAAGCCAGTAGATGATCAACGTCATCATGCTAGGAAACAGGATCAACCCAAAGATATCAATGGACGCGGCAGATTTCGGTGAGCTTTGCTGCAATGGAAACCGCGCTAAGCGATACAAAGCGAAAGCGACTAACGGTAGATTAAACCAAAACAGCCATTGCCAAGAAAGATAAGTGACGATCCCACCACCTAGCACCGGCCCACCAATACTGGCAATCGCAAACAAAGAAGAAAAATAGCCTTGAAAACGAGCCCGCTCACGGGGAGGTACTAATTCACCAATCAGTGCTTGCGACAAGCTCATCAAACCACCACTGCCGAGCCCCTGTACAATGCGTCCCGCCACCAACCATTGCATACTGGCGGCAAAGGCACAGATCACCGAACCTAAAGCGAAAATAACCAGCGCAATCATCAACATCGGCTTACGGCCATACTGATCACCTAACCAGCCATAAATCGGTACACTTGCAGCACTAGCCAGCATGTAGCCAATCACAATCCAAGACGAGAGCTGTAGATTGCCAAGCTCGCCGACGATAGTCGGTGTCGCAGTCGCCAGTAGAGTTTGATCCACTGCAGCCAAAAACATTGGCAAAAACACCGTAAAAAAAATACCTAGAAAGGTTTTTCTATCCACTGGCTGTGACATACATTCTCCATTTAAGTCCTAATTCTGGCTCGTGATCGCATCTCAAAATAAGCAACAAATCATCACCCTATCCATTTCGCGTCACAGCTTACTCTTTAACTTTGCGCAACTAAACTAAAAAACACAACCAACCTAACGCTTTTCTGGCCTAGCACTAATTTGAGGTTAGAGCGATAATCCCGGCTTTCACGAGTGTAAGCCTCGAAGATAATCAACAGAAGTAGAATCACAGCAATGGCAAGTACATCGTCAGCGGTCATTATTGGACTGCATAACCCAAAAAGCCCAACCAATGTTGGCGCAGTCATGCGTGCGGCGGGCTGTTATAACGCGACTCAGGTGCGTTATAACGGTACTCGTTATAACCGCGCGGCAAAGTTTCAAACCGATACCCAGAATATCCATCAGCGAATTGAATTAGTCGAGATGGACTCGCTCACCGCAGGGCTTGATCACAAGGTAGAAATCGTATGTGTGGAATTGGTGGTTGGGGCGACTGCGCTACCGGATTTTGTTCACCCAGCGCAAGCGCTCTATCTTTTTGGCCCAGAGGATGGTTCATTACCGCAAGAGCTGGTCGATCAAGCCCAGCATGTGGTTTACGTGCCGACACACGGTTGTATGAACCTCGCCGCCACCGTTAATGTCGTGCTGTATGACCGTTTAGCGAAAACCTTAGGCCCGATAGATGATCAGCAGCAAGTGCTCGCCAATCGCGATAACAAAAATCGCTTAAAAGTAAAATCTGGCATATAAACCTTGCCGATAAAAAGTAGAGGGATAAATAGCAAAAGGGCCGTTAGGCCCTTTTAGTATGGAGATAGCATGCCTCTCGTCACTCAATTTTGGCTTGAGAGGTGAAGTACTGCTCATCGGTCACTTTTTCTTTCCAGATAACATTGTTACCCGCAGCTGAAGCGGTCACCACGAGGTGGGTCATCGCCGCATCTGGAGTGGCACCATGCCAATGATCAATCTCTGGTGGACACCAAACGCTCTCGCCGCGGTGAAAGTGAATGATTTTGCCATCGCGAGTTCCGGTTAATGCTTCACCTTGGGTAACAATCATATGCTGACCCGCCGGATGGCTGTGCCAAGCGGTTCTTGCCCCCGCTTGAAAGGTGACATAGGCAGCACTGTACTTAGCGACATCATTTTCTGGAAACAACATCTGTACGTTAACACGACCGGTAAAGAGATTTTCCGCTCCGTCAAATGAGGGTAAATCTGCGGCGCGATAAACCTGCTGACCACTGGCCGCGTCATCTGCGGCTTCAACCGAATGCAGCGCAACACTTCCGGCGACACTGGCGGCGAGTAACATCAGTGATGTGTTATTTTTCATAAGCTTAACTCCTAATAAAATGGCATAATGCCAATCCACCCACCTTGGATTACGGTTGGCTATGCAGAACTTGATCCAGTACTTGCTGAGCATTGGCAGCAATCGATGCGCCGCACTCATGGTGTAAAATTTGAATAAATTGCTTAAGTTCAGCCACCGAGATCTGATTATGCAGACTGATGTTGTAATGCGCGGCTAATTGGCTGTTTACACCACTGATGTTGGCTAACATGGCAATCGTCGCCAATTCACGCTGACGCCAGCTCAGCACATCGCGCGCAAAAATGTCACCAAATAAATGAGCTTTGAGGTATTGATCAATTTGCGGGGCAAAATCAAACAGTGCTCCAGTCACTGGCATGCCGACTAATTGCGTTTGATTGGCGGTTCCCAGTTGCAAAGCGGTTTTGTCGCTGGGTAACGGAGAGGACGATGCGCCCTGCACATCGTCAATCCCTTGCTGTTTACGCTCTTCTAGCACACCCATCAACGCAGCCAAACCATTCAAACTGCGCGGAAAGCCTGCATAAGCATACAATTGAACGAGTATCTCTTTTAGCTGATTGACGGTTAATCCAGCATCCAAGCCACGGTTAAGACTCACTTTTAAGCGCTCAATATCACCACTGGCAGCAAAAGCCGCGACCGGAATAATCGCGCGATCGGGCTGGCTTAATATTTCAGAGGCCAAACTGATCTTGGCACTGCCAAGTGCCGCCATGACCAATATCCCTATTGAAAACGGTTTTAAATAAGCCTTTAAGTTCAACATTCGAATTACCTTCGCTCAGTGAATAATATTTAAATTGGATCCATTGATTTACTTTACTCTGAACGTTGGCTATTTCGTTTGCCTATAATTTTCTATTTATTGCCTATTACTCCACGATAAGCGTTGATTCACACTGACTACGACTCTATGCATGGGATTGTGTTTTATAGGGTGAAAAATTACACTGGTTCATCCTTTACGTCACATATGGAGTGGTGATGACCGGTTCCGTTTCCATGGATCAAGCTCTTGCAACGTTTGCTCAACACATCAAAAAATGGACTCATAACACTCATCAATTTGAGAGTGCCATTCCAGGGGTACATTTGACCCACTGGAGAACACCCACCTCGCCAACCAGTTACACACATAAATCGAGTATTTGTTTGATTGCACAAGGCAAAAAGCGGGTATTACTCGGCGAAGAGAGTTTTGTATATGATGCAAACCACTTTTTGATCTCTTCCGTCGATTTGCCAATTATTGCCAATATTATCGAAGCCAGTGCCGAGCAACCTTACCTTGGTCTGATAATGGAGCTCGACTTGACTGAGCTTGCTCAATTGATCACCGATAGCCAGTTGGCATGGAATCCCCACCAAGCGGCGCAGAAAGGGATCGCGGTGGGGGAACTTTCCGAGCCATTATTAAACGCTTTTATTCGTTTGCTGGAATTACAAGAGGATCCGGCGAGTATTACGATCCTCGCCCCCGTGATTAAGCGTGAGATTTTCTACCGTTTGCTGGCCTCTGAACAAGGCGCGCGTTTACAGCAAATTGTGACGGCGGGTAGCCACAGCCATCAAATTGCTAAAGCGATCGATTGGTTAAAAAATAATTTTGTACAACCACTGAGTGTCAGCGAGTTAGCTTCCTCTACAGGAATGAGTAAATCGGCGTTTTATACCCATTTTCGTAACATGACCTCAATGACACCGCTGCAATTTCAAAAAAAGCTGCGCTTGAGTGAGGCGCGTCGCTTAATGCTGACGGAAAATCTGGATGCGTTGGCGACCACCTTTCGGGTCGGTTATGAAAGCCCATCGCAATTTAGCCGCGAATACAGCCGCCTGTTTGGTGCACCACCATTGAAAGATATTAAAGCGCTACGCGAAACGGATCTGGCTTAGTGATCTCGGCGTAATGACAGTCAAATCATGCCAGTTGACGCCAAGTGATGAAGATGCCATCGAACAAGGGAACAGAATAAGGAAATAGAAGAAGGGAATGGCCAAAATAGCGACGGCGAACAGACGCTATTTTGGCCTTTTCAATCACATGATTAATGAATGCTAATTCGATCTATTTTTAGCGGATCAGTTTCTGGCTTCGGATACTTCAATGCTTGCACTCGTTTTATCCCCGCATCGCTCACTCCACCTTCATAGTAGGGATTAGGATCGCCTGGGTATACAAACGCTCGGCTACCCGGATTCCAAGCTTGGAAAAACTCGCTTAAATCGGTTTGCGTTGCGTAAGAGGCGCACAACATCAACTGATCACTTTTACCTAACCCAGTTGGCTGACATAAATTTTCACCTTTTAGGTTGATTGCGTCATCTTGCTTATTCCGAGTCAAGCGATGCATCAGCTTAAATAAGTTCCAACCTTTCACCCCATCTCGCGCCGAGTAATAACTCGGTAGCTCATCGGCATACCAGTCGGTGATCTGAAAGTGCTCTTCTGCCCACTCCTTCAGTTGAGCAAACATCACTAAGCGCTCCCCTGCACCACCGGCAGCCCACGCATGGCCTTGTTCTCGTTGCACAAATTCTGGCGCAATTTGAATATCCTGCTCAACACGCGCCATTTTACCTAAATGGCGATCTTGCATATACAGCGCTAATAAGTTGTTAACCACCTCGGTCGCCCCTTCAACATTAAACGGGGCTTCTGCGGCGTTGTGCCCCACTTCATGCCACAGTAACCAACTGCTGAGTGGGTTGGTATTCAGTTTATTACTCGCAGCATTAAAGCTGGCATTCATCACCGGATAACCCGAGTGCGCCGCACCAATGCTAATCGCAATATCATTGACAAAATGGTGACGGTTATTCGGATTGCTGACACTGGTCGCTTGGCGATTCAGCTTCCCATCAATCCCTTCATCACGGGCGTAAAAATCGTTAAGATCTAAGGCAAACTGATCCAGATCTTGCGCAAATTGCGCAATGCCGCCTTCATAGCCATTGGCCTGCAAATTGGCTTTCGGTGCGGTAAAGATAAAGCTGTCTGACACCACTTCACCGATCGGGGCCGGCGCATTAAGTCCATTAATCCACTGCCCAGCTTGATATAACGGCGCATCAATCGTATCCGTGAAAGTCAGTGAAACTTGCTCGCTGTCACCACCTTGGGCATAAATCAAACCACCATAAGGAACCGTAAAACTCTGGCTACTGTTTTGCCCACCACCAATCACGAAAGATTTGGTCATGCGTGGTGGACGTTGCAGGCCCAGCTCATGTTTTTCACGCCCAGTCAGATCATCGGCTAGCGCAATCGTGATAGTCACGGGCTTGCTTTCGCCAGTTACGCTGACCTGAAAGGGTTGCTGAGCCACCGCCCATTGCCCCGTCGGCTGACGATTACCGGCAAACCAAGCGGTAGTTTGGTTGCGCATATCAAGCTGCACCGTTTTGCCATTCGACCCTTTGGCTTCACCGGGAAATTGACGTACATCGACTTTCACATCCAGATCCCAGAACGAGCGGCCGAGCATTAAACGCGTCAGAGGCTTTTCCATGTAGTTGAGCGGATAGCTCGGGTTCATTTGCCCAGCATACTCACCCTCGTCACTGCCATACACCATCTGCAGCTCCGTTAACTGCAATTGCAGATCCTCAGGGCAGACCGTATTACCGCCAGCAGCATTGCGGGTATAGCAGTTAAGAAACTCGGTAAAACGTTTAAAACCCAACTCATCGTCATAAGTAGATTCATAGCGATAATCGAGATCATTCCACAGCCATACCGTCATATTTTGATAGATGCGGTTGAGATCGACACTGCTTAAGCGCTCCCCCTGCTTACCTTTGGTACGGAAATAACGTTCATGCTGATACAGCGCTTCAATATTGGTGCCTAAGTTGGCCGCTTTAATCATCGCTTGGGCTTCATCGTTACCCAATTTGAGTTCGGTATAACGCGGGCGATACATTGACCCAGTCACGGGAATGCCGTTACCGGGACGATATTCCAAACAGTTAACTTCGTAATTGAACTGATCATCGCGACACTCTTGATACGCCAAACCCGTGGAGGTAGGAAACGCATTCAGAATGCGCTGCTTAGCCGCCGCTAAACTGGCCTGATTGACCACTTGTGAGCCATTTTCATCGATATGCCAATGATCAGCTTCATCAATAAAAGCGACCTGTCGACTTGCATTGCCGTCAGCATCCCTTTCCGTCCAAGTCGCCATTTCAAGGGTCGGTTTATCGTCCGGTTTGTTATTGGTGATGAAATGCCATTCAACACTACCGTCCTCGTTAATCGTGTAAGGTAGCATCGGTCCATTATCCCCATCCACCGCCGCATAACGCTCCAATACCCAGATGCCATGTTCACGTTGGTTGCGCACTCGATCAGGATAGCCGGCACTTGGGCCATTGCCATCGGCAACCACACTTGACCCCATACCAAAAGCAATCCCTGCACTATCAAGCAAACGATCAATCTCGCCCACGCTAGTACGATTCACCACGGTTTCCATCATTAAGACATTTCCGCCCCGAGTCACGTAGTCAATCAAGTCGCTAACGTCTTGTTGGCTCAGTTTAGGACGGCTGAGATCAGCGCTCAATGGTAGATCATAGGCACCCATCGCAGTATGGCCACGATATTCGTATGCGTTGATGATTACCACTGGCATGGTTACTGGATCTAAATAAGTAAAATCAGTGAGCTGGACAGTCTCCGCCGCAAAGCGCGAGTCGACGATAAATGGAGCAGAGCTACCCATGACTTGACCAGCACGCTTAAAATAAACCGACGGTATATTAGTGCCGATGGTAATTGATGAACCCATGCGAGTTTCACTTGATGCTGCATTTTCCGTTAAATAACGCAGCACATTAGTGAAGAAATTGGCCATATCATCGCTGTCACTACTCGCGGTACACTGGCCTTGCTGATCAACACTCCCACCCCAACTAAAACCATTCGGGCAAACTAAGATACTGTTATACCGCGCATTACCGAGCACCATCACTTTACCGAGGCCAAGCTCACCAAGACTGATAAACGGCAAGTTAAAGGTAGCCGTTTCGGCGGAAACCTTTTCCGGCTCGACTTGGGAAGGCGCTTCGGTAATAAAGGCTAGACCTTGAGCATCCCACGCTTTGGGTTTACCAAAATCAATCCAATAGTTGTTGTCATTGCGAGCCATCAGCACTGGAAAGGCCGAGTTGGCAATATTGACTGCCGCTTGTGCGCGCGCAGAGCCCGTACTGCCGTAAAAATTGGTGCTGTCATGGAACACATGGAACCGTTCAACTTTTTTCCAGCCCTCGAGCAAAACGGCACTGGTGCTACCCCAAAGTTTTTGAATATCGGCTTGAATACGGCTGGCTTCTTGATCAACCGCCGATCTGGGCATCGCTAATGATCTCGTTTGGTCATAGCTGGCCGGCTTTAAGGCTTGATCAATCTCTGCGGCAATCCCGTGTGAAAATTGCTGAGCAAATTCACCCGGCACAATTTGGGTTTGCTCTGCACCGATCTTTAATTCCACGTCCTCATTGCTCAGCGAGAGCGAAATAGCCTCATTCACCACATTCGGGTACTGGGCAAAAACTTGAATAACTCTATCACTAATCAACACGGTATCTTGGGTTTGCTCAGCATAACGCAGCACCAGCGCCTGTGCATTCTTACCCGCATTCTCACTGCCCAGTTCCGTCAATTGAAATGTGGTTTTGTTACCACGCAAATTACCAAGCTCAAAAGTATCGATGGCAAAGCTGATCGTATCTCCCCACGAGAACTCAAAACCGCCATCTTCCATCGCACGACCAGATTGAGAGACGCCAGTGACACCACGGCTATTATTACTAAAGTACGCAATTCCATTCACCGCACGACCAGCACTATCGAGTAGCCGACCTTGGCTCAAAATCACTTCCGTCGGTTGATACTGTAAACTCTCTTCTGCATTGGCGGAGACAAAACTGCTGTTTAAATCATTCGAGGTTCCAGTGGTTACCGAAGGGGTAATATCAGGCACATGGGTTGATGGCTGCTTATCAACTTGGTTATCGTTGCTGACTTTTTCAACAATCAGTTGCTGAAAATCAGCACTTGGCATATCTAAATGCTGAAGATAATTTTTAAAAGTTAATGCATCTCTGGATGAAGCAAAATTAAGCTCAATAGTTTTGCCCTGCACATTACCCATATTATTGATCAAGGTTTGGAGATTACTCTGGCGCAGTGCGGAATCTTTATATTCATCGGCATTGGTCAATTTCAACAATTCAAAGGAAGTCGCACGCTGATTAACATGCGTAGATGCACTCTGCTCACCCATAAAAGGCGTAGTAAAGGTAGCAAGAGTGTCTCCCTCAACAGTACAAATAACGCTGCTTTTTTGTTCCACCACAAATTGATTGGCCGGCAAATCATTACACAATACCGATCCACCAAACATTAGATTGCCATCTAAAGAGAGCTGAGCGGCGATAATCGGATCATCAACCCCAATATCCGGTAATTCGCCACCACCCACACTAGGATTTTCATTACCATCAATTTGCGGAATCTCCGGCTCGACGAATTCATGATTACAGCCCGCCAGAGCAAACAAGACCATAATCGAAATCAATTTCTTTTTTGTATTTATCATTTTAATTTATTATTTCTTAGCGAAAACACTAAGTGAAATAGTCATTTTTTAAATATTTCATGTCAACGTAAAAGCACGTAAGAATTACCCTACAGACGACGTATGTTTAGTAACTAAAGTGGCAGCATGAAATCAAATCATTAATGCTAATAATGGGAATGTGGTGATTTTTAATAACAAAATAAAATATCACTCCTCACACAATAATAAAAACAAATCACATATCACTCATAAGCAGTACAAGTAATTGGTTATTGGAGCGTACTGTAGCCCATTGCCAATTGGGATTGTTGTGTTGAGTTGATGTAGTGCAGGAGTAAGCAAGGAGAGAAAAACGAAGATGAGCGTAAGCGCTAGAAACAACAAAGCCCGCTAAAAATAGCGGGCTTTGTTTAAAATTTGGTGGGTCCGGGCGAACTCGAATCGCCGACCCCTACCATGTCAAGGTAGTACTCTAACCAACTGAGCTACGGACCCAAATTTTTGTTCTCGCATAACCATTCGATAAGGAATGGTGCGTCCGAGTGGACTCGAACCACCGACCCCCACCATGTCAAGGTGGTGCTCTAACCAACTGAGCCACGGACGCATCGCTTGAGAACGAGGTGGATATTAACGGCAGATTTTGTGGTGTGCAAGCTCAATTTCTTTGTTTTTGAATCAGTTGGCTTTTCTCTCATCAATTTGGTGTTTTTTTACCCTCACCACGGTGATTTACCATGGCTACCTTTAAGATCATTGGTTTTGCAGAAGTCGATCAAACTCTAATTTTGTGATACGCGTTCAAGAATGATATTGACCCCGCAAAGTAACACTGTAATATACACATCAATGCTTATATTTAGCCCCAGAGAGGGTCGTCGCATGGACGCTAGGTTATTCGATAATACACAAACGTTACGAGCTTCGGTGTTATGCGGCTTAAGTTTTTTTTGGGCATTAATTGCTCTATCCATGGCCTTATTAAATTTATGGCAATTTAAACAAATTGAACTTGCCTTACTCGAAATGATCTGCGCTTTGTCTTCTTTTTATATCTATCTACAGACCAAACGACGGATCCATACTTCAAGTCAAGTAAACCTTTATCTCCTGCTCCTTACTGGCACAACGCTATTTGCTACCTACATCAAACCATTAGCGATGGGAGTGTATGTTTGGAGCTGTTTTGTTCCGATCTTATTTTATATTTTTACCTCAACCCACTTTGCCTTTTTGACCTGTAGCGTGTTTTTTGTATTTCAAGGTGCGATTGTTTATTGGCAATCGAGGTTGGAACCATTGATTTATGGATCGGTTCTGCTGCATTTAACTTTTGCTTATATTGGTCTTTGGGTGGTCGCCCATGTCTATGAGCAAAACCGGCGCAAAATTGAAGATTCCCTACTCTATCTTGCCTCACGGGATCCTCTGACTGGCGCACATAATCGCCTGTCTCTGAACACCTCTTTCCAACATTTTGAGCAATTTAATCAGCAAACCTCGCTCTGTTTGCTGGTCATTGACTTAGATTTTTTTAAAGCGATCAATGATCAATATGGGCATGATACTGGCGATAAAGTCTTGGTCGAAACCTCGGATTTACTCGCCCAAATGGTGGGGGACAATAATCTGTATCGGATCGGCGGCGAAGAATTTTGTGTCACGCTATTTGATCAATCACTTGAGCAAGCTGAGCGAGTCAGTGAACGGCTGCGAGCTATGGTTAGCCTGCACTCGTTCGCTGCCGAGAGCCAACCGATACAAGTGACGATTAGTATTGGGGTGTGTGAATATCAGCTCGGCGATCAACTCAATGATCTGCTCAAATTAGCCGATATTGAGCTTTATCGAGCTAAACAGGCTGGTAGAAATCAGGTTCGGCTCTGTAAACCGATCACCGCTCATGCAGAGACAAACCATCCGCAAACTGAGGTCGCCCACCAACCGCTGCTGTGATTAGCGATTATCTGCTTGGCTTTCCTCTTCAAATTCATACACCACATTGTAGTTTTCTGTATAAGGGCAATGGGGTTGACGACTGCAGGTAAAAAACCGTCGCCCACGGTATTCACCTTGTGTGGCGACTTTAATCACCATTGGGCTGCCACAACGCTTACAAAATCGAACTTCTTGATCGGCTTGAATCAAGTCGATATGGGCGGCTAATAGACGGCGTAATTTGCTCACTTGATAGCTCATCCGAATATTAGTACCAATTAGTGGAATATTGGCGGATTTACAGACGTGCAGTAGCAATTTCTCCCGTTCAACTTTGCCCTTTTGTAGCTGTTTGCCATCATCCAGTTCAATCGCCACTCTTGGCTCTAACGTTCGAGCATCACACACTAAAAAATCAAAATAGTTTTTTGAGATTTTATGATAAGCAATGAACCAATGCTTCTTACTGGCAATATTATGTGGGGTGATAACATTGGCCATATTGACTTTTGCCAGCACCACGCCATGTTCCCCCACGGCGCTCACCAGCGCATTGTACAAAGCCCCCTCTTGCATATTGAGCAATGGCCCTTTCTTTTTATAAGCATACTCTTGGTGAGTATCTGCACGGATCACATACTTCTGGATAACCAAAAAAAACACGACGAGCAGTATGACAACGAGGAATATTTCAAACATAGGTCAGTTAAACCAGAATCAATATCGCGGGGATTGAGGTGGCAAAAGTAAAACAGAAAGGCGGAGCAACCCCGCCTTAACTGATTTACACACTAAAAATGTATTTATCCATCATTGATACCATACGGCCAATTTCCGGCTTAGTGATGGTGTCATTAGCGCCAAGAGATAATGCTTTGGCTCGGTTATCATCACTCATCAGCGATGAGAACATAATAATCGGCATCGAAAGATAGGTTTCGTCATCACGCAGCAGTTTCACTAAGTGCATGCCATCCATCCGTGGCATTTCAACGTCAGTAACCAGCGCATCGACCAGTTCCGTGATGGCGACATTTTCCGCTTTTGCTACCTGTTTGAGCTCCATCATCTTTTCAAATGCTTCACCACCATCTTTGCACGCAATAATGTTATAGCCCGCCGAGCTCAAAGTATCTTGGATTAGGCTGCGGATAAAAGCCGAGTCATCCACCACCATCACCGTTTTGGCATTACGTTTTGTCACCATACGCTGATTTAAGTCGACTTTTTTATCCAGCGTAACATCGTATTTTTCCATACTTAATTCTGGGTTAATGTCGGCAATGATTTTTTCGAAATCAAGGATCATGATCAATTTATGATCTTGACGTACGACGGCGACCACGCAGTCTTGCTCACCTGCTTCAAGGAACTGACTTGGTGATTCCACATCATTCCAAGAAATACGATGGATACGGCTAATACTGTCAATTAGGAAGCCATTGGTCATCCGGTTGAAGTCGGTGACGATAACGTATTTTTTACTGATATCGTCCGAGGTTGGTACGCCGAGCCATCCTGCTAAATCGACCAGCGGGGTTAAAATTTCGCGCGAAGAGAATACCCCGACCATATGCGGCTGAGCATTAGGATAATCGGTGGTGTCCGGCACTCGGATCACCTCGCGCACTTTGGCGACGTTGATCCCGTAGTAACAGGTTTTGGTGCGCCCGTCAGGAAATACTTTTTCTAAATGAAATTCAATGATTTCTAATTCGTTGGTACCGCTTTCGGTTAAAATTGTACTACTTGGGTTACTCATAATTTTCACATCTTCTCAGGATGGTTATTCATACTTGTCCAGTATGGCTTGATATCGATTTATGCCATTTTCATCAACACTGTTTTTGATCAGTTCAATGCCTTTTTGTAAATCATCCAATACTGACTGCTCGATATTTTTGTTAAATGCGTAATACAGTGAACCTTGCATTAAAATGTACACCGTTTCAAACTCTTCCAACGGATAGTTCTTTTGGCTCATCCACCAAAATGCGGTTCGCTCATCATAGGCCAGCAAATCAATGCGCTTTTTCAGTAATTGCTCGGCCAACGCGCTGACGGAAGTCCCTTCCACCATCGACTCTCTTGGCACTCCCAACTGAAGCAGTTGCTGCTCACCAATATCATCACGTAAAACACCAATCCGGTATTGACCTAGTTCCATCGGATCGTTGACTTTAATTTGACTCGATTTGCGTGCCAACACCGCTACTTTAATATCGGCAATCGGGCCGACCCAGTTGAATAAATTTTCACGATGAGCTGTGCGAGTGGTCGAAAAAAGTACACCGTCGGATTTTAACAACGATGTCCGATAAGATCGTGGCCAAGGTTGCACTAAAATTTGCTCAGCGCTGATCTGAGTATGCATGGCGACTGCCGCTTGTTGCAGCAATTCAACTGCAATCCCAGCGGGTTTATCACCCTGCACAAAATTCATCGGTGGATAATTTTCGGTGTAGTAGGTTAATGATTCTAAGCCTTGGGCTTGCGCGTTAACACCAAAATTGATCCCTAAAACCATACCGAACACAGCGACTAAACCAATATTCCACAGCATCTGTCGATCCTCATTCGCTAGCTATAATCGACTTAAACTTTAGATTGCATTATGCAATACGTCTAATAGATACTGAGATCACTGTTGATGGGTTTGGATTTTATTACACAACACCCAAATTAGGTCTGTAGATTTTGACGCTCACCGTACCATAACTCGGATCGGCATCCAATTATTTAGCATTAAGAATATGCGCCAGATAACCAAACGTATGAGTGAGAGCGATGGCTTTTTTAATTCATAGTTTTGCACGTTAGTACATCATACAATTGGCCGCGCTTGATTTTTCCACCTTACAAGATGGCCAGCAACCAACTGATAATAAACAACAAAATATGCAATAAACCATAAAAAAAACGTTTTATGGTGCCTGTCACAACAAATCTCCGCTTAGCGGCCACATTGGCACCATTTAGTGAGTATAATTAATCTACAATTCATAAAGTGTTACTTGGATACCATCATACCCAATCCCGAATGCCCCTTTGGTAGCCAATTTACCAACAACATGTGACAAGGAGTCGTAAGATGAAAAGAGATACTTTGGGAATTTGTCTATCTAAAGACATGTTAAGTGATCATCTACTCTCGACATTCACTCGGGTAAGAGCTTATGAAATGGAATCGAAAGCTCATGATGAAATGCGCGTGTTATTTGCTTTCCCTCAGATGCTAGGCAAAGACCTACTCACCACGATGCAGGGAAGCCGCAAATTAGTTTGGCGTGCTGATTACCATTGCCCTAACTACCCGTATTGTTAACGTTATTTCTCACCAAGCCACCATAAATTTAAAGGCTATTGCACAGAACTGTAGAGACTCTTTAAGTAGCAACTACAGTTAGAACCTAAGCGATGGTTAAGTCGGTTTTTCTAAGGTCGTGGTTAACTCTTTGTTTGACTTCGGCGACCAAAAAATAGAGCATTGGCTCTAAATTTATTCTGTCGAGCTCACCATGAAAGTGAAATTTCTTTCTCTAATGGTCTACTCCTTGCTGTGTATACCAACGGCCCAGGCGGCATCGCTCTCATTTCAAGAAGCTTGGGGAGTGCTGCAACAACAAAATAATTCACTCGCCGCGCAAAGAGCCAATGTTGAACGTTACACCCATTTAAAACAGGCGACCGACAATCTCAACTTACCGTCGCTCACGCTGGGAGCGAATCTGATACGCCTGGATCAAAATGTCACGCTTTCCGGCCAACAGTTGTTTGAGAGTACTGGGCATGCATTGCCACCCTCGCTGGCTAGCTTAGGCTCAATTAAGTCAACCATCACTGAGCGCGATATTTTTACTTCCTCAATTCGTGCCATTTGGCCGATTTTTACCGGTGGCCGGATCAGCGCAGCGCAAGATGCCGCAGCAGGTCGCGAGCATGAAGCACAAAGTCAATTAGCCATGGAAGTACAAGCGCGATATGAAGATTTAGCCAAATATTACTTCAGTGTGGTACTTGCTAAAGAAGTGTTAGCCACCCATAAAGCAGTAGAACAAGGGCTGGCCCAACATCGTGACAACGCATTAAAGCTTGAGCAGCAAGGACAAATTGCCCGTGTAGAACGGTTGCAAGCCGAGGCATCACTGGATAAAGCCAGTGTTGAGCGCAAAAAAGCTCAGAAAACATTAGCCATTGCACAAAGCGCCCTCACCCAAATTTTAGGGGCAGACCAAACCGTAGAGCCTAATCAGCAACTGTTTATTAACCCCCATCTACCACCGCTGCACGCGTTTATTGACCAGACACTCAATACCTACCCAGGTTTAGATTTGCTCGATGCCAAAGAGCAGCAAGCCAGTAGTCTAATTAAGGCCGAACAAGGCAAATACTATCCTGAAGTCTACCTATATGGCGATTACAGTTTGCATGAGAGCGATTCGCTCGCCAGCCAACTGAAACCCGATTGGCTAGTTGGCGTTGGAGTCAGCATTCCGCTGATTGAAAATACTGGCCGTAGTCAACAAGTTAAAGCCGCCAATAGTGCGCTCAATCAAGTACGCTATTTAAAAGCACAGGCGAGACAAGATCTTAGCGTGTTGGTGGAGAAAACCTATCTGCAAGCAGAACAAGCGCTTGAAGAAGTCGCTGGTCTCAACTCTAGTCTTAATTTGGCGCAAGAAAATCTGCGTTTACGCCAAACGGCATTCAAGCAAGGTTTATCCACTTCGCTAGAAGTGGTGGATGCTGAGCTTTATCTAGCCAGCATACGCACCCAGCAATCATGGGCCAGTTTTAACTACCTTATTTCACTCAACAAACTGTTAGCGCTCTCAAGCGAGATGGGCAGTTTTTCAACCTATCATCAATCGGCAGTTCCTATTACATCACTGCCACAACACGTCACTGCTAAGTAAAAGGAACCACCATGAAAACGGTCAAAACTACCTTAATCACCCTTAGTGCTGTCGTTGTTGTCGGTTGGGTTGGCTATCGCTTTTATCAGGCCTATCAACCACAACCGCTGATATTACAAGGTCAGATTGAATCTCAGCAGTACAGCATCTCCTCCAAAGTACCAGGACGAATTGATCAAGTGATGGTACGTAAAGGCGATCAAATCGAAAAAGGCCAATTGATTTTTACTCTGCTAAGCCCAGAAATTGATGCCAAATTAGAACAAGCGATCGCTGGGCAAAAAGCCGCTGGCGCACTGGCGCAAGAAGCGGAGAAAGGGTCACGCGGGCAGCAAATTCAAGCCGCGCACGATCAATGGCTAACCGCTAAAGCAGCCGCCGATTTAGCCGAAAAAACCTATTTACGGATCAATCGTCTTTACCAAGATGGCGTAGTAGCTGAGCAAAAACGGGATGAAGCACAGACCCAATCACAAGCAGCCAAATATACCGCCAGTGCTGCGTTACAGCTCTATCAACTGGCTCAAGAAGGGGCGCGAGAAGAAACCAAGCAAGCGGCGTTAGAAAAAGCGCGCATGGCTGCTGGAGCGGTCGCTGAAGTGCAAGCTTATGCAGCCGATACCACCATTCACAGTTGGTTTAGCGGTGAGGTAGCGCAAGTATTGATGCACAGCGGTGAGCTGGCTCCCCAAGGATTTCCTGTGGTTACCGTCATCGATACTCAGGACTCTTGGGCGGTGTTTAATGTACGTGAAGATCGGCTTAAACACTTCACGAAAGGGACTCAGTTTGATGCTTATCTACCTGCATTAGACATCAGCCTCCCTTTTAAAGTGACACATGTGGCGGTGATGGGTGATTTTGCAACTTGGCGCTCGACCGATGCCAGCCAAGGCTTTGATCTGCGCACTTTTGAAGTCGAAGCGCGCCCGCTGACCCCAAATAAAGATTTGCGCATGGGCATGAGCTTGGTGGTTAAGCTGTAGCATGAAAGCAATGATCCCCGCACAGTGGACGTTACTGCGTCACGATAAATGGCTACTCTCCTGCTTAACTTGGGTACCGCTGCTATTGGCAGCCTTGATTTGGTGGATTTTTTCACAAGGCATCGCCCGTGATTTACCCTTTGGGGTGGTGGATTTATCACACAGTCAACTGTCGCGCCAATTAATCCGAGAAGTGGATGCCACTGCAACACTGCAGGTATTTGACCATTATCCAAGCATCACTGAGGCCAGCCATGCGCTACGCAGTAGCCAAATCTATGGTTATATGGTGATCCCAGCACAATTCGACAAGTCGATTTATCGTCAGCAGCAGCCTGCCGTGACCACCTTTTACAATAGCCAAATGATCTTGGTCGGCAAGCTGGTCAATAGCGCCGTAGTACAAGCACAAAGCACTTTTAATGCGCAGGTGGAGGTGATGAAAAATCTCACCAGTCACAGCCAAACCACTCTCGCCGCAATGGGGCGCGCAGTGCCAATACGCACCCAAATCACGCCCCTATTTAACCAAAACAATCACTATGCACAATTCTTAGTCAGTGCGATTGTGCCCGCATTGTGGCAAATCTCAATCGTGGTCAGCACCATTTTGATTCTGGCGGCCAACTATCGCCATTACGGTTTGCAAAAATGGCTGGCAGATGCGCCGTTACGTCAGTTAAGTCGCACCCTATTACCCTACTTGCCCATTTTCCTGTTGCAGGGGGTGGGATTTTTGATCTGGTTTTATGATGTGCTCGACTGGCCAATGTTTGGCCATTTTGGCGTGTTATTGATTGCTCAAGCGATCACCGTTATGGCTTGTGTGATCATGGCAGCATTTTTTTACTTCCTAACTTTAGATCCCGCTCGCGCGATGAGCTTTGCCGGTGCATTCACCGCCCCCAGTTTCGCGTTTATGGGGATTACTTTTCCGGCTAGTGACATGAGTCCGTTTGCTCACCTGTGGCGCAATTTGTTGCCCATCAGTCATTACATTGAAGTACAGGTCAATCAAGTCAGTTATGGACTTGATGCGCTCACTTCGCTACAGCCGTTGAGCAATATGTGGGGATACCTTTTTCCTCTCGGGATAACCCTACTGCTGATCCGTAAACATTTAGCCCGTGAAACTGGAGCCGCATTATGACGCTATTTGAGCTGCTAAGAGCGGAGCTGAAAGCGCTATTAACCAACCCTGTGGTAGTGATCACCGTGTTTGGTGGTGTGGTGTTTTATTCATTCCTCTATCCGCTGCCTTACGCACAACAAGTCCCACGCGAGCAGAGTATCTCGGTGGTCAATCTTGATAAGAGTCAAACAAGTTACCAGTTTGAACGTATGGTTGATGCCACGCCACAGGTCAAGATTGTTCGCCGCGATCACACCATCACGCAAGCTAAACAAGCTTTTTTAGCCAAACAAGTGGCTGGCATACTGGTCATCCCTGAGCACTTTTACCGCGATCTATTACTCGGCAAAAGCCCAACTCTTGCCTATGCGGGAGATGCTTCCTACTTTTTGGTGTATGGCACGATTGTCGAAGGCTTAGCGCAGGCAGGTGGCACCTTAGCCGCGCACACCAAAGTCAGCCGTTTGCTGGTTGAAGGTGAACCCATGGCGTTTGTCAGCCAACATTTTTCACCCACCAGCACTAACCTAAAACCAACCTTTAACCCGCGGTTAGGTTATGTTGATTACGTGGTACCTGCCGTTTTTGTCTTGATCCTACAACAAACCTTGGTGATGGCCGCCGGTTTGATGGTCGGGAGTCAAAAACAAGGTCACGGTTACTGGAGCCGAGTCTCGACGGCAAAATTACTGTTGGTGCGTAGCTTAGTATTGGTCGCCATCTACTATTTACTGAGCCTGTACTACTTCGGAGCCAGTTTTGAACAACATGGCATCCATCGCTTCGCTGCGATCCCTGATCTCTTGAGTTTATTGTTGCCCTTTTTGCTCACCAGCAGTTTTGTCGGGATCGCATTAGGCGCGCTCACACCAAGACGTGAACTCGTCACCTTGGTGGTATTAATCAGCTCAATGCCGCTGATCTTTACCGCTGGTTTTATCTGGCCAGTAGAAATGATCCCCTCACCACTATTGTGGTTAGCTAACGGCTTTCCCAGCACTCCAGCGATCCAAGGCTTTCTCGGCTTAAACCAAATGGCGGCGAATTGGTCAACCATTGCACCGCAATGGACTCTATTATGGCTGCAAGCGGCATTATGGGGCGCTATCGCTTATTACCTACTGCAGCGCGATCGTCAGCCTAACACTCCTGTTGCACATTAATACAAGTTGCTAACGACAATACGGGAGCCTAACGACGGTCGGCTTATCCAACCGTCGTTACGGTAGTGTCTCACCGCTTTAAAACTTTCCATTCCGTTTCACTGATTTGGCTCACTGGATTAATTTCCTATCGACAATCATTTTTGACTGAGTTATAAGTCTAGATGTTTAGACGTCTAAAGCCACGCTTAGGGAGAAAGCCGTGCCGATTAAAATCCCCGACCAATTACCAGCCAGTGATGTATTACGTGCCGAAAACATTTTCGTGATGTCGGAATCACGGGCTGCGACACAAGAGATCCGTCCACTCAAAGTCTTACTGTTAAACTTGATGCCGAAAAAAATTGAGACGGAAACTCAGTTTTTACGCCTGTTGTCTAACTCGCCATTACAGATTGATATCGAGCTGCTGCGCATTGATGATCGGCCGAGTAAAAATACCCCAGAGCAACATCTCAATACTTTTTATCGCCAATTTGAACTGGTCAAAACACGCAATTTCGATGGATTGATCATTACGGGGGCGCCACTCGGTTTAGTGCAATTTGAAGATGTTGCTTATTGGGATCATCTGCAGCACATCATGAGTTGGGCAAAAAACCATGTCACCTCGACACTGTATATCTGCTGGGCAGCACAAGCAGGATTAAAGCTGCTGTATAACTTGCCAAAACGCACTCGTGAAGAGAAATTATCTGGCGTCTACTACCACACCACTCATCAACCCTTTCATTCACTACTACGTGGGTTTGATGATTGCTTTTTAGCACCCCACTCACGCTATGCCGACTTTGCCGCTGATTATTTAGCACAACATACTGACCTTGATATTCTTGCCTCCTCTGACGTGGCGGGCGTCTATCTGGCCGCTACCAAAGATAAGCGTAATGTGTTTGTGACTGGGCATCCGGAATATGATGCTTTGACGCTACACCATGAGTATGTGCGCGATTTAGGCGCGGGGCTCAGCCCAGCACTGCCAATCAACTACTACCCCAATGACAATCCAGATAATAAACCTTGTGCCAGTTGGCGTAGCCACGGCCATTTATTGTTTGCCAATTGGCTCAACTATTGCGTTTATCAGCAAACGCCATACGATCTCGAGCAATTTAGCGAAGCCAACTTCACCAAGGGTGAATAATCATGCTGGCCGCGCCATGCGGCCTTTTGCAGCGCGAAGCGCGTCTTCGGCTGCAAACAAATATGCCCCCGTACTTACCAGCTAGGCATCGCCTTTATTTGCCAACTGACTCGCAGACTTCATCCACATTGCTCGGCCTTGCAAGCGAATTGCCTATTATTGTGGCGTCCAAAGGAGGGGTGTATGAACAAAAGGTTACTATTTGGCGTGCTATTTGCGCTCAATGGCTGTGTGACAGTCACCGAAACCGCGCAGCCTACTCTACAAAGCGATCCTAGCGAAATGGCCGAAGCGCGCATCGCGCTCGGTCTAGGTTATTTAGACAATGGTAACATGCTCAAAGCGCGGGAAAACTTAGAAAAAGCACTACAACATGCGCCAAGCTACTACCGCGCGCAACTTTCGATGGCGCACTATTTTGAAGCGGTAGGAGAAAATGATGCGGCGCGAAAAATGTATCGTACGGCATTGAGCCAACACCCTAAAAATGGCAACGTGCTCAATAATTTTGGTACCTTTTCCTGCAAACAAGCCGAGTATGATGCGGCCGATGAATACTTTCGCCGCGCGGTCGAACAACCTTATTATTATCTGATCTCCGCCAGTTATGAAAATGCCGGATTGTGCGCCTTAAAAGCAGGCAAGCCTGAACAAGCGCGCGACTATTTTAAGCGGGCGATTGACCACGAACCCAGTCGACTGCGCTCTATCTTACAGCTGTCTAAAATGGAAATTGAAGCAGGTGATTATGCCCCTGCTCGCTTACGTTTAATGACCTTAAATCAACGTTATGGCTACCAAAAAGCCTCTCTTCGATTATTGATTGAACTGGAAAAGCGCGCCGGTAATCCTGCGTTAGAGCAGAAATACCAAGCACTACTGGCCTCGCTCTCTTAATCTTTACTTAATATTCATTACTTATTTAATATTGGTTGGCCGACCGCTACCTTTACGATCTCGATAAGGAGTACGGCGCAGGCGGCGAACCTTGCTTGCGCGCTGAATTTTTTGATATTCGCGGTAAATAATTCGAATAAAAAAACCGAGTCCAATCAACAGTAGCAGCGTAAACACGCTCATAAAAGGTACGCATAACCAATGTGGTTGGCAGGGCGCATAGAGTGGAACATCTTCGATTCTCATCTTGCCTCTCCTTCTGTTGAATCTTGGAACAGATTGAGTCTATGGCGGGCGGGCCCGATTTGGGTTACCAACAGTTTAGCACGTTGTTTGCCACCACAGCTTGCGTTGCTCAGCATTTTGAAAGCTCCACGCGATAAAGCGGCTGATTTTCTGGCCTTGTGCCATCTCGATGATCTGTATCGCCTGAGCGCCTAGTTTTTCAAGCTGTTTTTGCATACCGCGTACATTATCGCCTTTCGAGATCAAACAGCTAAACCACAGCACCTGCGAAGCAAAATCACGACTTTCCATGGCCATCTTGCCAATAAATGCCGCTTCGCCACCCGGACACCATAATTCTGCTTTTTGACCACCAAAGTTTAAGGTCGCGCTTGCTGTTCCATGTCCTTTTGCAATAGCAGCGCTGCCGATTGGCTGGCCTTTTTTGCGGCGATTGTTCTGTAAATTATGCTGTTTACGCCGCGTACCTTGCTCTGCTTGCGCCAATGAAGCATGAAATGGCGGATTACAAGTAGTCAGCGTATAGCGCTCACCGGTGCGGATCACACCCTCAAAAATACGTTGCGGATCCGTTTGTAGCCGACACTCAATGTTGCCGTGTAGTGATGGATTACTGCGGGCAATCACATTCGCCTGTTTAATCGAGACAGGATCAATATCGCTGCCAACCCAGCGCCAACCATATTCAGCCACACCGATAATTGGATAAATACAATTGGCACCCACCCCAATATCCAACGCGGTGACTTGGGCTGGCTTTAACTGCGGGTTGTCACGCTGTAATAAATCGGCAATGCGATGAATATAATCCGCTCGACCAGGGATCGGTGGGCACAAAAAGCCGGCTGGAATATCCCAATAAGTGACGCTGTAATGCAAAGCAAGTAACGCTTTATTCAGCCGTTTTACCGCCAGCGGATCAGCAAAATCAATAGTCCACTGACCATGGGGATTTTTGATCATGTGCGTCGTGAGCTCGGGTACCACTTTGCTCAAAGCTTGGAAATCATATTGACCACGGTGGCGATTACGTGGATGTAAGCCCGACTTCACTGGAGCGGCTGGTTGCTGGCTGGGTGGCGAAGGATGTTTAATTCGCTGTACCGTCGGCTGAGCCAATGAGCGTTTGGGGTGAGCGGATTTTTTCATAGTCATAGGGCTGCTTAACTTACTGTTATCGGTAGAGAGTAGATTTTTCGGCGCGCAAGAATACTCAGACTTTGCCAGCTTTCAGCTCGGTCACTATCATAAATAATCGAGCATCCAGTTCTAACTGGTGATAATTCGGCTCCATATGGCAACAAAGTTGATAAAACGCTTTATTGTGTTCTTTTTCTTTTAAGTGAGCCAATTCATGCACCACTAACATACGCAGTAATGGTTCAGGGGCTTGTTTAAACACACTGGCAATTCGGATCTCATTTTTCGCTTTAAGCTTACTGCCATGCAGCCGCGACACATAACTGTGTAGACCGAGCGCATTGTTGATCAGGTGTATTTTTCCGTCATACACCACTTTACTGAGCGGTGCTGTTTTCTTCATATACTGATTTTTGAGCGCCATAGTGAAATCAAACAGCGCTTTTTCACTCTGAATCACATGCCGCTCTGGGTAGCGCTGCTCGAACCAGGCCACCAATTTGCCACTTTCGATCAGTTGGGCAACTTGCTCTACCAGATGTGGTGGATAGCCTTGAATGTATTTTAATGCAGGATGAATACTCATTTCACGCGCTCAGTTTGACGATGGATCAAAAAGGTCGGCAAGTTTACTCAATTTCTGGCTAACAATCATCTTTAGCGGTGAACAGCGTATCTGCAAATCAGCTGAGATTTGCATCCGTAAGTAACTCTCGCTACACTTTGCGCCCTTTTGCTTGATGAGAGAGTTCAATGAAACGCGTGGTTTTGTACATTAAAGATAAATGCCCACACTGCAAAGATGCTCAGCGTTATTTAGACTCAAAAGGCATTGCATATCGCTTATGTAACGCCAAAATGGAGCGTGGCCGCAAAGAACTCGATGCGCTAGGCGCACGCAGTCTTCCGGTGCTGAAAATTGGTGATCGCTTGATGATCGGCTGGAATGCGACCAACTTTGATCGTATCTATCGCAGCAAAGATTAACCTTGCCAGAGTCACTAAACTCACTGTTGAGCAAAAACAACAACGGTTACCCTATCTGTTTCACCAATATCGTTAGCGGTGATGATCTGCAATGCGCAGAGAACGGTAACGATCAATCACCTTCTGCCCTGCATCATCCCCTCTGAGAGAGTCGTTCGCCGCGACACTCTCAATGACAGCACCATTCGCTGGCCCACAATATTCTCGTTCATCCTCTCCATCAAGTGCGTAATCAATCAACACACCCTCACCCAAAACACACCAAACATCACAATTACCATCAAACTTAATGCAACAATATTTACAAATTGGATCTTATAGCACTTTGGAATTACACTTTTACAACCAATTGATATTGTTTTGTTTACACCATAACAGCTATGCACATTTCACCAGAGACATCAGCCAACATCACGACTGGCGCGTTTTATTACCTGATGATGACTCTGAATTGAACGAAAAGCCGCTCAAAGTAGCGGCTAACATTGGGA
The DNA here is from genome assembly GCF_028863985.1 of Vibrio chanodichtyis. NCBI lineage: Bacteria > Pseudomonadati > Pseudomonadota > Gammaproteobacteria > Vibrionales > Vibrionaceae > Vibrio > Vibrio chanodichtyis. The sequence continues at coordinate 456,156 of NZ_JARBFT010000001.1, read as the reverse complement.
GAGCGTTCTTTTGAAAGGATTACCATTAACAGTGATTGCACTGGCGATAGCCTTAAGCAGTTCGGTTGCTGCGCAAACATTAGAACAAGCCGTCGCCATCACCCTTGCCTCCAATCCGGAGTTAAAGGGATCATTTAATCAGTTTAAAAGTCGGTTATATGATGCCAAAGCCTCATCAGGTGCCTATCTTCCCAAACTGGATCTTGATGCGGGTATTGGCTACGAAGGCATTAATCCGGCGCAATCGAGTGGCAATAAAAGTACCGATTTAACGCGTAAAGACGCCTCCTTAACGCTGACTCAACTGATTTGGGATGGCGCAGCCACCCTCAATGATATGGATAGAACCGCTGCCGAAGCGGAAGCAGATCGATTCCAATTATTGGCCGATGCCTCAGACATGGCACTGGAAGTGACCAAAATTTATCTCGATGCCACTCAAGCCTATGAAATTTTGACGCTCTCGGAAAAAAATCTTGCGATTCATAAAGACATCTATCGGGATATTAAAAAACGCGCCGATGCTGGTATTGGTTCAACTGCCGATGTGACGCAAGTGGAAGCTCGTTTAGCCAAAGCGCACGGTAACTTACTGGCTGCACAAAATAACCTGTTTGATACTCATACCCAATTTCGCCGTATCGTCGGCCAAGAGCCTCTGGGGCTCGAATATCCACGGGCAGATGAAGATGCGCTCCCACTAACCTTAGAAAAAGGGTTACAGCATGCACAAGACAATCATCCCGTGATCAAAGTAGCACAGGCCGATACCGACGCGGCACGCTTCCAATACAAGCAATCGAGAGGCCCCTACTACCCAACCCTTTCCTTGGAAGCCGCTCAACGTTGGCGTAATGATGCCGATGGCATCACCGGCAGCAGCGATGAATTAACCGCCATGCTGCGCCTACGCTATAACCTCTATAACGGTGGTAGTGACAGCGATCGCAGCAAAAGCGCCGCTTATCAAATGAACCGCTCCAAAGACTTACGCGAAAAAACCTTTCGCATGGTGGAAGAAGGCTTCCGTTTAGCATGGAGTGCATTGGATCTCACTCTACAACAGAAAGAGTTTCTCGCCGACCATGTTGACTCTACCTCCAAAACGGTAGTGGCTTATCGTAAACAGTACCAAATCAGCCAGCGTACCTTGCTCGATCTACTTAACACCGAAAATGAACTGTTTGAAGCGCGCAAAGGTTATCTGGATGCCAAATACGCCGAGCAATACGCCAAATATCGTTTAATGAACGCAACCGGTAACTTACTGGATGCTTTGCGCGTTGATATTCCTCAGGAATGGACCGTTAAGGTGGAGTACTAATATGTCAATTACATCATCGCCCGTAACACAATTTGTCAGCACAGTTGCCCTAGTGCTGTCTTGTAGTGTGACAACGGCTGCATTTGCCAATCCAGATCTGCAAAATCAACAGGATGAGTTCGCTTATCTGCCCATTCCGCTCGCCAATCAAGTTGCCGATCTGCAAGATGATGACGATGATGGTGTCATTAATGCGCGCGATCGCTGTCCTGATACTCCAGAGGGCTCTGAGATCGATAATCATGGTTGTGGCAGCATGGTCAATACATCACACACCAAACAACTATATATTCTGTTTGCCAATAACTCTCCAGGCATCGAGGCGGTATTTTTAAGTCAGATACGCGAAATGGCGGATTTTTTGCAAGCCTACCCGACCACATCGATTGAACTGCAAGGCTATGCCAGTCAACTGGGTAGCCAAGCCCATAATTTAGCCTTATCTAAACAGCGAGCAGAAGCGGTGCGTGATCAGTTGATCAGTGATGGGGTTAGCACCAAGCGAATTAAAATCGTTGGCTACGGCAATAGTGTGTTAGCTGCTGAAGGTGACGATGAGGTGAGCCAAGCGCGTAACCGTCGCGTGGTTGCGACCGTGGTCGGTAATCAGGATGAACCACTGCTTGAGTGGACTATCTTCACCACGCTGGCTAAATAGTCGTAAGGGTATAGCACGATAAAATAGCCGTGATTCATCACGGCTATTGGCGAGTAAGCTGACCGATAATCACAGCAAGCCAGCCATAGCTCACTTGCCGATCTCTTTTCATCATCGACTAAGCGATTTAAATTAACCTATTTAATCGACCACAAAGATAAGGTGCGTTTGAAATCCTCATAACCAAACTGGTTAATTGGCTCAATCTCACCATTTTGGCGCTCACAATAAACCGCAGGCATTTTAAGCCCGTTGAACCAGTTGAGTTTAACCATGGTATAACCGGCACTATCCAGAATGTGCAGTTTCTGGCCAACGGTTAATGGTTGATCAAACTTAGCCACACAGAACTGATCACCGGCTAAACAAGAGCAAGAGCCGATCACATATTCATATTGACCTTGTTCACTGGCTTCCAGTACGGAGGCTGGCTCTTTATAAATCAGGGTATCTAAGCGGTGTGCTTCGGTCGCTGAATCCACGATCGCAGTTTGCATACCATTTTCAACAATATCCACCACGGTCACTACCAGATCGGTGGTCTTGGTGATCACTGCTTCACCCGGCTCCAAATACAGCTGTACCGCATGACGCTCTGCAAACGCTTTGAGTGCCGCGCCTAATTTATCCACATCGTAACCCGGCCAAGTAAAGAATACTCCGCCACCCAGGCTGACCCAATCTAACTTATCCAGGTAGTGACCAAAACGTTGTGAAATCGCATCCAGTAGCCCAATAAAGGCATCCACATCTTTGTTTTCACAATTCATGTGGAACATTACGCCATCAATGCTGGCAAATACATTTTCATCAATATGATCCGCTTGCACACCAAGGCGGGAAAACTGACGCGCTGGGTTGGCTAAATCTTGGCCTGCATAGCTCACTCCCGGATTGATACGTAAACCCAGTGATGCTTTACCTTCCACTAAATGGCGGTAAGCCGCCAGTTGAGATTGTGAGTTGAAGATCATCTTATCGCAGATATCAACCACTTCTTTAACATCATCTTCACTGTAACCCACTGAATAAGCATGGGTTTCACCACCAAATGTTTCATAGCCCAATTTCACTTCAAACGGGCCTGAGCTGGTGGTGCCATCAAGATAAGGTTTGATGATGTCAAACACCCCCCAAGTTGAAAAACACTTCAGCGCCAACACCATCTTCACACCAGAGATCTGCTTCAGATGCTTGGCGATTTCAAGGTTAGCGATCAGTTTGGCTTCATCAATCATGAAGTATGGGGTTTTTAATTGATTTTTTTGCATATCAGTTCCTATTTGCTACGCGATTTCCATCGCGGCTCAACGGTAGCCAAAATGGAAAAACAGCCATAACCATTATGGATATAGCTGTTGGAAGTTATAACTGTTTGGATATCGCTTATGGCAAAATTTGAATATCCGGCTGACCTGGTTCAAGTTCCATCACATTCCAGTTGAGACCAAGCGTAGGCATGGTTTCTAGGAAAGGATCCGGATTCAACTGCTCCATGTTAAAGACCCCAGGCTGTGCCCATTCGCCACGGAAAAACTGTAGCGCAGCGGTGATGGCAGGCACACCGGTGGTGTAAGCAATCGCTTGATGCTCGACATCCTGATAGGCCACTTGATGATCAGCATGGTTGTAGATAAATACGCTGCGTGCTTGACCATCTTTTTTGCCTTGCACCCAAGTACCAATACAAGTCAGGCCAGTATAGCCCGGAGCCAACGAAGTGGGATCGGGCAACATGGCTTTTAACACCTGTAACGGCTTAACCACCGTACCATCTTGCAAGGTCAGCGGCGCTGGATTTAACAAACCGATATCACGCATCACATTAAAATAATTGAGGTAGCGATCACCAAAACCCATCCAAAACTCAATACGCTTAGCCGGAATAAACTCTTTTAACGAGCGCAATTCGTCGTGCGACATTGAGTAAACTTTGAATTTGCCACATTTGGGAAAATCAAACTCCAGCATACGGGTGTGGCAAGCGGCACGCTGCCACTCACCTTGATCCCAATAGATGGAGTCACCCTGAATTTCCAACAAGTTGGTTTCAGGGTCAAAGTTGGTGGCGAATTTCTTGCCATGATCGCCCGCATTAATGTCTAACACATCAATGGTGTCGATTTCGTCAAACAAATATTTGGCCGCGTAGGCAGCAAATACGCTGACCACACCGGGATCAAATCCCGCACTTAAAATCGCGGTGATCCCTGCTTGCTTAAATTTGTCACGAAACGCCCATTGTGCGTCATACGCTTCAGGAACTTGCTGGCCTTCGGAGCATAAGTCGACCGAAACTGAAGTATCTAAATAGGATACTTTGGCTTGGTAGCACGCTTGCATAATCGCAACATTGACCCAAGGTGGCCCTGCATTGATGACTAAATCCGGCTTAACTTGATTAATCAGTTGCACCAATGATTCGATATCATCAACGTTAATCTGACGCGCTTCTAGTTTCTTGGTCGAGTCTTTAAGGTTATTTTTGCCTTTAATTGACTCAATGATTTTTTCACACTTCGCAATCGAGCGAGATGCAATCGTAATATCACCCAGCACGTCGTTGTTTTGTGCGGCTTTATGTGCCACTACCCAACCAACACCGCCTGCACCAATCTGTAGAATAGACATAATTGCTTTACCTTTATTACCTTTAGTTCGCTAGTTCAGCGGTTAGCGTTTCAATTTTCGCCAGTAGAGATTCGAAATCCGACATCTGCAAGCATGGGTTCAAGATGGTGAATTTTAAAGCGGTTTTGCCATCCACAATCGTTTCACCCAGCACGGCTACACCGCGTACTAATGCCTGTAGACGCACCACTTTATTAAGCTCATCCAGATCAGACGCCTTCTCACTGACCGCGCGGAACAATACCGTCGACAGTGAAGGTTCGGCTAACAGTTCAAAGCTTGGATGCTGACGCACCAATTCCGCCACCTCTAGCGTTTGAGCCAACAAATGATCATACATCGCGCCCAGTTGTTGCGGGCCGACGTTTTGCATGGTCATAAACACTTTTAGTGCATCAAAACGTTTGGTGGTTGAAATCGACTTATCCACCAAGTTTGGCAACGTATCATGCTCACGGTTTAAGTAGTCTGCATGGTGCAGCAGGTACTTAAAGTTATGCTTGTCTTTGAGTAACAACGCGCCACAGCTAATGGTTTGGAAAAACAGCTTATGGAAATCGACACTGATCGATTGCGCACGCTCAATCCCAGTTAGACGATCTTTATGGCTGCTAAGGATTAACGCACCACCATAAGCACTGTCAACATGCATCCATAGTGTGTGTTTTTCTGCAACATCCGCAATCGTCACTAAATCATCAATTGCACCGTGATCGGTCGTACCTGCGGTTCCCACAATTGCAAACGGAATGAGACCTTCCGCTTTTGCTTGTGTAACAACCGCTTCCAACTGAGCCACGTCCATCGTGCCGTTTGGCAATGCATCAACCGCCAGAATGGCTTTCTCGCCCAGCCCCATCCAAGATGCGGATTTTTGCACGGTGAAATGCGATTTCTTCGAGCACACAATACGCAGTTTATCCGCATAGTCAGGCAGACCCAATTTCTGAATTGAGTGGCCACTGAGGCGATCAGCAATCCAATCACGCGCCAGCATCAGACCCATTTGGTTACTCTGGGTGCCGCCACTGGTGAAGATACCATCCGCTTGTGCACCCTGCTGATATTTTTCACACATCCAATCAATCACTTTCTGCTCAACGAAGGTCGCAGCAGAAGATTGATCCCATGAGTCCATAGATTGGTTAAGTGAGGCAATCATCGCCTCCGCGACCACCGATGGCATCAGAGGTGGCGTGTGCAGATGGGCAATACAGTCAGGATGCTGCACCATGATCGAGTTTTTCGCCACCAGCTCCGCGGTTTCAGAAATCACGGCTTTTAAGGAAGCATTTTTATTATCCAGATCCACCGCGTAAATCGCTTCTTCCAGCGCTTTCGGGTCAATACCTGAATAAGGGGCTTTCACCTCTTCAAACACGGCTTTCATCGCTGCCGTGGTATGGTTCATCACTTGTGCGAACTCTTGACTACCCATATGGCCGGTATGAATGAAGTGTTTTTTCCACTCTTGGTTAGCCTGCTCAGGATCTTTTTTGCCACCACCAGCGGCCAACATTGCTTCTTCTAATACGCGTAGTGCAAAATCCAACTGCTCAAACGAGATAATGACCGGCGGAAGGAAACGGATCACCGAGCCATCACGCCCGCCTTTTTCAACCATCAAACCACGCTCAAGCGCTGCACGTTGAATAGCAAGGGTCAGTTGTGGCGCTGATTTTGGCTCGCCAAATTGGTTCAGTTCACCACTTGGATCTTTAATTTCCAGCCCCAGCATCAAGCCTTTACCACGCACTTCGGCGATACAGTTGACTCGGCTTTGGATTTTTTCCAGACCGGCACGCAGATATTGACCCGCAACGCGTGCATGCTCAACTAGGTTATCACGTTGAATAATTTCCAACGCTTTAGCACCCGAAACCATGGCTAATTGGTTGCCACGGAAAGTACCGGTGTGCTCGCCTGGACGCCATGTGTCATGCTTTTTGTTGATCACTAAGATCGACATTGGCAAACCGCCACCGATGGCTTTAGATAAACACAGGACATCTGGAATAATACCCGATTCTTCAAACGCGAAGTTGTGACCGGTTTTGCCAACACCACATTGAATTTCATCGAAAATCAGTAAAATGCCGTGATCATCACAGATACGACGTAGTTCACGCAACCAGAAAGCTGGCGCAGGGATCACCCCGCCTTCACCTTGTACTGGTTCAACAATGATCGCGGCCGGTTTCATGATCCCCGCTTCATCATCGTTTAGCAGACGCTCAATGTAGCGAATGCTGGCTTTTGCGCCTTCATCGTCACCTAAACCAAACGGGCAGCGTAAGCTGTATGGGAATGGCATAAAGTGCACATCCGACATCAACCCAGTACGACGTGCTTTGGTATTTAGGTTGCCCATCATACCCATAGTGCCGTTGGTCATCCCGTGGTATGCGCCGCGGAAAGCAAACATGGTGTTACGACCAGTGGTTTGCTTGGCCAGTTTAATCGCCGCTTCAACCGCATCGGCACCGGATGGACCACAGAACTGGATCACACAATCATCCGCTAAGGCTGATGGCAAAAAGCTTTTCACCGTTTTGATGAAATGGGTTTTGGCCTGTGTAGCAATATCCAGAGTCTGATATGGCAATCCCGAATCGAGCTGTGATTTCAGCGCCTGATTGATTTCTGGATGATTATAGCCAAGCACTAGTGTGCCCGCACCGGCTAAACAGTCCAAGAAAATCTGTCCACGAGTATCCTCAACTAAACAGCCGTAAGCTTGTTTAATCGCGATAGGAATGCGACGTGGGTATGAACGCACTTCCGATTCATGCGCAGCTTGATCCAGCAGCACTTGGTCAGGAGTGAGATCGTAAAGACCGTCTAATAACGGCACTTGAGTTGAAAACAGAGTTGCGATGTGGTTATCGACTTCAAAGGCTGTACTCATCTTGTTTCCCCTTGAGATGATTTATTTTCGCTTTTCTTGAGAAGGTGGTGGAAAAACGAATAGCAAAATTACCCGTGTTTGCTAAAGCAAACCGGAGTCTGGGTCATGATTGATATGACGAAGTTGTGCTAAATCAGGTGATCAAGGTTCTGTAATACTGCGATCCTGTTGAACAGGACAAAGAGGAAGTACAAAGCTGATTAGTATGCATAAGTTAAGTGAGTTCAATGTTGGGTTTCCCATGCACATGCTGCTTCGCAGCAAGAGTATCCCGTCTATCGACAAAAGGACTTGTCGATACCTACCCTACGTGATGTCACAATCAGCCTGAATGGTCATCACGCGTGTCCCCCAGAAGCTCAGTCTGAGATTGGCGCGAACATTAGCATAAAAGGAAAGTCAAGCGCAATCGTTTTTAATACTTATTCGCATCAGTTACAGGGTCTAATTGATACAAAAAGTTATAAGCCCGCACATGACTTATTTTGCTTAACTGGACTCAAGTTATCCACGTTCCGGTTGGCTATCATCAAAGACAATAAATTGTAGGATATTCAAAAAATCAGCCATAAAAATGCCCCCGCTTGGCGGAGGCTAGAGTTGTTAAATCGCGATAAGAATTACTGCGCAGCTTTCAGCGGTAATGAGAGACGCAATAGAGCGTAGCCCAATAATGCCGCAGTGGTAGAACCCATTAAGATCCCTAAGCGAGCGTAAGTATCATACGCTTGATTCGCTTCACCAAACGCCAACGATGAAATGAAAATCGACATCGTAAAGCCAATTCCACACAATACTGATACGGCAAAGATATGCTTAAAGTTGATCCCTTCTGGTAGCTTCGCCACACCCAGCTTGACCGCAGCCCAGCTAAAGCTAAAGATCCCAATCGGTTTACCTAAGAATAGTCCGCACGCGACTCCAAGCGGTAACATTGAAGTCAAGCCTGCGATAGAAACACCTTGTAGTGAGATTCCCGCATTGGCAAAGGCAAACACCGGCAGAATCGCGAACGCAACATACGGATGCAGCGCATGCTCAAGGTGTTTTAGCGGAGAATGACCGTCTTTAGCGCCTTTGAGTGGGATAGCAAAACCAATCACCACACCAGCCAATGTAGCATGCACACCGGATTTCAATACTGCGAACCACAAAATCAAACCCGCGATAATGTAAAAACTCAGTTTGGTCACGCCCTTAGCGTTGAAAATAAACAACAGACCGGTCATCAGCAAACCCACAGCCAGAGCAATGATGGATAAATCACTGCTGTAGAATAGGGCAATAATCACCACCACACCGAGATCATCAATAATCGCCAGCGCAAGCAGAAACACTTTTAAGCTAATCGGAACCCGTTTACCGAGTAGCGCCATAATACCGAGCGCAAAGGCAATATCGGTTGCCGCGGGGATCGCCCAACCTTGAATTGCTTCTGGATCATTAAAGTTGAACAGCACATAGATTAATGCGGGGGCGAGCATACCGCCGACCGCAGCAATCGCTGGGAAAATCGCCGTTTCACGGGATTTGAGCGCACCTTCTAACAACTCACGCTTTACTTCTAAACCAATCAACAAGAAAAATACGGCCATTAAACCATCGTTGATCCAATGCGATATTGACATACCCAGCACATAGGTATGTAGCAAGGCTTGGTATCCATCACCCATCGCTGAATTGGCAATCATCATGGCTATAGCAGCCGCAATCACAAGTAAAATGCCACCCGCAGATTCCATTTTGAAGAAATCTCGAATCATGTCAGGCATAAGTTTGTCCTTAAATTATGTTAATAATTGATTAACAACAGAAGCCCAAGAGTTTAGCTAGGCTTAGCTCGATGGAAAAATCGATTGTAATGAGGCATTAATTCGGTTTTTCCGAACAAACATTGATTTTAGCGTGAAATTTGACCGATATTATCGCAACACAATCCCTTGCCGTATTCACCACAAAAAATCGTTCACACGCTTTCAGCGCGAAATCCCATCACCGTGATGTATCCCAATCAGTAGCCGGATAACTGTATAAAACCGGTTTGCGTATGCGAGCCTAAAATTTTAATCCGCCCCTCCCAGTAAGGGATCAGAAACGAGTGCCAAGCCTCTTTATCCAGTGGTTCAATCGTCACATTGATTTGCAACTTAGGGATCACCAGCCGCCAACGCAGTGGCAGACGTTTACCATTACTGAGTACCGATACAGAAAGCGCTTCGAGTTGAATATCTTGATCAGTTAACACCACGCTGGGAGCATGGCGCGAATGAAACATACCATAAACATAATCCGCAACGCCTTGATGGCGGACACGGTTAACGGTTAACCACTGCTCATCACTGAGTGGGATCACCAAGCGATCACTACCGATCTGCGCGTTGGCAACCAAATCACTGCCCCACTCTTTACTCAACCATGCTCGGCCAGTGACACGCCGTGTCGGTTGCGTACCACTGAGGGCTAACTCTCCTTGCAGCACAATATTCGGTTGTTCAAATTGATAGCTGGCCAGCGCCAGTAAATCTTGCCGGACTTGATACCCCTGTTCACCCGCTAAGCGATAGGCCCCTTGAGCTAATAATTGTAGATTAAGGCTAAATTCATCCGTTACCAGTTGCAAATGTCCCGGAAACGGCCCAATACCGAGTGAGCGCCACGACCAATTATCAATCCACATCCGAAAAGGCTGCTTACCAATTCCAGCTTGGCCAATTCCACCACGAGCCATTTTTTGATCGCGCAACGCGATCTTTTGACCATTAATCACAATCGAAGAGAAATAAAGCTGCGGAGTCTGCCAGCCAACACTATTGCGATCATCTTGCGCTAAACGCAGAAAATTCCACTGTACACTCAGTGATTTACCTTGTTCATCTTCCAGCAAAGCATATAGCGTCCACCACTCTTGGGCAAATTCAGGGCGCGAAAAAAAATCTGCAGGTAAACGTACCGGATAATGAGGCAGTACAGGTTCAAATACCGCTTGAGAAGTAGCACGTTGAGCATGCGCAGTATTGTCTCCTTGGTTAAGATTTTCATCTTGCTCATAACCCACCCAGCAACTCACGGCCAAAAGTATCGCGAGCGCAATCCCGAGCCATTGATAACCACGTTTATGCAGACCAAGCATTTATAGCGCCTCTCGCAATGATTTCATCGGTGATTTGCGCGCCAAGCGAATGACCGGCAAGGCTCCTGCTAGCATCAAAGCCACCATCGCCCAGCCGATAGTATGCAGATACTCTCCGAGTACAATTTGCAATGGCATCGTCCAACCAAATGAGGGTTTAATTACCAAATCAATCACCAAGTGAGCCAGAGTCAGCCCCAGTGGCAATGCGATCAAAAATGAAATCGCGCCAAACACCAATAACTGCATGCCACCGATCAACACTAACTCTTTGCCAGAAACACCAAGACAACGCAGTAATGAGATATGCCGTAAACGAGACGTTTCACCGGCTAAAGTCGAGAAGAAGATCCCGCACACCGCAATCAACAAGGTAATGTTGCCGAGCGTACTTGCAATCGAAAAAGTACGATCAAACACGCGCATTGCATGACTATGTAGATGAATGTTATCGACCACCCGATCGGCGCTGAGCCTAAAAATAGCATTCAAACGTTGCTTAATTCTTTCACCGGCCGCCCCTTCACCCGCTGCCCCTTCGTTCAGCACCACGGCTAATACCACATTACCAGAGCCAGCAAACGCGTTGATCCAATTCTGATGCGAGACCATCACTTGATGGTAGGGATTTCCGTAATCGTAATAAACGCCGAGTACGGTCCAATTTGCCCCCATTGGCTCAGGCAGATCGATTGAATCGCCGGGACGAATACCGAGTTTAAGCGCCATTGATTCACTGACCATCACGCCACGGGAGTGATGTAAATGATACCAGTAGTTCATCACACCAAGTTTTACCGTCAATGAGTCTAATTCACCTTCTGAAGGGCCAGTACTGACAATTTGCACCGAGCTATGTTGCGAAGTGAAATCTTTTTGCCAGCGCTGCCATACCGAGTTCACCTCAGGTTGTATTTCCAACCAATCACTCATCAGCGCTGAAACACTATTACTAGGATAGAGATAGAGATCTGCCGCCAGCCGCTGGCTTAGCCAGCGATCAGTGGTATCTCGAAAACTACCGACCATGGTTTCCACGCCGATATTGGCCGCCAACGCCACCATAAAGGCCATCGTAGCGACGCCGCGATAACTCATACTCGCTGCCGCATCGGCAAAGAACCAACGAATTTTAACCCAGCGTAAAGTGTAAGAAAAACTGGTGAACAGCGTCCAAATTAGATATGGCGTAATCAGTGCCACGCTCAACAAAATTAAACCGATGATGATGAAACCGGATTGCTGAGTTTGCGAGACTTGATAAAGTGCTATCGCCACCATCACCAACACACAAGCCAACAACGCTTGTAACTTGAATTCCTTACCAGCAAAACGCACCAGTGAAAGGCGGGCGGATAAACGAATCGGTTGTGAGCGCAATAAACGCACTAAAGGCCAAGCGCAAGAAGCCACTGAGGCAAATAGCGCCATCAATAAACTGTAGCTACTCCACGACCAGTTCCAAGCAATCGCCAAATCTATATTCGCGTTATACAAATAGCCCAAACTGCTTGCCACTGCAGGGATTAACTGATTAGCCAACAGTAAACCGAATACGTTACCACATAGCCAGCACAGCAGAACTAGAAGCAATAATTCAACCAGCATTGCCTGCATGAGCTGCCAACCACTGACCCCTAGCTGTCTGAGCATTCCCACCAACGGCTGTCGTTGTACCATCGACAGTGACATCGCCTGATAAAAAATAAAGATGCCAACCAAAAAAGCCAACATTCCCATAGCGGTTAAATTGAGATGAAAAGCTTGGGTTAACGACTCTAATTCTGAACGGGTACTACGGGTTAAGGTTAAGCCATTGGGCAAATTTTGTTTCAGCCTATCCAGCTTGGCGGGCGGCATATCAGCACAGGCGATCACCGTCAGTCCTGAGCCTTTTTTCAATCTGCGCACCAAAGACAGATCAGCAATCACTCGCATCCCGGAGACTTGATTGCCGGCATCAATGGTGATCGGCCCAAGAGTTGAACCATCCTCCAAAGCAATGTGATCACCCTCTTTCCAGCCCTGTAATTTAGCCAGCTCTTGGCTGACCATCACCGGATAAGGCGGCTGCATCAGACGCAATCCTGTTTGCTGGTTTAAGGTCTTACCACTGTCAAGTGAGAGTAAAGCAACAGGATCGACCCCTTGGAGCATGATATCCAGTCCAGCGCGGGTACTGAGCCGATAATCATCAAAAGGCACACACTGCTCAAAGCCATCACGGCGCAATTGAATATAAAAACCTTGTGGAATTTTATTGGCGCTCAGTTTAGAGCGGATTCGATAAGGCAGAGGGTTCGCAAACAGTCTTTCGCCATGCTCATAGCTTTGTCTCGCATGGTGATTGATCGCGGTCACCCCAACCAATAACGAAACACCGAGTGTCAAGCCGAGCCAGACGAGAAAAATCTGTAATGGATAGCGTCGATAATGCCCCAGTAGTGCCTTAACTACGGGCCATAACATGCAGTTGTCCTCCTTGCAGGCGAATGCAGCCATCCATATGCTGCGCCACTGTCTCACTGTGCGTGACAAGCAGCAGCGCACAATTTAATTCACGGGTTAAGCTGGTTAATAAGCGCATCACCGCTTCGGCATTGCGCTCATCAAGACTACCGGTCGGCTCATCAGCGAGCAGGATCTTCGGCTCCATATACAAAGCCCGAGCAATCGCGGCGCGTTGTTGCTGACCACCAGACACTTCTTCTGGATAACGGCCAAGCAACGGCATTAAATCGAGTGCGGAAAGAATTTGTCGCCACAGTTCAGCATCTTCAGGCAACCCTTTAAGCTGGCGACAGAAACGAATGTTATCGGCAATATTCAAAGTCGGCAGCAAATTATATTGTTGGAAAATCTGCCCGATATTACCACGCCGAAAGGCGGTACGCTGGTGCTCAGAGGTGCTATGCATTGGAAATCCGGGAAACCAAATTTCCCCAGAATCGGCACTATCAAGACCAGCAATCAAATTGAGCAGTGTACTTTTACCTGAGCCGCTTTCGCCCATCAGTGCTAACTGCTCCCCGAGGTTCAGTCTCAACTCAGCGCCCTGCAAAACCGGATGAAATTCATCGCCGTCTACATAGCCTTTGCATAGGTCGATTAGTTGTAGCATCAAACCACTCATTGCCGATAATGGAACTGGAACCCGAATCTACACCAAAACCCTAAGTGGAGAAAGTATTTTGGCTAGCCGATCACACCTTATGCATTAATTTGCAAATATCCAACAATTAATCTTTAGTTTTCAATCAGATTTTTCATCCATCTCTTACTTTTCATGCGGTGCAATGAGCTACCCCATTTCACCAACTCTTCGGTAAGAAACAGCCAATAAATCCATTCTGGATCAACTTTCAGCACCAACGCGGCAAACGCCGCCAGTGGGATACCAATACACCACTGCGCCACCATATCTTGAGCGAGACAGTATTTCACATCCCCCCCAGCACGCAGTACACCGACAATCACCATCATCGGCAGTGAGCGCAGCACGATCCCGATACACATGATCACGATAAATTTCTCTGACAGCGCACGCGTCTCTGAACTCAACGCACTAAAGGCATCCAGTACTGGGGTTTGCACTGTATAAAGCGTGATCGCGACCAGAACTCCGACAATCACACTGCAGATTGTCACACCAATGGCTTGATAATAAACGGCTTGATAATTTTTTGCTCCCAGTTGATTGCCGACCAAAACCGAGGCAGCACTCGACATCCCAATCAATAAACTCAGTGAAATCGATTCAACCGGCGTCATCACCGATAATGCCGCGAGTCCCTGCACCCCAGTTTGTCCCATGATCGCATGGTAGGTAAATAAACCCGCAGCCCAAGCTAAAAAGTTAAAGGTGGTCGGCAGTGACAAGCGCAAAAAACGGCTAATTTTCGGCCAACCCAACACCGCTTTTATATCCAGCCAACCAAACGCCATTAAATGCTGTTTGCCATACAGATAACTGTACAAACAAGCAACTTCGATAGCACAGCTCAACAAAGTAGCAATTGCCGCGCCTTCAATCCCCATCGCAGGAAAGCCGCAATGACCAAAAATCAACATCCAGTTCAGCACTACGTTGGCCACAATACCAATACCGCTGAAAAAGGTGCTCACACCGGGTTTATGCATCGCCCGTAGCCCTACCGCCATACTGCTGACACATGCCACTGCAAACATGGTCAAAGCGGTGATGATCAGATACTGGCTACCCAGTGCATTCACCTGCTCAGACTCGGTGGTAAGTGACATAATTTGCTGCGGGAAAAATAAGAACAGCAATACGGTAAACAACGCGAAGAAATTGGCGACTAACCAAGTCAGCGCGGTACTTTCACGTACCCCTTTGCGATCGCCAGCCCCCCAATATTGCGCCGTTAATAATGCCCCACCAGTGGTGACCCCAACCAGCATAATGGTGGTCACGAAAGTGGCACGTGCGGCTACACCGACCGCAGCAATTTCTGCTTCACCCAACTGACCGAGCATCAAAACATCAACTAAACCACGGCTGGAGAACATGATATTTTGCAAGGTGATCGGCAGTGCTATCGCGATCAAACGGCGAAAAAAATCCCCTCGCATGTGGGATAAAACGTGAGAGACAACAGACACAAGATCACTCCAAAGCGTGATGCTCGTCCTTTTTTTAGGTTAGTGAAGGACATAGCAAGCAGAAAAAAACTGCGGCTATTATACTCATGTGAGCATAGTCACAACAAACGATTAAACAGGCGGGTAGATGAAAAAAGTCTTAGTACTGGGAGCATCCGGTTATGTGGGAGCACAACTGCTGCCACGACTGCTAGAAGCAGACTATCAAATCACTGCCGCTTCGCGCAGCATAGAAGATCTCAATGCCCGCTTACCCACTCATCCTAACCTGACACTTCTGCGTTTAGATCTCGCCGATCGCCAGCAAACACTCGCCACTCTTCCCCACTACGATTTAGTATTTTTCTTAGTGCACGGTATGGCGCACGGCGGTGATTTTGTCGATTACGAATTGTCATTGGCCCACAACGTCAAACAGGCTCTCGATGCTAGCCATAGTCGGGTACAACATGTCATTTACTTAAGTTCACTGCAGCCACAATCTCATCGTTCTCCCCATCTGCAAGCTCGTTATGAAACAGGACAAATTTTGCGTCAGTCTCATGTTCCAATCACTGAGCTTAGAGCCGGTGTGATTATTGGTGCCGGCTCCGCTGCCTTCGAAATCATGCGTGATTTTGTGTATAACCTGCCCATATTAATCACCCCCCAATCGATCGATGCGCAAGCCAATCCGATTGCACTGAGCAACCTGAATACCTATCTACTTAAGTTTGCACAAGAGCAACCTTCTACCGATCAAATCTTTGAGCTGGGTGGGCCGGAGATATTGAGTTATCGCGAACAATTTCGCCTACTATGCCAACTGACTGGCAAACCGTTTCGCCTGTGGTCAACCCGCTGGCTTACTCCTTATATCGCTTCACACTGGTTAGGGATAGTAACCTCAGTACCCAGCGCCATTGGTCGCTCTCTACTGGCCGGATTGACGCACGATTTCATCGCAGATAACCGCGCGATTATCGCACGCTATCCACAAACCTTGCTGTCTTATCGTGACGCCGTCACTCAAGCCATCAATAGTGAAGGGACTTTCGTACGCAGCCAAATTTGGGGATTTGATCCTAACGCCATTCAACGCTGGCAACCGGGCTTTGGTTATTACCCTAAGCGAGCGGGAGCTAGTATCAAAACCGAGTTAAGCAGTTACGCCTTGTGGCAAGTGATCCAAACGATTGGCCAGCGCGATCAAGGCTATTTCTTTGCCAATAGTCTGTGGCGAGTTCGTGAATGGTTAGATGTGCTGTTTGGTGGTGAGCCACCGATTCGGCATCACCCTGCTGGTGCACAATTAGTGGTGGGTGATTTTATTGATTCGTGGAAAGTGATCCGCTGCCAACCGCAGCAATTTTTGTCATTGTTATTTGGTATGAAAGGCCCAGGTTTAGGCCGTTTAGAATTTATGATTGAAGATCTCGGTACTCAACGACGCCTTAGCATCACTGCGTGGTGGCATCCACAAGGTTGGCTAGGCTTGCTGTATTGGTATGCCATGATGCCAGCGCACCTATTTATCTTTCGCGGTATGGTACGCGCCATCATCAAAAAATCCCGCCACCATCAGTAACGGGATCTAGGATACCAGAGGCACGAAAGCGTTATTCAACTCGAAAAGAGAGTGGAATTTCTGCCAGTTGGGTTCCATGGTTGGCCGGAAAAATCAGGTACTCGCCGTGATATTTAACATTCGATTTATAATCGGTCTGCTTATGTACCATAAATCCAGCCGCAAACGCTTTTTCGATAAAAGCCGCATGGTGACCACGTACAAACCAATTCATCGGTTTAGCCAACACTTCTCCATCAAAACACGCTTCACACTGCACAGAGCAGAGCGCCAGTGAATTTTGGCCATCAGTAAAAATCTGCACTTTCCCCGCATTGACCAACGGCTCAGAAGTCGAAACTTCCCAACCTGCTTGCTCCATCTCATCCAGAAAAGCTTCAATCTGCTGATCGGTGATCGGTTGATTGTCTTGTTCAGCAAAAAAATGCGCGTAATACGCCGAAATCCGTTGAAAGGTTGGCAACAGTTGCGACTGGTTGCCTTTCGAACGCCCCGCTTTTTGCCACTGAGTCAAATCATCGCCCACACAGCGGTCAAAACGCTGAGCTTTGAGCGCTTTGGTTACCCAATGCACTAAAAAATGGTTATTCGCCACCGGTGCGTTGGCCAGTTTGCCCGCTTTATGCTCCGCCGCGAGTTCCGCCAGTGCAGAATTGACCACATGTTGAATTTCTAAATAGTAATTTGCCATTATGCATTTTTTCCTAACATCCAATAGAAGGCACCCGATAACACCGAGCAGGCCGCCATCACTAAGATCATCGGCCAAGTTTGCGTACCGGGTAGCGCTGAGACCACCACCCCAATCACCGATCCGGTACCAAAACGCAGCGTGCCGGCTAACGATGAAGCGGTGCCCGCCATGCGTGGATATCGGCTCAGCAATAGCCCCATTGAATTACTGCCAATGGTCGAGATGGTGCCCACAAACAGCACCACAAACGGTACAATTCCCCACAAGCCCCAATCCAGTAACCAGCCAATAAACAGACCAATCCCAGCCAGCAGTTGGATCAACAGTGCAAAGCGCAGCATGTTGTGCGAGCCGACTTTTTTCACAAAGCGACCATTGAGGCTAGTCATCGCGATCATTGCGACAATATTGAGCCCAAACAGATATCCGAATTGATCAGGGCTAACACCATAAATATCAATATAAACAAACGCACCAGCGGTTAAGAAAGCGAACATGCCAGCAAACGAAAAAGCACCGGAGAAAATCAGCCCCATCGCGACCGGATTTTTGCACAGGTCAAAGTAGTTGCGCATGGTATTACGAAAACGTAGCGGTTGACGGTTCTCTGCGCTCAGCGTTTCAGGGATCTTCCACAGCACCATCGCAATCACTAGCACGGCAAACAGCGCTAACACCCAGAAAATCGAGCGCCAACCGAACCAGACCGCTAAATGACCGCCGATCATCGGCGCGGCTAACGGGGCCAGCGTGATCACTAAGGTGACAAACGACATCGCGCGGATAAAATCTTCGCGATCAAACATATCGCGTACCACGGCTTGGATCACCACCGCGGCAGCGGCACCGGCAAAACCTTGTGCGGCACGAATATAGGTTAATGCTTCGATACCATTAGTGGTGGCGCTGGCCACAGCACCAATCCCAAACAGAAAAATCCCGCATAGCATCACCGGACGACGACCAAAACTGTCGGCCAGTGGGCCATGCAGCAGTTGCCCGATGGCAAAACCGGCGGTATACGCGGTCAGGGTAATTTGTACTGCGCCAGCATTAACGCCAAAATCACGGGCAATGGTCGGCATCGCAGGTAAATACATATCGATCGCTAGTGGCGTCAAAGCACCAAGCGCACCGAGCACAATATAAAGTAACAAGCTCATTTGAGGTGCTTGTTGAGCGTTGAGAGTTGGGGCTGACATAATTCTCCGTCAAGCTAACTGGTGGTATTAAAAATCATGTTTTAACATGTGAATTATGGTCAAAAATATCGCCATTTACCCGTTTTAATTGAGCAATCATCGATTTCAAAAAGCAGTTTTTGTTGCCAAACTAGAGCGATTTTTCCTAACCAAAACTATTTCCAAACCGAAGCGATTTCAGATTCCGTTAAATAACGATACTCACCCGGCTCAAGCTGCTCATCCAAAAGAATGTGACCGATCCGCTCACGGTGCAGGCCGATCACTTTATTACCTAATGCTGCAAACATCCGTTTCACTTGGTGGTATTTGCCTTCGTGAATGGTGAGCAGAACCTCGGTGGCACTGATTATCTCTAACTGAGCGGGCAAGGTCAGTTCGCGTTCATTACGCAGTTCAATGCCTTGTGCAAATTGCTCGGCATAATCGGCTTGGATCGGATCAGCCAGCCACACACGATAAGTTTTTTCACATTTGTGTTTGGGCGATGTCACCCTGTGCGACCATTGACCATCATCAGTGATCAGCAGCAAACCTGTGGTATCAACATCCAAACGTCCAGCGAAGTGCAGATCGTGAATATTCACTTCATCGAGCAAGATAAAGGCGGTTTGATTAAACCCATCCTCGTGCGAGCACACCACCCCCTCAGGCTTGTGCATCATAATATAGCGCGGGCCCTGAACGCTGATTTCACGCGCTTGCCACTCAACCCGAAAGTTCGGTTTAAGCTTAAACGCACCACTTTTTTGCACCACTGCATCAACGGTTACTTCACCACTTTTGAGAAGCATCGTCGCTTCTTTACGCGTAGTACCGAGCGCATCACACAGGAATTTATCTAAACGCATGCTTACCTCATTGGCTGGAAGTCGGTTATTATACAGACCTGACAGCATAATTACCCAGCGCAATTGCTTGCGATGCACATCAAACGGTGCAAAACCCGCCAATTGCCAACCTAACCTCGGTACCCCCCTGCGGATGTATACGTTACGACCTTATCAAACAGACTCGGTTAAAGCCGTAGTGCACTATTTTCGCCAGCATTCGACGCCAGCAGTGATCGTACTACCGACCGGAGCCGGTAAAAGCTTAGTGATTGCGGAGTTAGCACGCCTTGCTCGGGGACGAGTCTTAGTGCTGGCGCATGTGAAAGAGTTAGTTGAGCAAAACCATGCCAAATATGAAGGCTATGGCTTAACTGGCGCGATTTTTTCCGCCGGTCTTGGCCGCAAAGAAACCGATCAATCGGTAGTGTTTGCTTCAGTGCAATCGGTGGTGCGTAACTTAGCGGAATTTACCGATCCGTTCTCTTTATTGGTGATTGATGAGTGTCATCGAGTGCCGGATGATAAAAACAGCAGCTACCAAAAAGTCATCCAGCATCTGCTTGAGCTCAATCCTAACATGAAAGTGCTAGGGCTGACTGCCACCCCTTATCGGCTCGGCATGGGCTGGATTTATCAATACCATACCCGAGGTTTAGTGCGCAGTACCGAAGCGCGTTTTTTTCGTGATTGCATTTTCGAACTACCGATTCATTATCTGCTCGATGAGGGCTTTCTCACTCCCGCCAAACTGATTGATACTCCGGTGATGAGTTACGATTTCTCGCAGTTGAAACCCGCCAACACCGGCCGCTATCGTGAATCTGAACTCGATCTAGTGATTGAACAATCACAGCGCGCAACCCCACAAATCATCGCACAGATCATTGAACTTGCTCACCATCGCCAAGGAGTAATGATTTTTGCTGCCACGGTGCGTCATGCTGAAGAAATTTATCGGTTACTCCCCGATCAGCAAGCCGCATTAGTGATTGGCGATACACCAACCCCAGAGCGCGATCGCATCATTCAAGCTTTTAAGCAGTGCCAAATAAAGTTTTTAGTCAATGTTTCGGTGCTTACCACCGGCTTTGATGCGCCACACGTGGATTTAATTGCAATTTTACGCCCGACCGAATCAGTCAGCTTGTATCAACAAATAGTCGGGCGAGGCTTACGGCTCGCCGAAGGAAAAACCGACTGTTTAGTGCTCGATTACGCCGGTAATCAATATGATTTGTATCAACCTGAAGTGGGCGATCCTAAGCCGGATTCAGACAGTGAGATTATCACTATCCCCTGTCCGGCTTGCGGTTTTAATAATAACTTTTGGGGCAAACTGGATGCTAACGGCTTTTTGCTTGAGCATTATGGTCGTCGCTGCCAAGGCTATTTCACTGATCCAGAGAGCGGTGAGCGCGAACATTGCGGCTATCGTTTCCGTGCCAAATACTGCAATCAGTGCGGAGCGGATAATGACATTGCCGCGCGCATCTGCCACGAATGCGATGCCACGCTAGTCGATCCGGATAAGAAACTCAAAGAAGCGCTGAATCTTAAAGATGCCTTGGTGTTTGAATGCCTTGAAATGAGCTTACACGTGCATAAAGACGCGCAGGGCAAGAGTCAGTTACAAGTCACTTATCACGGCGACAATGCGCTGCAAGTTCACCACTTTTGGCCATTAACCACAGCACGCCAAAAACAGCGATTTCGCGATCAATTTGTGCGTCCCCATTTGGCAGATAAGCATCGCCCTTTTGATGCGGCAACGCCAAGTAAAGTGGTGGATCATCAGCACCGCTTTCGTCCACCGTTATTTGTGATTGCCCGTAAATCCGGTCGGTTTTGGGCAATACGCGATCACGTGTTTGCCGATGAGTTTACTTCCGACATTGATCGCCCATTACGCTCAAATCTAACCGCTTAACCAAACAAGATTAGCATTGGCGTAGAACAGAGCGTAAAACAGGTTTTTTAGTTGCTCAATGGTTGGATGAATGCTAGTATCCGCGCTCGTTTCTAGCCCGTTCAAATGGGTTAGAAATTTGACGACATAGACAAGGTCGCATTGTCTTGTCACTCTGTTTTTTACTAATTTGAGAGTAAATACTATGAAATTCGAAGCAGTATTACGTACTGACCTAGGTAAAGGTGCGAGCCGCCGCCTACGTCACACTGGTTACTTCCCAGCGATCGTTTACGGTGGTGAAGCAGCTCCAGTGTCTATTTCACTGAACCACGATGACGTGATGAACCAAATGGACAAGCCTGAGTTTTACCAAGCTATCGTTCTGGTTATCGACGGCCAAGAAGTGAAAGTGAAACCACAAGATGTTCAACGTCACGCTTATAAGCCAAAAGTTGAGCACATGGACTTTATCCGTATCTAATTCCCTACCTAGGAATTAATCGGATCAAATCCAACCTTTTGCATAAATAAGATCATCGGTCTTACCAACCGAAAAGTCTAAAAATTCGAAACCCCGATAGCTACCAACTATCGGGGTTTCACCGTTTTTAGCTCTAACCTATAGGTATACTGCCAATATCTTACCTCAGCTTAGTTTAAATAATATTTGATAGCAGACTGAACTTTTTTAGCAAAAAAAGGACAAGGATAAACCTTGCCCCATATTGAAATTATTAGAGCACGTTAAAGCAAAAATTAATTCAATTACATTGTCTTAACTGTATTTATTTCACTTAACCATGCAATGATTTTTTCGCCAACCAGCTTTTCTTGCCCAGAAAACCAATGGTTAGTACCAGGTGCACATAATGCAAACTCACCTGTATCCATCGGCGATTTATCGACTGGTCCACTTATTGTTATCAGCGGTGCGTATATTTCCTTTTCTTTGGCATCAGCATAAAGTGTTGATGGACAGGCATCATTAACATGATGAACAAGCAAAGTGGGCTTATTTAATTTATCGAAATTAATCTCAGATAGGCCCTTACCTCCAGGTGCTTCCTGAGGTGCATCGACAGGTCTTGCTGACTCTTTATAGCGGGCCGCAAGCAAAACTGTTGCATCTACTTGACTATCCAAAGCTCGAGATACATGTCCAGCAGAAACAGACCCTCGACTATGTCCCATCAATATAACTTTACTGCTTGGAAAACGTTTTTTTAACTCCGACAACACTATTTTCATATCAACAAAATGCTCTTCAGATTGTCGAAATGATTCTCCAAGCCCATTACGATCCGAGGGAGTATCAATAATTGCTACTGCAAATTTAGATGGTTCAAATTCTTCACGTAAGTTTTGCAAAAGATAAAATCTTTCAGCGCCAACAACTCCGTCACGACTAGTTAATCCAATATTACCATTTGATGAAGGAAAAAAAACCACCAGAAACTCTGGCTCTTGATTTTTAGTTTCCCACAATAATACCGGCTGTGTGATACCAGCTCTAGTCTCTAATATGAGAAGCTCATCTGATTTAACCTGATAAGATAATATTAACATTAGTAATGGAATAAATTTCACTATATTTTTCATGGTTATATCCTTCTAATTATGCTGACTAAAAACTCATCGCGTTTAATTAAACGGAAGAGTCATTTAGCATCCTACTGAAAGCAATCAAATAAGACAACCACCTAAAAGTGAAGAAAAAATACATGTTTTTATATTTACTATCAAAGATAAATAGCTAACCCAACATTAATCAGCACTATATAAAACCAGCAATGTAATCCATTGTTCCTATATTTTACAAATAATTACAAACAAAGAGATTAATTTATTATACGAACCAGTTCATGGCCATTAGTTCAACAATATTTATATAATATAATTCCATATGTTATATTCTAAAGTTTATACAAATAATCCCATAGTTTATATCATTCGATTTTAGAGTCGCGATATGCTGTCCGAAAATTAATGGCCTTTCTGTATAGTTCACCATACTTGGCATTCTCCAACTCTTCTTCCGTCATTAACTGCTGAATCGTACGGTGGCAATTTTGCAATAATTCATCGGTTTCCACACTCGTCAGCTTAGTTGGCCAATAGCGGGATAAGATGGTAACTACTTTCATACAAACCGTGCGTAAGGTAGGGCAACGATTTAAAATTTCAATATAGATATCCAAAAGCGAATCAATCGTCTGTTGTTTACTGCATAACGCTTGATAACGCTGCTCCAGCCATTGCAATTTGTCTTGATTGGCTTGTTTCAATGCTTTACCTAATGCAATTTTGCTCTCAAGTAAAATACCACCCTCTTGATTAAGCAATGCTTCATTACACCAACCAATGCATTTGGCAAATTCAGAATCAAATCCCATCACATTCAGTAGCCAAGTAAAATGGTAACGATCTTCAAATAACTCAAACGGTTTGGCACGATAAATCTTATTTAAAATATCCACCGAAATCCCCAGTTCCCCCTCTTCCATCGCGAGATGAGCGGCAACCAATTCTAACTGAGGCATCAATTGTTCCTGTTGGCCTTTATCATACAGCCCTTTCAGTATCAATTTTGCTTGTGACAACCATTGAGCACGCAGGATAGGCTCTGCCTGACGCACGGCATACAATAAAATACGAATTAAATTAAGCTGCATGTGGTGGGTGTTGCGATAGGTTTCTTTATTGATCTCAGTATACAAGCGATAACGCTCCAATGCAGAGACCGTATCGCCCACTGAAAGACAAAGATTAGCCAACACCCATTCACGATCGGAGTGGCCTGGAACAATTTGGTTGGCAATCTGTAAATGATGAATCGCATCTGGAATGGAGTTATTACTTAAGCTGATACTGGCCGCCTCCACCCGAGCGCGCACATTATTGGGGGCACTGGCCAGTAGCTCTTGGATCACTTGCGTCGCTTCGACATGCCGCCCGGTTTGCTTGAGCGCATTCGCCAGCCCGATTTTCGCCCAATCAAAATCTTTATGCTCTAACGTTTCAAGATACACTTCACGTGCGCAATCAAAACGGCGCAACTGGGTTAAAAAATCGCCACGAAATTTTTGAATCACAAAATAGTAATCGCTGTTAAATGGCTCTAATTCATCACACAGACTCAATCCCAGCTCTGCCTCTCCGTCGGCCTCCGCTTTATATAACGCTTGCAGTGCGGTTTTACGTAAAATCGCGTTGGTCAGTCGATCCTGCAAGGTCAGAATATTAAACGGCTTAAGTATGTATTCATCGGGCTTAAGTTCTAAAATCGAGTGCACCACATAAGATGAGCTCTCGCCAGTCACGAGTATAAATACGGCTTCCTGTTTGAGCAGCTTATAGTGTTTCAGCTCTTCAAAAATTTGCTTGCCATTGAGTCCCTTACCGAAATTGTAATCACAAATAAAAATATCAAACTTTTGACGCCCGGCCATAAATACTGCCGCTCGTGGGCTTTTACTACATACAACATTCGGCTCTAAAAAACCCAACTTGAGCAACATACTGCGCAAACTGGTAAGTACGATGGGCGCATCGTCAATAACCAAAACTTTGAGTTCAGAAAAAGAAGGAATTGCCATATTTTTAAAAATCTATTTTATTGTTATAAATCGAACCAGCTCAACGGCTGATTTAATACCTAATTTAGTCATAACCCGAGTTTTATAGGTGCTGACGGTTTTTTGGTTAATATCCAGTTGCAGAGCAATTTGTTTGTTGGACTGCCCTTCGACGAGCATCTTAGCCACCGTTAGCTCTCGTTCTGAAAGCTGCTCGAGTCCATTTGGGGTACTGAGTAAGTGTGAATTACTGCGCTCGGCTTGCTGCAAAATACGATTGGCCGTTTCCGCTAAGGTGCTCGCTTTCACAATCGTTGCGATCCCCTCACAGGATAGATCCTCGATGACTAAGCTATCTTGTAACACCATAGACGCCCCTTGATAATCAAGGGCAAGGTAGTCACGAAATTCACTCGCTTCAAGCGCTGATAACAACTTACTTTCCACCACCAGCAGATTGATCGGTAAATCACGCAATATATGCTGAGCTTGTTCAACATCCTGCGCAATAAACACTTGGCTAACATTGACCGCTTTGCGCAAAATTTTTTGTAAGGCCTGTGCACTGGTCATTTGGCTGTCGACCAACAAAATTTGCCAACCATTATCCATGCTCTGACCATCAAGGTGCTGATGACGATTTTTGCTATACAGCTCACTCAGTTGTGCAATCGGCATCGGCTTAGCTGCGTAATAACCTTGGCAAGTATCCACCCCAAGATGGCGTAAGTATTGCCACGTTTCTTCAGTTTCAACCCCTTCTACCACACAATGTAAACCCAAAGATTGCGCCAACAAAAGACACATATTAGTCAATTGCTGATGTTTGTAATTGGTGGCTAGATCGTGCACAAAACTACGGTCAATTTTCAGCTCAGTAAACGGTAATTGCGCCAGTTGCGCTAATGAAGCGTAGCCAGTGCCAAAATCATCAATCGACAAACCGACACCATACATGCGCAGTCGAGCTAGATTGGCGAGCGAGGTCATAGTGCCGTTGTAAACTTCATGTTCGGTCAGCTCTAAAGTCAATTGGCTAGGCGCAAAATGGTGTTGTTCACAAATCGCAAGGATCGGATCGCAAATCGCTTGCTGCAAATTAGATTGGCTAATGTTGATCGAAAGCTGCAAATCGGCGCCAATACTTGCCAGTGCAGAAATCGACTTTTCAAGTACGGTTAAAAATAGCTGATCATGCAAACCACATTGCTCAATCAGCGGTAAAAACACCGCAGGGCTGAGCGTACCGTGCACTGGATGCTGATAACGCACCAACGCTTCGACCCCAACCATTGCCCCAGTGCGAAAATCAAACTGCGGTTGATAATAATTAAAAATATAATCATGCTCAAAAGCGTGTTTAATTTCATCCTTAGTTAAACTCAGCGTTGAGTAACGTTCACGCTCATCCTCCGCTTGAACTTGCTTATTGAAGCTGTCGATCACTCGCTGTAGCGAATCTAGGGCATAAGGTTTGGCTAAACAATCCACATAAGGAAAACCGGCCAAACTGCACATATTACGGGTCAACTCAAGAATGGCATCCTCAACCGCACTCACCACCACTACCCCTAAATTGGGCACTTGTTGACTCAGTTGTGATAACAAACTGATGCCATCCATTTGTGGCATGCGAATATCACAAAACATCAAATCAACGCTCACAGTGTTACATAAGGCTAGCGCGGCCATTCCATTTTCAGCCCAAATCACCTCATGCAACCCAAGTTGCCTTAATTTAAGTTTCAGACTAGTTGCCTGAATCCGATCATCTTCCACTATCAGTATTTTCATCACGTTATTCGCTCTGATGCTGATTAAGCCACTGCTGTGCCTGCTCGACGACTTCATACATGGCATTGATCAATTGCTGTTTATCTACCACCAGTTGTTGTGGTGAGTTTTGTTTTTCCACGGTTTTTGCGAGTTCTGCCAGTTGTGATAGTTGCAAAGCTCCCGCCGCGCCTTTAATCCGGTGCGCAAGCGCTTTAACATCACAGTCAGCTTGATTCAATAATGCTATGTCCTGAGTAAAAGAATCTACCACCACCGATGCCATCTCTTGCTGTTCATCCGGCTCATAGGCCTCTAACCACGCGCTAGCTACAACACCCACCACTTGAGTTGTCAAATAAAGGCTCAAGGTTTCTCTCAGAGTCATCAAGCTGTACGGCTTATAAATCACTTTATCCATACCCGACTGCTCAGCCTGCTCGGCCGCCAAACGCGAATCTTCCGCGGTACAACCAATCACAACCCCTTGGAATTGAGGGATCTCTTGTTTGACTTTGCGGGTCAAGCTAAAACCATCCAACTCTGGCATGTGGCAGTCAGTAATCAATAAATCATACTGCTCGGGGTGTGCGGCGAGCTTGTCGAATGCTTGGCGACCATCGCTGACTAAGGTTGCGCTAATGCCTAGTTGGCTTAACTGCTTTCTCATCAATAAACGGTTAATGGGATCATCATCGGCAACTAAAATGTGACCTTGTAGCTGAGTGGATTCAGATTGTTCACCGATCGAATTCATCGTGGCTCGAACCTTGTTAAGCAAGAGGTCTGGGTAAATATTATGGCTACTTTTTTCAACCCAATACTGACTACCTGCAACTCGAATACCTAATACTTGAGCCCACAACAGATAAGGTGAGCGGTGCGAGATTGCCAGAACTTGATGTTGGAATTCGTCACAGGGTGCAACGGGCACTGGCAAAGTGACTCGGATTTGAGTCCCTTGGCCTAATTGGCTATGAATCTCAATATTGCCCTGCATCAGTTCAATCAAGTTCGAGACTATCGACATCCCTAACCCTGTGCCGCCAAATCGGCGAGTAATTGTACTATCAGCCTGTACAAAGGGCACAAAAATTGACTCAATTTGAGCTTGGGTCATGCCACAACCAGTATCTTCTACCACTATACTAAGGTGTTGATCGGCCACCTCAACTTTGACCACTACCCGCCCTTGCTCGGTAAACTTGAGTGCATTAGAAAGTAGATTGGTTACAATTTGGTTAAAACGTAATGCATCGAAATTGACCAATAATAATGCACTAGGAGCCCAAATTACTTCAAACTCAACTTGTTTGATTTTAGCACTGGCTTCAAAGCCACGTAATAAAGGCCCAAGCTCATCAGCTAAATTGTATTGGGCAATATCGAGTTGTAATTGCTGTGCCTCAATTTTAGAAAAATCCAGAATATCATTGACGTGCGAATTTAATCGCTCAGCCGAGCTGATCGCATTAGTCAATAGTAATTGACTCTCACTATTTTTTAAGCGATCAGCAAGTAATTCCATCAAGCCAAGCATCGCCGCAATCGGGGTACGCAATTCATGGCTAATTACCGCCATAAAATGGTTACGTGCTTCTACTGCCTGCAACGCTTGTTGACTAGAATCACGCAGTGCCTGCTCAGTTTGTTTGAGTTCAGAAATATCGTTAAATAGGGTCAAATACACTTGCTGCTGACTGATCGGATGATAAATCGCCCGCCGCATGACATGAAAATGGCATCCACCGATGGAGCAGTTTGTCTCTGGTACTTGAATAACCATCGAATATTCAGCATCTACCTCTGGAGGTAAACCTATAAAAGCGCATTCTGGTCGTTGCTGTATACACGCATTATTACAGCAGGTTTGGTAACTGTTTCGGTAAGCTGCATTAGCTAATATCACTTCCCCTTTTTGATCGGAAATAAAAATCATATTCGGGATCGCATCAAGTAACACCATCAACCAGCGTAATTGACCGAATGATAATTGGGCTACTTGCTCTGAGCTACGTAATTTTATACGCATATGATAAAGAGAAATAGTTAGTATAAGACCGAAACTCAGCACAATACATAAAATCACCAAACCGGAAATTAGCACTTGCTGTTTGTCGTAACCCAAATGTACCGTCACACGATCGTAATTGGCTTTAAGTGCATTAATTTCTGCTTGACTAAAGGTCGCCAATAGCTTTTGCAGCATACTTTGTAAACCGTATGCATCCTTACCAACCAACATCGTAATATCGGCACTCAGATTTTGGCTAGAGGTCGGCGATACCAGTGTGAATGAATCTTGATTTCCATCAATCAACATCTGATTAATCAATACATTATTCAGTAAACCATGCGTCACTTGACCACTATTTAATGCCTGCTCTAATTCATTCAGTGTGCGGTAAATTTTAATATTCGCCAAATCCATTTGATTAGCGAGCTGGAGATTAAACTTTCCGGAGCGATCAAGAATACCCGTAATTTGTGTAGTATAAGGCTTGGTAGTTTTAATATAGCCAAATTCAATTTGGGTATATTTCCCCGTGTGAATAAAATCACGCGCATCGATATAGTCCATATTATAAAATGGCACTAAATCCACTTGACCAAGCCGCAACAGCTCATCGACATCTCGACCATAAGCAGGAACAAATTCAAATTTTAAGATACTTTTAGATTCCATCCTTTCTATTATATCGTGTATATAACCTTTGTATTTTTTCTCTTTTTCATCCCAATAGGATATCGGAAAAAAATCATCCTGAACGGTATAACGAACAATAGAATCCACTGTCTTATTACGTAAGATTTTTAAATTTTCTTGATCATTAAGAAAATAAATATCAGCCGAATTTAATTTATTCTGTGTCAATCCATTTTTATCTGCTTCTATCACTTTATTTATCGCAGAAAGCAATAATGGCTCATCAATATTAACTAACACACGATTAATTTGCGAACCTAATTCCGGTTCAAAAATAACCTTGCCTAAAGCAAAACTATTTTGGCTTAAAAAATGATTTAATGAAACGTAATTAGTAATCGTCGCATCGGCTACACCTTGGCGGATCATTTGTACTGAACTGGTGTAATTAGGCGCGATAATCGTATTCGGATAGCCGCGTTTTTTTAGCATTTCACAATACGACGTACCTTTAATACAAACCCATCTTAAACTTTCAAATGGTCTTTCTGCCATACTGTTTTCGCGTAACCAGATTACCAGTAAATTTTCATATAATGGTTCAGAAAATAAAAATTCACCTTCCCGCTCTGGTGTTTGTGCAAAACCTATCACCATGTCGGCATGGCCCATCTTCACCGCATTGAGTACGGCTTCTACGGAATTAAATTCTTTATAATCAATTGCAACCCCGAGCTTTTGGGCAAGAGCCGAGGCAAAATCATGTTCAATCCCTATCGGAGCTTGCACAGAACCACCCCAATAAGGCATCCATACGTCCGTCAGCGCCGCGATAGTAATTGTAGATTTATTTTTGAGATACTCGCGCTCACTAGGGTCTAGGTAGTCTGCAGCAACTGCAGTTGTCACAAAAAGACTTAACAACAATGTAAAGAAATATCGTTTCAACTATTACCAACCTATGGCAGGGATCACATTTATATCCAACATCATAATGTAATAGTCATAAAATGAGCAAATGGTATTATTTGAAAAGCTTGAAAGTAAATTGAATTAATTTAAGAATATAGAATGCCTTGCAAGAATTTTCCTACAAATAATAAAAACCAATAAATCGCAAAAAATGCATTAGCCAGCAATGCTAATTGTAATTAACAAGCTCATCTTGAATTTAAGCTATCTGGCGCTGCTTTTCTGTTATCGCTCTAACTCATCAGAACAATAATCACTAACGTAATCTTAATAAACCCAACCGGTAGAACAGTAAAGAGACTAATAAGAATCCACAGCCAAGCAACTTATTAAACGGCATGCTTTCATGATAAATCACCACACTCAGTACTAAAGTCCATACTGGCTCAAGCAGCATTAGTAGTGCGGCATTGGTTGGGTTCGCGCTTTTCTGGCCGATGGTTTGCAGTAAATAGCGCAAACTGGTCGCCAATAGCACACTCAGTGCAAACCATTGCCAAGTGATCATACTCACGGTTGTCGGCCAGCTCTCGGTGAACCAGGATAAAGTGATGCCTAAACATCCTGTAGTGAACAATTGTAGCGTGGTCAATAGCATTGGCGGCAGTTGGCTAGAGAAGCGGCTATTAAAATTAAAGTGCAGTGCCAAGCAACAAGAAGCGGCTAAAAACCATAGCTGATTCGCCGCAAATTGCCATGTACCATTCCAAGCTAATAGAAATAGCCCTATCACGGCAACGGGCAACGAAAGCCAAAACGCGCGGATCGGGCGCTGACCAAAAATAGGCCAAGCTAGCAATGGTACAAACAGCATCGACAGGCTCATAATAAATGCGCCTTCACCTAAGGTAGCGCTGAGCGAAATGGCATGGATCCAACAAAACAGTGAAATTGCCAGTAACAAGCCAACCCCGATCGATTGTAGACACGCCTGACGTGAAGCTTGTTTTAATGCTGAAAAACAAAATGGTAGCAAGCAAAGTGAGGCGGCAACAAAGCGCAAGCCAATAAAACCAAAAGGGGGAAGCTCTTGAATGGCTTGCTTGGAGAAAACCCAACCACCAGCGGCCAACAAGGTGGTAACAACTAGCAGTAGCTCAGCGGGAAAACGTGTACGCATTAATCGCTTATTCAATCGGTGAGTCGTGGGGCTGATTGTGCGCTAAATCGATGCTGCATACCAGTATCGATACCCTGTTTAGTCTCCTTACCCTAGTGTTTGTACAAAAACCAAGCAAACAATCAAACTTACTAAAAAATATGATTTTTTAGCATTAAAAACCAGAATCAAACCAAGAATAAAGAACAATTATCCAACTTTTGAAAATTTTCACAATTTGAAAACTAACAGCAAGACAAAATGGCAGTGCTTATCACCAGTATCACAAAATGATCATAACAACTAAT
Organism: Vibrio chanodichtyis; assembly: GCF_028863985.1. Classification (NCBI taxonomy): domain Bacteria; kingdom Pseudomonadati; phylum Pseudomonadota; class Gammaproteobacteria; order Vibrionales; family Vibrionaceae; genus Vibrio; species Vibrio chanodichtyis. Next base: position 424,303 of record NZ_JARBFT010000001.1, on the reverse strand, counting down.
AGGAGTAGGATCCGCCACATTATTATTTTTAGATAAGTGATTTTTTAGTGAAAGACTCTCAGGAAGTAACCCATTTTAGTGCTGAACAGACCGCACAATGGACCCAACACGACACCTATTGGCTGCTGAGCCTATTCGGTACCGCAGTCGGAGCCGGCATTTTATTCTTACCGATCAATATTGGTTTAGGCGGTTTTTGGCCTTTGGTTCTGATGGCGCTATTAGCGTTCCCAATGACCTATTTATCACACCGTGGGCTGGCGCGCTTTGTGCTTTCATCGCGACGTCCTAATGCCGATTTTACCGATGTGGTGGAAGAGCATTTTGGTCAAAATGCCGGACGTTTAATCTCGCTGCTCTATTTTCTATCGATTTTTCCGATTTTGCTGATCTATGGCGTTGGCTTGACCAACACTGTGGATAGCTTTTTAGTCAATCAAGCAGAAATGGTATCACCGCCACGCGCCCTACTGTCTGGGGTACTGGTATTTGCTTTAATCGCGATTATGCTCAGTGGTGAAAAAATTATGCTGCGCACTTTTGCGGTGATGGTCTACCCGCTCGCGGCGATTCTCGCGCTACTTTCGCTGTATTTAATTCCTTATTGGTCAATGCCAAGCTGGGATTTTCCGCCAACCAGTACATTTTTGCACACCGTGTGGCTGGCGATCCCGGTGGTAGTGTTCTCTTTCAGCCATGCCGCGGCCATTTCAAGCTTTGCCAATATTCAGCGCCGTCATTATGGTTCACAGGCTGAATACAAATCCGAACAAATTTTGCGTAACACCAGCGTGATATTGATTCTGTTTGTGCTGCTGTTTGTCATCTCTTGTGTGCTGGCATTGTCGCCACAAGCGCTGCAACAAGCCAAAGCACAAAATGTTTCAGTGCTGACTTATCTGGCCAACGTCACCGATAACCCATTTATCGCCACACTAGGCCCATTGGTCGCTTTTATTGCGATTACCTCATCTTTCTTAGGCCATTTCCTTGGTGCTCGTGAAAGCTTATCGGGGCTACTCACTAAAAACTGCCGCGTGTCACTGCGCTTGGCTGAGAGGATCACCATCGCCTTTCTGTTTATCACTATTTGGATTGCCGCCATCATCAACCCGAGCATTCTAGGGATGATGGAAGCGCTGTCTGGCCCGGTCATCGCGATGATTCTGTTTATCATGCCGATGATCGCGGTATTTAAAGTCCCAGCATTGCGCCAGTACCAAAAACATATCAGTACCTTGTTTGTCTTGTTGATTGGTCTACTGGCCGTATCTGCTCTGCTGTACAGCTTATTGGGTTAAAGTGTTTATTTCGCTCACTCATCGATTGAGCTAAACCCTCGCTTCGGCTCACTCAACGGCTCCCATCAGGGAGCCGAATTTTATCGCACCAGATTTTGATGGCATAAATCGAGCTCAATCGTTCACAAAGATCGATCACAAAGTTGCGCAAAATCCGAGCATAGTGCTTTTCACACCACCTACACTCAAGTTAATGATTAAAGAGTAGATGGTGAAACAATGAATCGATTTCTGACCATTACCACATTATGCCCGCTACTACTGCTAACAGCTTGCTCACCGGATACCCCACCCCAAGCGTTAGGCACCTTGGAACGTGATCGCATCACTTTTCGCGCCACCAGTAGTGAGTGGATCCGAGCGCAACCCTTAGCACAAGGTGCCCCTGTCAAAACCGGTGATATTTTGCTTAAGCTTGATAACCGTAGACAATCGATTTTGCTCAACCAAGCACTTGCTGAGCAAACAAAAGCCCAAGCTGCGCTCAATAAACTCATCCATGGTGAACGGCTAGAAGATATTGCCGCCGCCAAGGCTCGCGTCGCCAAGGCCCAAGCTTTCTATCAAGAGGCAGAAATTACCTTAACCCGCAAAACTGAATTACTCACTAAGCGCTCGATCAGTCAGTCTGAACTTGATAGTGCGCGCGCTGCCCGTGATTCAGCTCATGCCGAACGAGCTTCTGCCCACGAAGAGTTGAGCAAATTGACCGCAGGGGCTCGCATGGAAGATATTGAGCAAGCCACAGCCGAGCTAGCGGCGGCGCAAGCGAATGTCGCGCTGCAACAACACCTGCTGGAGGAATTAACCATCATCGCAACTCGTGATGGGATCCTTGATAGTTTGCCCTACCAGGTTGGTGAGCGGGTCAACAGTGATGCAGTAGTGGCAATAGTACAAGCAGATCGTACGCCTTATGCACGAGTCTATGTGCCACAAACTGCACTGGCACGATTTGCGGTCGGTCAGAGCGTAACGGTACATGTCGATGGGATCCACGAGGCGTTACAAGGCCAAGTGCGCTGGATTGCTAATGAGCCAAGCTTTACGCCCTATTACGCCCTAACCGAGCAAGAGCGCTCACGCTTAATGTTTCTCGCTGAAGTCGATTTACCAATCTCCGCCCACCAACTACCTTCCGGTCTAGCGGCACAAGTCGATTTACCCTAAGGAGCAATTTACGCTAAGGAGCCTTGATGAGCGATTACGCAATCTGCGCTGAACAGGTGGTTAAACGATTTGGCGCATTCACGGCGATAGATAACATTAATCTCAACGTTGAACGTGGTAGCATTTACGGTTTTTTAGGTCCCAATGGCTGTGGTAAATCAACCATGATCCGCGTGTTAACTGGTTTGCTGCAACCTACTTCGGGGCAAGTGAATGTGCTTGGATTATCGATTCCCAAACAATCTGAGCGGTTACGTCTAAAAATTGGCTACATGACCCAAAAGTTTTCACTGTATGACGATCTGACCATCGAAGAGAATTTGCAATTTATCGGCCAAATTTTCGGTATGAACCGCCTACAGCTTAAGCAGCGTACCCAAATCCAGCTCAAAACCTATGGATTAGATCAGCGCAGTAAACAGCGCGTATCGGGCATGAGTGGTGGACAAAAGCAGCGTTTGGCTCTGGCGGCGGCCACCATGCATCATCCTGAATTGTTGTTTCTGGATGAACCGACTTCAGCGGTTGATCCAGAAAACCGCCGAGAGTTTTGGGAACAGCTGTTTGATCTCTCAGCACTGGGTACCACCATTTTAGTGACGACGCACTATATGGATGAAGCGGAACGCTGCCATCGTTTAGCCATAATGGAAGCTGGTGAAATTCGCGCAGATGGTGAGCCAGAAAAATTGATGCAACAGATGGGCGTCAACGTGATCGAAATTAAAGCACCGGAACTTCGTCACTTAAAACAACACTTGCTGAGCTTAGCGCCGGTTCGTTCAGCCGCTCAATTGGGCATTCGCTTACGCGTCTTGATCGATCACCAAATCAGTGAGCCTATTGGATGGCTACGCAGCACTATCCCCTACTTAACCAACGCCGAGTTAACCCTAGCACGCCCGAGTCTAGAGGACGTGTTTGTCACCGTCACCGGTAAGGGGCGTCAATGAACAGCCTATTTCGGATTAAAGCTGTACTCCTCAAAGAATTTCGTCAACTCGCCCGCGATCGCCTGACTTTCGGCATGGTAGTGATGATCCCATTAATTCAGCTACTGCTGTTTGGATTTGCCATCAACACCGATGTGCGCAATATTCCGATTGGTATCGTCGATCAAAGCCATTCAACCTTTGGCCGTTGGTTGGTCGAATCGGTTAAAGTCACTCAAGTGGTGACCGTGAAACAGGCCTACCTCACGGTAACAGCAGCAGAACAAGCGATCGAAAGCGGTGAAATTCGCGCGGCTCTGATCTTGCCTAAAGATTTATCAACCCGTAGCCAACAGCAACGAGAACTCGGCCAATGGTTAGTTGATGGCTCAGATACCATGATCGCCAGTGCGTTATCTGGGTTAAAAAATATGCCGGTTAGCGACTCTGCGCGCATGTTAACATCACCAAGCACCCCCACTTTTCAAATGACCTTACTCTATAATCCTAGCCGCCGTTCCGCGGTTAATATTGTGCCTGGTCTGCTCGGGGTTATTTTAACCATGACCATGATTTTATTTACTAGCGCAGCGATTGTGCGCGAACGGGAGCGCGGTAATCTAGAGCTACTGATCACAACACCAGTACATTCTATTGAACTGATGATCGGTAAAATCGTACCTTACATTTTTATTGGGCTGATCCAAGTAGCGATAATTCTCGGCTTAGGACACATGATCTTTGCTGTGCCGATCAATGGTTCGTTAAGCCAGATTTTATTGGGCACTCTGCTGTTTATCTGTGCCAGCCTAACTCTAGGTTTAGTGATTTCAACCATCGCCATAACCCAATTGCAAGCCATGCAGATGACAGTGTTTATTTTACTGCCTTCGATTCTGCTTTCCGGATTTGTTTTTCCCTATGAAGGAATGCCTATTGCGGCGCAATGGATCGCCGAAATCTTACCAGCCACCCACTTTATGCGTTTGATCCGTGGAATTGTATTACGCGGCGCGGACTTAATCGATTTATGGCGCGATACCCTCTGGTTAGCGCTATTCACTTTGTTTGGATTAGTGATTGCATCATTACGCTTTAAAAAATCGCTCGATTAAGCCCCAAATTGGGCAAACTGCGTTATTGAACTGAATATTATGAAAGGGATAGCCTAATCACACGCTTAAATTCCATTAGAAAATGTACGGCAAATCATCATTGACGATAGAGCGAGTGAGTTCTAGGTTTTTAATTCGTCGATCAAAAAACGGAGGTTTGCCAATGAAACGCAGCAGTAAAAACTATCGTCTGAACATGATTAAACAAGTCGCCCTGCGTAAACAGCAAGTGGACAATTGCAGTGATCCGATGGCCCGTTATATCTATGAAGTGATGCATCAAGTTAAAAAGCCGAGTGCCAAGCAACCGCACAAATTTGCTGGCAATCACTACGATGATCACGTAGGTGGCTGGGTGAGTGATTCGTGGTCAGCGTAATCCAGTGAACACCGTTCAATAAAGCGACTAGGTTCAAATTTTCATAGACAACATCACCGGATACTGACAAGAACAGTGTTTTATTGATTATACTGTGCCAATTTCCAGCCTCGGAGTGAATATTATGAATTTTAGTTCCAAATCATTACTCGCCGCAATCACCCTGCCTGTGCTAATCAGTGCTTGTGCGAGCAACAATAATCATCAACAGATTACCGTTCAAGATCTTCAACATCACAATTGGCAACTGGTGCAAATTGATGGTAAAGATGTGACGAAAGATGAACAGCATCAAGCACCACGTTTAGAAATTGGCGAACAAATGATGGCCAGTGGTAATGCGGGCTGTAACAACTTCTTTGGCAAAGCCGAGCTCAAGGATAATCAATTTCGAATTGAGAAAATGGGCATGACCATGAAAATGTGTCTGCCTGAGATGATGGATACTGAGCAAATGGTATCAAAAACCTTAAGCGATTGGAGCACCATCACCTTAACCAACCAGACTTTGACGCTGAAAAATGATGTCCATACCCTGACATTTACCCTGCGTGATTGGGTGAACTGATTTTCGGTTGATGGCCATTTCTGGTATTGTGTATTCATATATTGATAGCTTTATGTTTAACGGCAGCCAATGGCTGCCGTTATTGTTTCTCCCGAGCCAAACCTCATACAAGCAAACTAAGGGTTGGATTTTATCGGGCAGATTTCAGCCTTAACGCGCGAGGAACCTAGTTTTAGCTCCGGCCAAGCTAAGTCCCATGGCGTTAACCATCCATCGAGTGTTTGACTCACTTCTGGCTGCTGCCATTTATCACCAAGATGTGCAAACTGACGCGGATCGCACAGCCATTGGTAAGCCTCACCTTGATAAGTAAAACGCAGTGCAAAGGCGTGTAGATAACCGCGATCAGCAGTCTGCCCAGCGTTATAAATCGGATCACCGACAATTGCGGAGCCAATCGATTTTAATGCTACCCGTATTTGGTGCGTTTTACCGGTATGAGGTTTACACAAAAATAGTCGCTCTCCCTGAGTGGCAGAGGCAGAAAAAAATTGGGTGACCGCCGGATTATGCTGAGAGTTGAGAAGCATCCAAGCTGAACGACGCGAACGCTGCATATCACCGCTAATCAAACCCTGTTTTTTCTTCGGCTTTTTACTGCCAATGGCGAGATAAAATTTTGCAACCTTACGCTGGGCGAAACCTTGTGCAAGCTCGCTTGCCGCGGCGGCATTACGTGCCAGCAATAAAATGCCGGAGGTCATTTTGTCTAACCGATGCACTAAGTACAGCTGGCGATCCCCGCTGCGCTCAGCCACCTCTTGCAGCAACATAGTATCGCCATCATCTTTATGCACTGACACATTAGGGTGTTTGTTGATCAACAAAAAATCGGGATGGGTAAACAGAATATCAAACATAAATACGCCTCACTTTACGGCGCGATTATACTGCAAAGCCTCGCTCCACCAACCAATAATCACACGCATCGACGTGGGTTTAACGATGGCAGTAAAAAGCCGCACAAAGGCGGCTTTATCTAACGTTGGTAGGGTGACTGATTAGGCAAAGAACACCATCAGCATCAAGATTGGGCATACTAAGCGCACATACCAAGGCCAAATCTTCCAAAACCAGCTGTTGGCTATCTCTGGGTAACCTTGCTGCAACTCAGAGAGGATCTGGTGACGATTCCAAATCCAGCCTGCGATTAAAGTGATCAGCAACGCAATGATTGGTTGTGAATAAACCGTCGTCAGCTCAATCACAAAGCCAAACATGCTCGAGAAATTCAGCACAATCCCCCCTGAAATGAGCATGACTAAGCTGCCAATCCACAGCACTGCGGTAGTACGTTTTTGCTGTAACTCTTCCACTGCGCAAGCGACTGGAACTTCCAACATCGAAATCGATGAAGTGAGCGCGGCGATAATCATCAATAAGAAGAAGATCATCCCGATCACACCACCGATAGCCCCCATGCTGTCAAACATAGCAGGCAGCACAGTAAAGACTAAAGTGTCAGAGTTAAGCAGCTCACCCGAGGCAGAAAAAATCTCAACGCCATTATTTTTGGCCACAAACATCGCCGGTAACACCATTAAACCGGCGATAAACGCCACACTGGTATCAATTAAGGCTACTTGCGCCGCAGTTTTCGGTATGTTGGTATTTTTATTCAGGTATGAGCCATAGGTGGTCATCACACAAACACCGAGTGACAAAGAGAAAAAGGCTTGCCCCATCGCATTGACCACTACGCCTGGCGTGAAGTGGCTAATATCCGGTACTAAGTACATTTTCAGTCCGTCAATAGCTCCGAGCTGAGTAAAAATGTACACCGTAAGTAAACCAAACAAAATAAACAACAGTGGCATTAAACGGGTCGACCATTTTTCAATACCATTGGCAACACCATTGCGCACCACAAACATGGTTAACGCCATAAATGCCACCATCAAAATCAGGTTTCGTTCAGTGCTAAAAGTGGTTAGCCATTGGCTGGCACTCTCTGCGCCAAGCAGAGTTAAACCACCGCCAAACAGTGAACCGACCAGCCAGCCAGCCACAATGGCATAAAAACTCAAAATCAGCGACACCACTATCATGCCCGCGATACCGAGTAAAATGGCACAAAATTTGCCCTTTGGCCATACGGCACGAAATGCTCGGATCGGGTTAGATTGCCCATAGCGACCAATGGTTAACTCCGCCACCAGCATTGGGTAAGCCAGTAAAAACACCATACATAGATAGACCAACAGAAATACGGCACCACCATTACTCGCGGCTTGGGTTGGAAATCCCCATACGTTACCTAGCCCCACCGCAGAACCTGCTGCGGCCATAATAAAACCGAATCGAGAGGTAAACTGACCTCTAGAACTACTTGCCATATTTGCTACCAATTAATTGTGTTTGTCTGAACAGTCACTAACAAGTGTAAAAATAAAATTACACCCAATCGCATATTCACTAAGCCTCGTGGGATGGCAAGTAAATCAGTTTAAGAATAAGATTGGAAGCCCAAACGGTCTATTTTGCTACTAGAAGTGTGCTTTTCTAGTGCATTTGTTTATTTCTTCACCAAAAGCCGTCATCTTACACTCTTCTCTTTCTTCTCCTATGCTTTGGCTTTACTATCAATGACTAAATTTTGCTTGATGATCGGATCCGCATGGACAAGGTTTATCACTTCCTGACACTGCTCAGCATTGCTGTCTACTGGTTACTCGTGGCAGGTGTCACAATACGTGTGGTTCTCAAACGACGCGCCGTCAGCGTATCACTGGCTTGGCTGATGGTGATCTATATCCTTCCCATCGTGGGCGTGTTTTGCTATTTCCTGTTTGGTGAACTCAATCTTGGCCGCAAAAGAGCAGAACGCGCCAAAGAGATGTTTGCCCCGTTTGGCGACTGGTTTCGCTCGCTAAATGATTGCCAAGCCCATGTTCACGAAGGTATGGGGGCGCATATCGCGCGAATTGATGATCTGTGCAATAACCGCATGGGTATTCCTGCATTAAGCGGCAATACCTTATCACTCCTCAATTCGCCGCATGAAATCCTCCATGCCGTGATTGATGATATTCAACGCGCCCAATTTCAAATTCGCATGGTGTTTTATATCTGGCACCCCGGTGGCTTAGCCGACGCAGTAGCGGAAGCATTAATTCAAGCGGCCAAACGTGGGGTGGATGTCAAGCTGTTACTCGACTCTGCGGGTAGCCCGCGTTTTTTCCGTAGTCCTTGGCTCGCCATCATGCGTGACGCTGGCATTGAAGTGGTACAAGCGTTAGAAGTCAGTCCTTGGCGGATTTTCCTGCGCCGCTTAGATTTGCGCCAACACCGTAAGATCATTGTGATTGATGATAAAATTGCCTACACCGGCTCAATGAATATGGTTGATCCGGCTTACTTCAAACAAAATTCCGGTGTCGGCCAATGGGTTGACATTATGGTGCGCATCACCGGTCCCACCGTCAATGTTCTCTCCGCGATTCATTGTTGGGATTGGGAAGTCGAAACCGGTTCACGTAAACTCCCCAACAGCCCAGAGTGTCCTATCGAGCCCCGCCAACCGGATCACCCAATCCAAGTGGTACCCTCAGGCCCCGGCATGCCAGAAAATTTAATTTCTCAGGTGCTCACCTTAGCTATCAACCAAGCGAATCAGTCGGTCTGTATTACTACTCCATATTTTGTGCCGAGTGCCGATTTGTTGGCGACCTTAAAAATGACTGCTCAACGCGGGATCAAGGTCGAGATTATCATTCCGAAAAAAAATGATTCACTGATGGTACAGTGGGCATCGCGAGCATTTTATAGTGAGTTACTCGAAGCTGGTGTGCTGATCTATGAATTTGATGGCGGCTTATTGCATACCAAATCGGTCGTGATTGATCAGCAATTTTGCTTAGTCGGTACCGTGAATTTAGATATGCGCAGCTTATGGCTGAATTTCGAACTGACTTTGGCGGTGGATGATATTGAATTTACACAACAAATGGATTGGCTACAGCAGCAATACATTAGCCAATCCGATTGTGTGATCAGCCCCGAGTGGCAACAACGCCCTTGGCACAACCGATTTTTCGAGCGTGTGTTTTATCTGTTTAATCCACTCCTATAATTTTGCAGCGCCTAGGCTTGCGATTCGATGGAACGAGCCTAATTTAAATTATCTTTGATAAAATCAGACAAGGACAGCCGATGTCACAAGGAAACAAAACCCGTCTCGTCAATGCGGGACGTAACAAAAAATGGACGCTTGGCGTGGTCAATCCTCCCGTACAACGCGCATCCACCGTGATCTTTGATAGTGTGGCGCACAAACATCAAGCCACTTTAGATCGTGCCAATCACAGCTTATTTTACGGCCGTCGGGGCACCACTACCCATTTTGCTTTTCAAGAAGCCATGGTTGAAATCGAAGGCGGTGTCGGTTGTGCACTCTACCCTTGTGGAGCCGCCGCGATCAGCAATGCGATTTTGTCGTTCGTTGCTCAAGGTGATCATATTTTGATGGTCGATACCTGTTACGAACCAACTCGCGACTTTTGCGAAAAAGTCCTCAAAAAACTAGGGGTCAGCACCACCTACTACCACCCGATGATTGGCGAAGCGATCCGTGAACTGATCCAACCCAATACCAAAGTGCTGTTTACTGAATCGCCGGGTTCATTGACCATGGAAGTACAAGATATTCCTACACTAGCGCGCATTGCTCACCAGCACGATATCGTGGTGATGCTAGATAACACTTGGGCAGCAGGTCTATTATTTTCGCCGTTTGAACATGGGGTGGATATTTCGATTCAAGCGGCGACCAAATACATTGTTGGCCACTCCGATGTGATGCTCGGCACGGCGGTCGCCAATCAGAAATGCTGGGCGCAATTGCGAGAACACAGTTATCTGATGGGACAATACGCCTCGCCAGATGATGTGTATATGGCGATGCGCGGCTTACGCACACTGGATGTGCGCATGCGTCAACATCAACAGAACAGCCTACAAATTGCCAAATGGTTACAAGCACAGCCAGCAGTGGATCATGTACGCCATCCGGCATTGACTACCTGTCCGGGACATGCGTTTTTTGAGCGAGATTTCCAAGGCAGTAACGGATTGTTCTCGTTTGTTTTAAAAACCACTCATCCGCAAGCGACCACGGCACTGCTCGATGGTATGCACCATTTTAGGATGGGCTTTTCGTGGGGCGGCTTCGAAAGCTTGATTTTAGCGCACGAACCCAGCGCTTTTGCCTCATTGCGCTCAGTGGCGGATCCACAACTGCCCGGCACCTTGATCCGTGTGCATATCGGACTCGAAGATCCCGAAGATTTGATCGCCGATTTGCAAGCAGGTTTGACTCGCTACCAGCAGATCCTGAATCAATAAACGAGCAATAATGCGGCTTAAATATCACTTAAGCCGCATCAGTGCTGATATTTTCACTCATAACACTTTCCACTAATAATACTTTCACTGACTGCCGCGGGATTGACGGTGGCTTACCCGCGTATGTTGCGGACAACTGACCAAATGGTCATTAACCAAGCCGCAAGCCTGCATAAAGGCATAGCAAATGGTTTCTCCGACAAACTTAAAACCACGTTGTTTGAGAAATTGACTCATGGCTTTGGATTGTGGGGTTGAAGTTGGCACTTCACGCATACTCTGCCAATGGTTGATGATTGGCTGGCCATCAACAAACTGCCATAACGCCGCATCGAGTGAGCCAAACTCTTGCTGCAAAGCTAATGCGGCTTGCGCATTGGAAAATACCGAGGCAATTTTGCCGCGATGTTTGATGACATCAAAATTGGCGATGATCGGGGCAACATCGCTCTCATCACACTGAGCCAAACACGATAAATCATAACCCGCAAAGGCTTGGCGATAACTGTCGCGCTTTTTCAAAACCGTCAGCCAACTGAGCCCTGCCTGTGCGCCTTCCAAGGTGAGAAACTCAAATAATTGCGTATCATCATGGACCGCAATCCCCCACTCGTGATCGTGATAAGCACGCTCTAACGGGTGGTGAATTGCCCATGCACAAATCGGTTCCGCACTACTCATCATCGCTCTCCATGATTAATCCTATTATTCGATGGATTTCACTGCTGACTTATCCGTCTAGAATCCACCACTCTTTGTGTTATCACTCAACAATACAACTTTACCGCTTAACCGCAGCGCGATATTGATTCATGCACTCTGCTCAGCTGAATTTAACCAAAGTCAGGCCGCACAATGGCCAGCTCTAAGCTATCATCAATGTCGAGGCGTGATCAGAAAACACTGGCTGAACAGCCGTGAAAATAACTGCCATACAATTGAGCAATCGGCAGCAAATGCGCCTTTTCAATTGGTTTCGCCCTAAAAACAATGGTAGATTAACCGGATTTTGAGGCTGACAGCGCTCGCCTCGCGACTGACTCCAATCACTATGAATGCATTTATACGATTTACCCTAGCACTGTGCAGCACCAGTTTGCTGGCTGGCTGTGGAGAAAACATCGATCACCGTGACATTCACAGTAGCGGTTTTGTCTATTGTGGTGAAAGTGCACCAAGCACCTTTAACCCACAATTGGTAGAAAACGATATTACCTCACACGCGCTCAGTCCGCAGTTGTATGATACCTTACTCACTATTGACCCCGATACGCATTTGCCAAAAGCCAGCTTGGCCAAGCAATGGACTGTAAATCCCAGCCATACTGAGTATATCTTTACGCTACGCCCAGATGTGACATTTCAAACCACAGCTTGGTTTACACCAACACGTCCCCTCAATGCCGATGATGTGGTGTTCAGTTTTAAGCGAATTATCGACCCTAGCCATCCTTACCACACGCTAGATCAAGTTCAGTATCCTTGGTTTCAACGCATTGATTTTCAAGATCTACTACTGGATGTTATTGCACTCGATGACCTAACGGTAAAGTTTGTTCTACGCCATGCTGATAATAGTTTTTTATCCAATATTGCCACCACCCATGCGGTGATCCTCTCCCAAGAATACGCTAACCAACTGCTCATTAATGATGAAAAAAACCAATTGGATACGCAACCCGTTGGTAGTGGTCCATTTTATCTAGCCGAATACCACGCCCGTGATTTGGTTCGTTTAAAACGCCATACAGGCTATTGGAATGGGGTTGCCAAACTTGAGCAAGTGGTGTTTGATATTTCACAGCGTGGCACTGGCATGCTGGCCAAACTGCTGCGCAATGAATGCGATGTGCTGCAAGCGCCGATTTCAAGCCATCTGCCTGCGATTGAAAAAAATCAAACCATCACCCTCACCACCACTCCGGCCATGAATGTGGCTTTTATTGCGGTCAAGACCCAACATCCAGCGCTACGTGATAGCCGAGTGCGTAAAGCACTGAATTTTGCCATCAATCGACAAAATATTTTAGATTCCGTCTACTACGGTACTGGCAGTATCGCTTTTACCATCTTGCCTCCCACCTCGTGGGCTTACCAGCAAGATGCAGTACAAATTCGTTACGATCGTAATTATGCGCTGGCGTTACTGCGCGAAGCCGGATTTGCGACTGGATTGGAGTTAACGCTACTCGTCCCACCGACGCCAAAAGCCTACAATCCGAGCCCGAGTAAAACGGCAGAGCTTATCCAAGCCAATTTGGCGGATATTGGTATCAAGCTGCGCTTAATCAATGAAGAGCGTTCGGAATATCAGGCATTAAGTGAACGGCCTAATATCGACCTGTTCTTAACCGGTTGGACAGCAGACAATGGCGATCCCGATAATTTTTTACGCCCTTTGCTCTCATGCGATTCCAATCAAGCTGGACTCAATGTGGCAATGTGGTGTAATGACGACTTCGATGAGCTACTAGACTTAGCTCGCGAAGCCAATAACCCGCGTTATCGCTTAAACCTTTATCATCAGGCGCAACATCTGCTCAACCAAGAGTTTCCGGTCATTCCGCTCACTCATGGCATACCGTTTATCGCCTATCATCAATCGCTCACAGGAGTACATTTGAGTCCCTTCAATGTACTGCCATTTAATACCGTTGAGAGGGTAACCGAATAATGTTCGTCTATACAGTACGAAAATTTAATCTGTTTATCATTACCTTGCTGATATTAACTCTAATCGGTTACCAGCTCGCCAGATTGGACCCTCAGTCACCTTGGAATTTGTTCCATTTTTGGCAAGGCTGGTCAATCTACTTGGTGCAGTTGATGGATCTCAATTTTGGGCTCAACAAATCCGGCGTGCCAATCATCAATGAACTCACCACAGTGTTCCCTGCAACCCTGGAACTGTGTAGCATCGCTTTTATTATGTCGCTGCTGATCGGTATTCCCGTCGGTACACTGGCAGGAGTGCGGCAAGGCAAATGGTTAGATACCATCATTTCATTCATTTCGATGGCCGGTTATTCAGCGCCGCTTGTCTGGCTAGCGCTGATGATGATCATGGTGTTTTCCCTTAATTTCCAAGTGTTGCCCGTGGCCGGACGCTATGACTTACTGTATCAAATCGAGCCGATCACTGGTTTTGCACTGATTGATGCCTTTTTGTCAAAATCGGCCTATCGCGGCCAAGCGCTACAAAGCGTGATTGAGCATTTGATCCTGCCCTGTTTAGTGTTGGCTCTGGCTCCGACCACCCAAGTCATCGGGCAAATGCGCGCCTCGGTGGCTGATGTGATCAGCCAAAACTACATCCGTGTAGCGAAAATTCGTGGCTTATCCAATTATAAAATCATCACCCAGCATGTATTACGTAATGCGATTCCTCCAATGATCCCTAAATTTGGTGTACAGCTTTCAAGTATGCTCACCTTAGCGATCATTACCGAATCAATTTTCAATTGGCCAGGGATTGGACGTTGGTTACTCGATGCGTTAGCCAATCGTGATTTTATGTCGATTCAAGCTGGTGTGATCGTCGTCGGTGTGTTGGTATTAACGGCAAATATTGTATCCGATTTGATTGGCGCCGTTGCTAACCCTTTGGTAAGGAAAGAGTGGTATGTCAAACGGTAATATCTATCAAGAAGAGCTCATTCCAACCCAGTTCGAGCGCTTTTGGCGCAGCTTTCGCGCTAACAATCTGGCGATGTTTGGCTTATGGTCACTGCTGTTAATCACCCTAGTCACAGTTTTGTCACCTTGGATTACCCCCTATGATCCGCAAATGCACTCCAACGTGTTGCTACTTCCCCCCTCATGGGAACCAAGTGGGACGGTGGATTATTTCCTCGGTACTGATGATCTCGGGCGTGATATTCTCTCGCGTTTGATCGACGGCTCACTACTCAGTATCGGTGCTGCGGTGCTGATCACTTTGCTTGCCACTCTGATTGGCGGCGGTATAGGCGCATTAGCGGGCATGACCAACGGTTTGCTGTCTAGCACACTCAATCATCTACTTGATACCGTCATGTCGATCCCTTCACTGTTATTGGCGATCATTTTTGTGGCTTTTCTCGGCGCTGGTGAATTCAATATCCTACTTGCGATTGGGCTTGCGCTGATCCCGCGTTTTATCCGTTCCGTGTATATTGCGGTGCACAATGAAATAGAGAAAGATTATGTGATGGCAGCACGCCTCGATGGTGCCAATGAATTTTATCTGCTCTGGCATTCGATTTTACCCAATGTGCTGCCTGTGATTGTCGCTGAAATTACCATGGCACTTTCGATTGCAATTCTGGATATTACCGCACTTGGCTTCCTCGGACTCGGTGCACAATCACCCAGTACCGAATGGGGAGCGATGCTCGGCGATTCGGCTGAACTGATCTATATCGCGCCGTGGACGGTCATGCTGCCAGGTTTAGCGATTATGTTTACGGTCATGATGATTAACCTAGTGGGTGATGGCATACGTCAAGCACTCAATGCCGGAGTCGAATAATGCCTATTCTTGATATTCGTCACCTGACGATTGAAATTGAGACGCCGCAAGGGCTGGTTAAAGCGGTGGATCGCATGAGCCTCACCATGAATGAAGGTGAGATTCGCGGTTTGGTCGGCGAGTCCGGATCAGGTAAAAGCTTAGTCGCCAAAGCCATTGTCGGTATTTGCAAAGAAAACTGGCGTATTACCGCCGACCGGATGCGACTGGGTAATATTGATTTGCTGCAACTGACGCCGCGTGAACGCCGCCGCGTGATTGCGCGAGACGTGGCGATGATTTTTCAAGAGCCGTCAGCCTGTCTCGATCCTTCCGAAGAAGTCGGTCACCAGTTAATTGAATCCATCCCCTTTCGCACTTTTGAAGGTCGTTGGTGGCAACGTTTTACTTGGCGCAAAAAACAGGCCATCGCCCTATTGCACAAAGTGGGGATTAAAGATCACAAAGACATTATGTCCAGTTACCCTTACGAGCTGACTGATGGTGAATGTCAAAAAGTGATGATTGCGATGGCAATTGCGGCTAAACCTAAATTGTTGATTGCCGATGAGCCAACCAACGACGTTGACCCCATCACCCAATCGCAAATTTTACGTTTATTGAGCCGCATGAATCAGGTTAACAGCACCTCGATTTTATTGATCGGCCATGACTTGACCACCATTACTCAATGGGCGGATCGCATTACAGTGATGTATTGCGGTCAATCAGTTGAATCAGCGGATACGCCCAAACTCGTCAGCGAACCCAAGCATCCTTATACTGCGGCGCTACTCAAAGCAATGCCCGATTTTAGTGATTGGATCCCTCATAAGCAGAAATTTCAGTCACTGCCCGGATCGATTCCACCACTGCAACACTTACCTATTGGTTGCCGTTTAGGGCCTCGTTGTCCTTACGCACAGCGTCAATGCGTCGAAGTTCCCCATTCGCGCTGGATAAAAAACCATAAGTTTTCTTGTCATTTCCCGCTCAATATGGAGTCACCACAATGAGTGCGCTGTTAGAAGTCATCGATCTGCATAAAGACTTTGTCACTCGCTTTGGCTTTTTACGCAAACAAATCCAGCACGCGGTGAAACCGGTCAGCTTTACGCTAGAAGCAGGACAAACCATTGGTTTTATTGGACAAAATGGTTCAGGAAAATCCACATTAGCCCGAATGTTAGCCGGCATGGTCGCGCCAAGCGGTGGCGAAATCCGCGTGAATGGCGAGCGATTAGAGCATAAAGATTACGCGACGCGCTGTAAGTTAATTCGGATGATTTTCCAAGATCCCAACACTTCACTCAATCCACGGCTACAAATTGGCGCAATTTTAGAAGGGCCGCTGAAACGTAACACCAATATGCCTCCTGAAGCACGTCAGCGTCGGGTAAAAGAGACCCTGCAACGAGTTGGTTTACTGCCTGAGCATGCCTATTTTTACCCGCAGATGCTCGCTACAGGGCAAAAACAGCGGATTTGTCTTGCCCGTGCGCTGATTTTGCAGCCATCGATTATTATTGCCGATGAGGCGTTAAACGGTTTGGATATGGCGATGCGTTCACAAATTCTCAATCTGTTTTTGGAACTACAAGAAGAGATGGGGGTGTCGTTTGTCTATGTGTCACAGCATATTGGCGTGATCAAACACATTACCGACAAAATTATCGTCATGCATGAAGGTGAAGTGGTTGAATCGGGCAATACCCACGAAGTGTTGGCTGATCCACAGCATCCGATCACCCAGCGCATGATTGAAAGCCACTTTACCAAAGCGCCAACGTTTAAGTATTAAGCAGAGAAGATTAAGCGGTGAATGATTAAATCGTTAACTGCTCAAAGTTAATCGTGAATTATGAGCGATGCGGCACGGCTGCCCACATCGCTCAAGTCTGCTAATCATTAGCGGCGATGAGCGCGTTTTTTTAGCTCAACATCAAACTCATCCGGGAATAAAATCACCCCTTCCTGATCATCATTAGGAAAGACGACCACTGACAAATCATCTTGCTCTAAACCTTGAGTCCAGCGGCTGAACCATTTATTGAGCCCTATCGCTTCTGGGCTACATTCCGCCCATTCACCGGTTGCCCAAGCTTGAGCAAACTCGCGCTGTGGCCATACCGGAACACAATCTTCTTCATCAGTATTGAGCATCACACAACCATGCTCATCTTTTAAAATCCACACTTGCTGATGAGCAACAATCTCTGTTAAGCAGTAATTAAAGCGCTGCTCTTGATCATATTGATTAATCAGCGCGATCTGCTCTGCGGTTAATGGATTAGACATTTGGTTTCCCCATGTAAATAAACCACTCTGGTGAGTGATAAAATGGCAGGCCAACACCTACCCCCAGCAATAAAAAACGCCCACATCAAACTGACGTGAGCGTGACTTTAGTAAAATGTTAACCGTGAAGCGAAGATCACGCCAGCTCTGTTTGCAGCCAAGGCCAACCTTGTTTTTTACGGCTGAGGGTGTTTTCCATCATCAGCACGCCATCTTGTTGGTGTTTAGTCAGCTTTTCAGCCCACTCACCTTTAAACAGCAAACGAGTTTGTGCGGTGGTGATATCGGTCAGCATCAATGCAGCTAACGCCAGTGACTCTTGCTCACAACGGCGTTGCAGATCCGCTTCTAGCGCATCAATCATATCCGCGACTTGCTCTAAGGTTGCCAGCTCAATTTGGCCCACCACCAGATCGCGGCCATTGAATGGGTAAGCTTTGAGATCTTTTTCAATCAGTTGTGCCGCGCTTAAACCATCTATATCGGTTTTGGCGATCAGCAGCGCTTTGATAAAGCCATCCAGATCCGTCACACCTGCCAAGACTGCCAATTCAGCAACTGCATCTTGGTCTTTTTGCGTACAAGTTGGAGAGGCAAAACCTACAGTATCAGACAAAATCGCTGACATCATCAGCAGTGCCAATGGACGGGTGATCGGCGTGTTTTCCATCTTGAATAAGTTGAACAAGATAGTGCTGGTACAACCTACCGGCCAAATCCACGCTTCCAGCGGATTGACAGTCATCACATCACCCAAACGATGGTGATCAACAATACCCAAGATCTCAGCTTGGTTAAGATCGTCAGGAGCTTGAGCCAAATCGCTGTAATCCACCAGCCATACCTGCTGACCAGCCACGCTAGTGCACAGCTCAGGCTGTTCAACGCCAGCCACATTTAAAATGTGCTGAGTTTCACGGTTAATCTCTCCTTGGCGTACCGCTTTAGCCGCCAAACCACGGGCTTTCAACAGCTCTGCGGCGACTAATGCGCTGCAAATGCTGTCACTATCTGGATTCTTATGACCTACAACTAAAATCATGTTATTACCTACTTTTTCTTTTTGTCGTTGCGCATAGCCTTACCGGTTGATGCCACAACAGAGTTAACCACCGCCAGATCTCGTTAGATTTATCAGGCGTCAATCGAGGGAGTTCGTGGGAGGATTTTATCACAAGCTTGACGAGCTAGCGCCCTAGCAACATGCATCTGCACAACTAATGTGCAAGATTTTTAAGATAATTTTGTTGATTCAGGTTACTCACGGCGTTTACCCCAAGTTATCCACAGAAAATGTGGATAACGCGAAACCATTCCGCTAGCACGATTCGCAAAATCGGCTTAAAAAAATCCCCAAGCCAAGCTCAGGGATTTGGGTGACAAAAGTCAGTTTATACCATCGATCAATCTTTCAGATAAATCAGCCAGTACCACAAACCAACAAACACGCCACCACCAACAATGTTGCCAAGTGTCACAGGCACCAAGTTGTTAATAATGAAATCAACAAAATTCAAATCTGCATAACTAGCAATATTGGCACCCGTCATCGCCCAAAAGCTTTCAGGCGCTAAGTATTTAATGCCAATCGCCATCGGCACCTGAAACATGTTAGCGATACAGTGTTCAAAACCTGACGATACAAACATCGCCACCGGCAGGATCATCACCATAACTTTATCGGTCAGTGAACGCGCACCAAACGTCATCCATACCGCTAAACAGACCAAAATGTTACACATCAGGCCCAATGCAAAAGCTTGTAAAAATGTGTGATGCAATTTGTGCTGAGCAATCGCCATGGTATTTAAACCAACTTGACCACCCGCTTCCATAAACTGACGAGTAGCGAGCATGATCATGACTAAGATCACCGCACCACACAGATTACCTAAATAGACGACTGTCCAGTTACGGGCCAGTTGCTTCCACGAGATTTTACCACTCGCTTTGGCCACTAAAATCAGCACTGAACTGGTGAACAGTTCACCGCCGGTCACCACCACCAAAATTAGCCCTAGGCTAAAAGCAAGCCCACCGAGTAATTTGGTGACACCGTAAGGCATATCGTATCCACCGGTTGTGACTAAGGTGTAAAACACGAATGCAATACCGATATGGATACCAGCAGCAATGGCTAGTAGAAAAGATTTATACGCAGGTTTTTTGGCTTTCTCGACACCGATATTGGCAGCACGCTCGGCCATTTGCGGAGGCAGAAAAGAATCGAATTGGCTATGGTTCATGGGACGATGATAATTTAACACAAACAAAAGAGGGTCGGGATAATCGCTCTATTTCCTTTTTAATTCAAGGGCTATTTACGATGTTCAATCAAAATCTTGCTTGGTTTAATTTTCTGCAATTCAAGCACAGTTGGTGACCAGCCATTCGGCTTATCTTAATGGCATGATGTAGCAAAGAAATGGCATCAGGTGCTGAAAAAAACGCCAGATCGGGTACAGCTAACAGTTCTGCTTACTCAATGTTGCAGCTTGCTGCTCGGCAACCTATTGTTGCGGCAATAATCGCTTAAAAAGGTAACGCTTATGAAATTTACTCCGCTGCATATCGATGAGCTTAATTTACTGCTGCAATTTGATTTAAGTAGTGCAGCAACAGGGATAAAAGTCCGCAACGATGCTTCTGAAGCGATGCAAACCGCAGTCGTACGTTTGTATAACAAAGGGTTATGCACTCAAATCGATGGTGGCTATCTAACTGACGAAGGGATCGAAATGGCCCAATACGCTGAACGAGTCCTACGCGTATTAAACGCTTAGTCTCTCGCTAATCCGTTTGTTAATGAGCGCTGAATGCGCTCATTGTGTTTGTTGCATCTGGTTGACGAGATAATCGACTATCCACTATCGTCGATTAGCACTTATTGCCCAGCTTGGAGGATAGAAGCCGTCATGCGTAAACCACTGTATCAGCAGATTGAAATCCTATGGCACTATTTGCAGCTGCATCAATCGATTGAGCCTGCCGATGTGATCGTTGTGCTGGGCAGTAATGATCTGCGCGTTGCCGAACATGCCGCCAAACTCTATCACCAAGGCCTAGCGCCATGTCTGCTGTTTTCCGGTGGCTATGGCCGCTTTACTCAAGGGGTATTCTCCGAACCAGAAGCGCAACTCTTTGCCGCGATAGCCAAAGATGCTGGCGTACCAGCGCATGCTATATTGCTGGAAACCCAATCTACGAACAGTGGTGAAAATATCCGTTTTAGCCATCAATTATTAGTCGAGCGATCACAGCCCGCCAAACGAATTTTATTGCTCCACAAGCCGTATATGGAAAGACGTGCTTATGCCACTTTTATGCAGCAATGGCCAGACCCGGTTGATAGTGTGCAGGTCAGCTCAAGCGCGACAAGCTTTTTTGACTATTTAACCCACGAACTGACCAGTGATGTGGTGCTAAGTGCCATGCTGGAGGATTTTGAGCGGATCCGTGACTATCCGGTCTTAGGTTTTCAAATCGAGCAGCCGATTTCGCCCCAAGTCATGCAAGCCTACCAAGCCCTGTTGCCATTTAAAATCAACGCTGAATAATCAAACTTGACCCTACCGCTTGAATGGCTGACATCTCAAGTAACCAATAGCCGTCAACAATGTTGACCAACACGTCGCATCACACGCCTATTTTGCTGAGGCTAAACTTTGGTTAGACTGTAGTTTCTCACCTAACTGGACGCTAGCTTCATGAAACAACTGCTTGATTTTATCCCGCTGATCATCTTCTTTGCCTTGTATAAGCTGTACGATATATATGCAGCCACGGCGGCTTTGATCATCGCCAGCGCACTGCAACTGCTGATCACCTATGCCATTTATAAGAAAGTTGAAAAAATCCAGTTGATCACCGGTGTCATGGTCGCGCTATTTGGTGGCATGACCTTAGCGCTGCACGATGACAACTTTATCAAATGGAAAGTCACCATTGTTTATGTGGTATTTGCCCTCGGTTTAACCATCAGCCATCTGATCGGCAAATCCGCAATCAAAACCATGCTTGGCCAAGAGCTTCGCTTACCAGACCGTGCATGGGCTACCATTAACTGGGCATGGGTAAGCTTTTTCAGTCTGTGCGCCGCCCTTAATTTATACATCGCTTACCAACTCCCGTTGGATGTATGGGTCAATTTTAAAGTGTTTGGCTTACTGATCGCCACTCTGCTGTTTACCCTGCTCACCGGGGGTTATATCTATAAACAGCTAGCCCAGCAGCCTGAGCAATAAACGCACGGCATAGAGAAGGTAAATGGTTTATTACAAATGGTGCTAAGGGGTACTTCCGCCTACAAATTATGGTTATAATCCCCTCTCACCCACAGCGACCTAATTCGGTCGTTGTTTGATTTGCAATGGATAACCAAATGGATCAAAGTGTGAACACCCCCAAAGGCCAGCTTTTGCTGCGCACTCTCGCCATGCCAGCCGACACCAACGCCAACGGTGACATTTTCGGTGGTTGGATCATGTCTCAGCTCGATTTGGCTGGAGGCATTTTGGCCAAAGAGATCTCCTGTGGCCGGATTGTGACGGTTTCGGTCTCCAGTATCACATTTAAAAAACCGGTCACCGTGGGTGATGTGGTATGTTGCTACGGTGACTGCATCAAAATTGGCCGCACCTCGATGACCATTAATCTTGAAGTTTGGGTAAAACCAGTTAAAGAAGATGGTATTGGCGAACGTTTCCAAGTTTGTGAAGCAACCTTCAACTACGTGGCGATCGATGCGAATGGCCGTCCCAGAGAAATAAGCCTTCATGGCGGATCACAGAAATCGTGTTAACCGGCTGTGTTTAGCAAAGCAGTTGCGTAAAATTGTGGTTTTGCGTTTGGCTTATCGATAAGGAATAACGAATTATGTGGTATGTGATTTTTGCACAGGATGTCGAGCATTCATTAGCAAAACGCCTTAGTGTGCGCCCACAACATCTGGCGCGTTTACAACAGTTGCAAGACGAAGGTCGCCTACTCACCGCAGGTCCGATGCCCGCGATTGATGCCCAAGACCCTGGTCAAGCAGGTTTTACTGGCTCGACCGTGATTGCAGAATTTGCGTCATTAGCCGCAGCGCAAGCTTGGGCGGATGCCGACCCTTATGTTACTGCAGGCGTTTACGCCCACGTGACGGTGAAACCTTTCAAAAAAGTATTCTGATATGAAAAAAATTGTTCTGTGCAGCGTGCTAGCATCGACGCTGATCCTCGCAGGTTGCAGCTCTGGTGCAGCCGATAAGCAACGTAACCTTGAACTACTGGCGGGCAATCGCGCGAGTTTACTCGCAACTAAGCTGCCGCTGGAAGCTGGCCCGCTGAATATTCTGCGCGCAACCGCTAAAGGCACCAGTATTGAATTGGTCATGGTCTACAATGATGACGCGATCGATGCTAAGCCGACCGAGCAAGTGTTAAACCACGCACTCAATCGCTTCTGTACCAATAACGACACCCGTTCCAACCTCGATGTCGGTCTTAGTTATCGTATTCAAATGCGCAACTCTCGTGGCCAGTTGATGGCCGATCAGTGGGTGACGAAAGAATTCTGTGCTAAGCGCTAACCGCCAGCATTAAGTCATCACGGGTTCGTCGACCGCAACAACTCGATTACCCTTTGCATCAAGGCCTCTGTACGAGGCCTTATTGATTGGTATAGGTGCTAGCGTTAAGCGACCCATTGCTCACGCAGCGCTTGTGCGGCGTTAACCATATTGCTCAGTGCCGCCTCAACTTCTGGCCAACTGCGCGTTTTCAAGCCGCAATCAGGGTTAACCCACAACCGCTCGACGGGAATTTTTTGCGCAGCCTTACCAAGTAACTGCTCAATCCACGCTTGGGTTGGAATATTCGGCGAGTGAATGTCATACACCCCAGGTCCAATCGCATTTGGGTAGTTAAACGCTTCAAACGCTTTAAGCAGTTCCATATTCGAACGCGAGGTTTCAATGGTGATCACGTCCGCATCCAACGCTGCTACCGATTCGATGATGTGATTGAACTCGCTATAGCACATATGGGTGTGGATTTGTGTTTCTGGACGCGCACTGCCTGCGGCAATCTTAAACGCTTGCACCGCCCAGTCTAAATACTGCTGATGATCGCGTTTTTTCAACGGTAGCCCTTCTCGGATCGCAGGTTCATCAATTTGGATAATATTGATCTGCGCATTTTGCAGATCACTCACTTCATCACGCAGCGCTAGCGCCAATTGCTGGGCAATGGTTTGGCGAGCAATATCTTCGCGTGGGAAAGTCCAGCACAGGATAGTGACCGGCCCAGTTAACATGCCTTTCATCTGTTTTGCCGTCAGTGATTGTGCATAACACGACCACTGCACCGTGATCGGTTGTTCACGCTCAATATCCGCCACCACAATCGCGGGTTTAACACAGCGTGAGCCGTAACTCTGCACCCAACCAAATTGTGTGGTTTGAAAGCCGGCCAGATGCTCAGCAAAATATTCCACCATATCATTGCGCTCCGCTTCGCCGTGTACCAGCACATCTAACCCAAGCGCTTCTTGACGTTGCACCGCATCAGCAATATGCCCCTGCAAGGCTTGCACATACTGCTCCTCACTCAATTTGCCTTGCCGATAGGCACTACGCTCAGTGCGGATCTGCGTGGTTTGTGGAAATGATCCGATGGTGGTGGTTGGTAACAGAGGCAAACCTAACACTTGAGCCTGATGATGCGCTCGTTGAGCATACGGTGCACTGCGCTCAGCCAAAGCGGCAGTGATGGTATTCAACCGAGCTTGTACCGAGGCTTTATGCACGGTTGGTGAAGATCGCCGCGCCACAATCGGCTGACTATAAGTCTCACACGCCAAAATGGCATCGGCATCACCTTGCAGCGCACGCCCAAGCAGCGCAACTTCGCTGACTTTTTGTTTGGCAAAGGCAAACCAGCTATGGGCTTCTGCGCTCAATTGCGTTTCTAACTGCAGATCAACCGGACTGTGTAACAGTGAGCAAGAACTGGCGATCCATAACCGCTCACCCAGTTGCGCTTGTACTGGCTGCAACCGCGCAAGGAGTGCGCTGAGATCGGCTCGCCATACATTACGCCCATTGATCACCCCAGCGGAAAGTACCCAATGCGCAGGCAAACACTGAACAATCTGATCGAGTTGATCTGGCGCAGCAGAAATATCAACATGTAAACCATCCACCGGCAAGGTCACAATCTTATCGAGCGTATCCAATACCGAATCAAAATAGGTGGTTAACAGCAGTTTGACTTCGCCACGCAGCACTTGATAAGCCAATTTAAACGCCTCTTGCCAGTGAGGCTTCAGCTCTAGTGCTAAAATCGGTTCATCAATCTGTACCCACGGCACTCCCTGTTTGGCCAATTTAGCCAAAATGGCTTGATAAGCACTCAAAAGGCGCGGTAGCAGTGTTAAGCGATCAAATCCCTCTTCGACTTCTTTACCCAAATACAGATAACTGATCGGGCCAAGCAGCACGGGCTTTACCTGATGCCCCGCTTGCTGAGCTTGATTGATCTCTTCAAACAGCTGTGGCCAACTGAGGTTAAAGCTGTCGTCGGCGCTGAATTCCGGCACAATATAGTGATAGTTAGTATTAAACCATTTGGTCATATCCGCCGCGGCACTGTTCGCGCTACAGCCACAAGCATGATGTGACTGGCCACGCCCGATCCGAAACAGAGTATCTAAATCGGGGAAACCGTGGCGGTGGCGCTTAGGCACATGGCCAAGCAATAAGCTGGTGGTTAGCACATGGTCATACCAAGCAAAATCACCGACGCTCACAAAATCCAGTCCGGCCTCTTTTTGCACTGCCCAGTTTTGTTGACGAATGTGGCTACCCACTTGCTGTAATGCGGCCTGATCAATCTCGCCACGCCAGTACTGCTCCAGCGCAAATTTCAGTTCACGGTGTGTGCCAATTCGCGGATAGCCAAGAATATGTGTCGTGGTCATAAAAAATCCTTCTCAATAATCAAGATCGTTCAAGTTCTATGGTTGATGGTTGATTCAGTACACCAAAAGATGTCTGGATGGCTAAAATATCAAATATTCAGCGCGACAGAACAAGGTCCATTTCTTCAAGTTCTTGATTAGAAATTTTCATGTTAAGCAGATTAATGATTAGTTTATCTTAAAATATTTAGCCATCTGGATGTTTACACCTCTATTTGATCAGCGTAACTTATACCTAAACAACTTGGAGTTGCAGGTAGGCGATAAGTGAGTCCCGATGAGCATAGGCAAACTATGTGATTGGGGTGAGCGAACGCAGCCAACACCGCTGCAACTTCAAGTAGCAAGGGTATTGCCAACATGCCCAATGAGCTTAGGGAACGATGAGAACGACTCATGATAGAGCTGAAACATTTAAAAACGCTGCTGACGTTACGTGAAACCGGATCGCTGACCGCGACAGCAACCGCGCTGCATCTCACCCAGTCTGCCCTCTCCCATCAAATTAAAGATTTGGAAGCGCGCATCGGTGGCCAACTGTTTTTACGTAAAACCCGCCCTGTACGCTTTACCGCGGAAGGGGAAATACTGCTGCGCTTAGCCGCTGATGTGCTACCCAAGATGACGCGTGCCGAGCATGATCTCGCCAGCCTGAAAGAGGATGTGCATGGTCGCCTACACATGGCGATTGAATGCCATTCGTGCTTTCAGTGGTTGATGCCAGCGCTGCGTGAATATCAGTCTCACTGGCCGAGTGTCGCGTTGGATTTTTCTTCCGGCTTCGGCTTTGAGCCACTGCCAGCATTGTTAAGCGGTGAGTTGGATTTGTTGATCACTTCCGATATTTTGCCGCGTTCTGAAATTCACTATGAGCCGTTGTTTGATTTTGAAATGCGCCTGATCACCGGCACTGCTCACCCGTTGGCTGATAAAGCGGTAATTGAGCCACAAGATTTGGCCAACCAAACCATGCTCACCTACCCAGTCCAAAAACAGCGCTTAGATGTGGTCAAACACTTTTTACAGCCAGCCGGAATTGAACCTGCACGTTGGAAGCAAGCGGACAACACCTTGATGCTAGTACAAATGGTTTCTGCCGGTTTAGGCGTCGCCGCCCTGCCTAATTGGGCGATCAGTGAGTTTTCACGCCAAGGTTTGATCACTAGTAAGCCGCTGGGTCGCGGCTTGTGGCGACGGTTATTTGCAGCAATTCGCCACAGTGAAAAAGACAAGCATTATCTACAAGCTTTTTTTGCCACTGCACGCCAGCAATGCAAAAGCCATCTTGAGGGGATCAAGATGGCTTGATAACAAATCTTGTGTATAGCAAGCCTCGTGTATAACCAGCCTAGTGCGGGTAGGATTTGAATTGATTAGACGATGGATCGTATTGGTAGCC
Organism: Vibrio chanodichtyis; assembly: GCF_028863985.1. Lineage (NCBI taxonomy): Bacteria > Pseudomonadati > Pseudomonadota > Gammaproteobacteria > Vibrionales > Vibrionaceae > Vibrio > Vibrio chanodichtyis. The sequence goes on along the minus strand of NZ_JARBFT010000001.1, from coordinate 397,347 downwards.
AAGCCCGTCGAACTTGCCCACCAAATGTTGCATATCCATTTCATAAGTACTGATCAATTCATCCAAACTGGCACACTCTAAGCGCAGCTTTTCGTTGACGATGCCCAATAAAATCACACTATTAATATTGCGTAGGTTACTCAGATCCATCACATCACTCCTGATTGAATATTTTCACTCAGCGTTTCCGCCCCCCATTAAGCATAGTCGCTATTGGGACAACGGAAAGTGATCACACAAACCTACGCACGGCAGACGCTTAAACCAGAAAATAGAGCGCGTGCAAACCACTCGTCGCCTTCAACAGCAAACACAGTGCAGCAGCTAATTGCCATTTATTGGCGCTAGCCGCAGACAGTAAATGCCAGCACCACACTACACAACCGATGATCAATGCCGCTAAATTTAGCAAGATTGGCTGCACTAATCTGCCGATCTGGTTTTCATCTAACCCATGTATATACGGCAAAATACACAGTGCGATCAGCATGGCCGCGAGCACTCCAACCACAGGTAAAATACGCTGGAATGCTTGTAAGCGTGAACGAGCCAGGCTTAATAACAGATGGGCAAATAACGCTCCGAGCAAAGCAACCGATACTAATACCATCAGCGATGCAGACCAGACTGGCGCTTGACTCGCCAACATCAACACATAGACCAGCGCGAAACCATTGGTGAAATAAAGAACCCACAACGGGCCTTGTTCACGAGTTTTTTGCGTTTGTACTTGTGAATAAAAATAAAATAGCGTCAACGCCACCAATAAAGCGACAAGGTTGAGTGATGCCATCGCCAACCATAATGCGAGCAGCGCAGGCAACAATTTATGCAGCCGACCACGTTGACCGGGGCAAATTTCGCCCTTCACCAACACTAAAGTCATTATGATTTGAGCCCCCAACAGCATTGGGGCGAGTACGGAGAGTAAAGAATCAAGCATAGTAGGCCAATCAGACAGCGAAACAGGTCGCCGATAATAGCAAACCTATGCCAAGAACCCCAAGCATCGTTACCTATAGATACCCAAACAACTTGGAGTTGCAGGTAGACTGCAAGCGAGTTCATCCCCATGAGCATAGACAAATTATGTGCTTGAGGTGAACCAACGTAGTCAACACCGCTGCAGTCAACTGAGATAAAAACCTGGCTATTTGTATGGAGAATGTTGCGCTAGATAGTCAGCGGGCAAGCCGCTATAATGCCGCCCTCTTAATCTTGAGGCGGCCATATGCACAGCGAAATCACCCCTATCCACCACTACAAAAAATACTGGGCCGAATGCTTCGGCACCGCGCCATTCTTACCGACCAGTCGTGAGGAAATGGATCAGTTGGGCTGGGATAGCTGTGACATTATCATTGTAACCGGCGATGCTTATGTCGATCATCCTAGCTTTGGCATGGCGATTATCGGCCGTTTATTAGAAGCGCAAGGTTTTCGGGTTGGAATTATTGCTCAGCCACACTGGCAAACCAAAGACGCTTTTATGGCGCTCGGTAAACCGAATCTATTTTTCGGCGTTACGGCGGGCAATATGGACTCGATGATTAACCGCTATACCGCGGATAAAAAAATTCGCCATGACGATGCCTACACACCAAATAATAAAGGCGGTGTGCGCCCAGATCGTTGCTCGCTGGTGTATTCACAACGCTGCCGTGAAGCTTATAAAGATGTACCAATTGTTCTGGGTGGTATTGAAGCCAGTTTGCGCCGTGTCGCCCATTACGACTACTGGTCGGATAAAGTGCGCCGCTCGGTGCTGTTTGATGCTAAAGCCGATATTCTGCTGTTTGGTAACGCAGAACGTGCCTTGATCGAAGTGGCTCACCGGCTAGCCAATGGTGAAACTATTCAACAGATGACCAATGTCCGCGGTACCGCAGTCAATCTGGCTCAAGTGCCAGCCCATTTTAAAATTATCGACTCCACGCGTATTGATCAGCCAAACAAGCCGTTTGTCCCAACCAATCCGTACGAAGTGGAAACCCAATGTGCGACCAAAAATGATGATCAAGCCGCCCAACCGATCACAGTGCGCCCATCTCGCCACGATTGCAAAACCACCGCGGTGCGTCTGCCTTCGTTTGAAAAATTGGTCAATGATCGCATTTTGTACGCCCACGCTAGCCGAGTGCTACATTTAGAAACCAACCCGTATTCGGGACGCGCGCTGGTGCAGCGTCATGGTGACCGTGAACTGTGGGTCAACTCAGCACCGATCCCGCTCACCACCGAAGAGATGGATTACGTGTTTGGTCTGTACTACGCCCGTGTGCCACACCCGAAATATGGTGATGCCAAGATCCCGGCTTACGACATGATCAAAACCTCAGTCAACATTATGCGTGGCTGTTTTGGTGGCTGTTCATTCTGCTCGATCACTGAGCATGAAGGGCGGATTATTCAAAACCGCTCGCAAGAGTCGATCATCAATGAACTCAAAGAGATCCGCGATAAAGTGCCGGGCTTTACTGGGGTGATTTCCGATTTAGGTGGCCCTACGGCTAACATGTATCGCCTTGGCTGTTCGGATCCGAAAGCGGAAGCCAACTGTCGTCGTCCAAGCTGTGTATTCCCAGGCATCTGTCATAAGCTCAATACCGACCATCGACACACCATCGATCTGTATCGTGAAGCTCGTAACGTACAAGGGATTAAGAAAGTGGTGATCGCCTCTGGCGTGCGCTATGACTTAGCGATTGAATCACCGGAGTATGTGCGTGAATTGGTGACCCATCACGTGGGCGGCTATTTGAAGATTGCTCCAGAGCATACCGAGCAAGGCCCACTGAGCATGATGATGAAGCCGGGCATGGGTACCTATGATCGCTTTAAAGAACTGTTTGAAAAATACAGTGCCGAAGCGGGCAAAAAACAGTACCTGATCCCTTACTTCATCGCCGCTCACCCAGGTACCGAAGATGAAGACATGCTCAATTTGGCGCTGTGGCTAAAAGCCAACAACTATCGCTGCGATCAGGTACAAAACTTCTATCCATCGCCAATGTGTAATGCAACCGCAATGTACCATTCGGAAGTCAACCCGCTGAAACGGGTAAAATACAAGAAACCGGAAAAGGTGCCCGTTGCGAAAGGCGAAGCGCAGCGCCGCTTGCATAAAGCACTACTGCGCTACCATGATCCGGCTAACTGGCCACTGCTACGTGAAGCGTTGATTGCCATGGGTAAACGCCATCTGATTGGCGATCGTGCTGAGTGCCTGATCCCAGAAAAAGATAGCGAGCCGCTCACTCCAGCACAAAGCCGCAAATCGGGTCGTCATGGAACCAACCGTTTTGCGACCAAACATACTCAGAGCCAGCCGGGGTTTGATGCGCTACGCGGTAACAAATCCGCAGGCCAAGGTCGTCCAAACAGTGGTAATAAATCCCATCAGGGCAAACCGTCGGGCAATCAAGCCACTGGTAGCAGACCGACAGCGAATAAGCCTGCGGCAAGCAAACCGGCTCGTGGTGAACAAAACCGCGGCCAATCGGGTCAACGGGGTAACGCTACCGGTGGTAAGTCATCGGGTTCTGGTCGCCCTGCGAGTCGTGGCAATACGCAGCGCCAAGCTCCACGTGCTCGTTAGTGCTATTTCATTGCACCTTACCTATTTTACCCTCCCCCATCATGGGGGAGGTCTGTTCAGAACATCGGTACCACTGACAGCAGTAACAAACCCGCCATCGCACCATTAAACCAACGCACATAACGCGGATGATTCATCCAGTAGCTCAACTGCTTACCGGCCGCGGTCCAGAGGCTGACCGAAGGAATATTCACCAAAATAAACACCAGAGCGATCAATCCTAGCTGCAACCAACTCGCGCTTGGGTTAAACACACTGACCGCGGTCAGCGCCATTGACCAACCTTTAGGATTGACCCACTGAAACAACACCGCCGCCACAAATGACATCGGTTGATACTGCTGATCATGCTGACTCGGGCGACTGAGCGCAATTTTGATCGCCAAATAAACCAAATATACCGTACAAGCTACCTGCAACCCTTGTTGCATCAATGGGTAACGCTGAAACAGTTCGGTTAAGCCAACCCCAACCAGTATCACCATAAAACTAAAGCCGAATGTCACTCCGAGCATATGCGGCATGGTGCGCCAAAAGCCCACATTGGCACCAGAGGTCATTAGCATAATATTGTTCGGCCCTGGTGAAATGGTCGAAACCAAAGCAAACGCCACGAGCGGCGCAAATAAAGCGTGATCCATGGTTATCCGGTTAATCAAATTAATATCGAGAAATAATAATCGTATTTTGATGCAATATTGTGCTTATATAAGCAAATAAAATCTTCAACGCACAATAAAACATCATTATGGATCGATTTGACCAAAGAATATTGCACGAGCTACAACAAGATGGCCGTATCTCGAATGTCGAGTTAGCCGAACGGGTCGGGTTATCTCCATCAGCAACGCTAAGACGCGTACAAGATTTGGAACGCAAACAGGTTATTAAAGGTTATCGGGCGATATTGGATAAAACTCAGCTTGAGATCGGTTTTATCGCGTATGTTGCGATTGGTTTAAATAGCCATACCAAGCAATCACAGCTCAGCTTTGAGCAACATATCCGCTTTGCGCAAGAAGTGGTCGAATGCCACAATATCACGGGCAATAACGAATATTTACTGCGCGTCGAAAGCCAAGATTTGCCAGCTTATAAACGCTTTCACGCCGATGTGCTGGGCGAGTGTGCCGTGGTGAAATCGATCACCACTATGGTCGTGATGGATTCACCGAAAGATGAGCGACAATAGACCCTCATCCCTTAACCGCGTTAACTTGAAACAATCACCACCGCCCAAGACAATGGTTTAGAGCTGATAACTAAAACGCCTTCCATTGGGAAGGCGTTTTACTTTCAGTTACCGATCAGTATCGGCTATTCCATCAACTCGCCTGCCAATTGTGCGGCGAATGTCTGCTCAGCTGTTTTGGGCTTTTCAGTTGGTGCAAAACCGCGCAGCCCTACCACATGTACGTGTTCATGATCTTTAAACACTTTACGCACCAGTTTGTAGGTCGTCCCTCGCTCTGGGCTGATGTTCTCTGGCGCCGCAATCAGTAGCTGCATATCCAGCCGCTCACACAGCTCAAACAAGGTAGCGATTGATTTGCCATCCAGACGTGCGGCTTCATCGAGGAATAACAGACGACATGGCACAATATCTTTACTGCGCAAACGCCGTGACTCTTCTTCCCAACTCTGTACCACCATCAACAGAATCGATTGTCCCGTACCAATCGCCTCACCAGTCGACAAGGCGCCAGATTCGGCTTGCAGCCAACCATCCGCACCACGGTTCACTTCCACACTCAATTCGAGGTAATTGCGATAATCGAGCAGCTCTTCACCCAGTACTTGCGGTGAACGTTGCCCCATATCGATGTGTGGATTGACCCGTTGGAACAGTTTCGCCATCGCTTCAGAGAAGGTATAGCGGGCGCTTTCAAACAGATCTTTGTGCTGCGCTTGCTGTTCCGCCAAACCTGTCAGCAGAATTTGGTGACTCTCACGCACTTTCACGTTGAGACGCACCCCATTCACCTGGCCAAAGGCGATATTCGACAGGCCTTGGTTGAGCATGCGGATCCGATTTTGCTCACGCTGAATGGTTTTACGAATAATGCTAGCCACCGAATCAGAGCTGATCGCCAAGCGCTGCTCGCGCTGGGTCAGCTCTTCGGTTAAGCGAGCCAATTCCACTTCCATCTCTTCAATCGCTTCGACCGGATCGTCAGTACGAATGATGTCTTGGCGGATACGCTCACGCAGATGCTGATACACCGCAATGTAGAACAGCACTTTACGTTCAGGACGGCTATTATCTTCCGATAGACGCAGCGCATCACGCAGATCTTGGTTGTTGGCTACCGCCAGACGCAGCGCACCGAGTGATTTATCGGACATCGAGCGCAGCTCATCGGCGGATAAGTAAGCCAGCTCACGCTTATGCAAGCGACGCTCGACATCGTTATCGCGCGCCAAGCGCAAGACCGAGCACCAGCCTGCTTTAGCATTGACCACTAAAGTACGCAGCTCTTGATACTCTTTCTCGCCTTTTTTCATGCGCTTGACCAGCGCTTTCATCTCTAGCTCAGTGGCGGTCATCGTGCGTTCATATTCACTCTTACGGCCGCGCGCGGTGTGTAGCTGCTGTTGCAACTCATCACGGCGCAACTGGGCACGCTCAAGTGCGCGATCATCCGCAAGCACGCCAAACTCTTGCAGCTCTTGTTTGAACTCTTGCACCGTTTCTAATTTGGCTTGATGTGAACTTTTCAGTGATGCCAACAGTTGATGGTATTGACTGAGCTGAGCTTGGCGCTGTTTTAGCTCTTCACGGCTGCGAGTGCGCTGACTTTGTGCCTGAACCAACTTGGCTTTAAGCTGCTCACTCAGCTCACTGCTTTGGTTAAGCAGGGCGACCGAATCGGAATACGCAAAATGGTGGCGACGCTCCAGCAGATCCGCCAGCGCAAAAATTTGCGCTTTAAGCTGCTGCAACGCTTGATCCGCTTGCTGGTATTGTTGCTCCAGCGCATCAAACTGCTCAGGGTCAGCCTCGAGTACTGCCGCCACTTTTTCCAACTCACTGATGGTACGACCATGGGCCGCAATAAAGGCTTTCGCTTCACTCAGTTGTTGCAGTTTTTCTTCCAGCTCTTGATAACGCGCTTCCAGCGTCTGTTCATCAAGCAGACTCATTTGCGGCGCGAGTTGATCCAGCGCCGCTAACGCTTGTTTGCTCGCTTGCAATTGGCTACGTAGTTGTTGCTCTTGCGCATCAAACTCACTGATCGAACGCAGCCGCTGGTTACGCTGCTCACGCGCACTGAGCAAGGCTTGCTCAGGATCCGCATCAAACGCGACAGGCAAATGGGTAGCCACAAATTGGTTAAAGCTGGCGTACAGACGTTGCAGTTTTTGCGAATCAAACGCCGCTTTAGCATGCTCTTCCACCACTTGATCGCGCTCTTCACGCAGCAACTCTAAGCGTTGCTCGCGAGCGGCACGCCCAAACAGTGGGATAGCTGGTAGGCGGGAATAGCGAATTTGGCGCTGATTAAGCTGCACGCACACCGCGCCTTCCAGCTCTTGTGCGTTAAATGAACTGTCATCAAACGCATCCACATCACCTTCAATCAGGTACAGATCTTCTGGACAATCATCCAGCTCGATCAATTTTTCTTTGATGCCAGCCAGATCGGAGACCACAATCGCGTGCCGTGCAGGGCCGTACATGGCGCTGAAATACGGCGCATCATCAATCGCAATGTCATCGTAGATTTCTGACAGCAACACACCGCCTAGCGTATCCGCCAGCCCTTTCAGACGGGGATCGTTAGAGCCACCGGGAGAAGCTAAACGCTCAATTTCGTTATCCAGTTTAGTGCGCTGCTCGGCCAGCTTATCTTTGGCCTGTGATTGAACTTTTTCTCGCTCTAGCACTTGCTGCATATGCGCCATCACCGAGTGGCTATCGGCCAGTTCAGCGCCGGTTTGCTCACGCAATGTTTGTAGCGCATCACTGGCTTTGATCCACGCTGGGGCGATCGACTCACAACGGGCAATTTGTGTTTGCAATTCTTGCGCTTGATGGCGTAACTGGCCACGCTGTTCACGGCAGTTTTCCTGCGCACTTTCCAGCTCTTCCAACTGTGCCGTGTGGCGCTCACGCTCTAACTCAACGCTCGCGGCATCATCCAACGCCACGTGATGTTGCTGATGATATTGGCTAGCCAGAGTCAGCACGTTACGCTGCTGCTCAAGCTGACGCGCCACATCACGTTGCTGCGCTTGCCACTGGCTCTCGTTATGCAGCGTATGCTCGGCATCCCGTGCTTGACGTAGCAATTGTTGAGCTTGATTGGCAGCGTCACTGCGCGCCACCTCACCTTGCACACGCGTCACCAGTTCAAATGCATGGTTGAACTGCTGCGCCGCCGCCGCGGACATATCCAGCTTGTGTTTGAGTGCCAAGAGCTCGCTGGTGCGCGTTTCCTGCTCCGCTTTCAACTGAGCGGCTAACGCCTGTGCACTTTGCGCAGTCAGCTCTGGCTTGCCGAGTAAAGCGCGCGCTTTATCGAGCGCTTGCACGGCTTGTTGATATTGCAAAGCGCGCGTTTGCTGCACATCAAGCGCTTGCTGATAATCGGCCAGTTGTGATTTAAGGCTATCAACTTCCTCTTCGGTGATCGTGGCCTGCTCTTCTGCCATCATCACCTGTTGATCCGCCTCTTCGACCACCATCAATTGCTCTTCAAGGCGGAAGCTCAGCTCTTCAAGATCATCTTGATAACGCTCAATTTTTTCTTGCTGACGCAGGGCATTTTGCACCAACTGCAAGTGATCAGATGCGCCTTGGTGATCTTGCTCTAACGCGGTTTCTTGCTCCAGCAACAGAGCTAATTCTTGATGAACACGGTTCAGCAACTGGTTTTGTTCAATCAAGGTGCTCCGTGAAGCAAACAGTTCACTACGCAGTGCCAAAGTTTGCCCCACTTTATGGTGTCGATCATTGGCGTGGCGCATGTAGTCAGCGGCCACATAGTGGGTCGATTCAGTGATCAGGTGTTTGAACAGATCGCGATCCGCTTGCGTGGTTTTGATCGCTTCCAGCGTCATGCGGTTTTCACGTAGCGCCGATTCCATATCTTGGAAGGCTTTTTTCACGCCACCATTTTGCGGCAGCAGGTAATCTCGTAGTGAGCGAGTGATCGCACTGGAAATACCGCCATAAAGCGACGCTTCAATCAAACGGTAGAATTTTGAACGATCTGAGCTATTGCGCAGTTTTTTCGGGATCACGCCAAATTCAAACATCTGTGCGTGGTAGTCAACAATCGACGGGAAAGATTTGCAGTGCGCGCCTTCAATCTGGCTGACCGCCTCTTTCACTTCATTGATTTGACGAACCCGCGCGTGCTTATCCGACACGGTTTCAATCAAGATATCGGTCGGCTTGATATGGCTTGGCAAGCCTTGGATCAAGAACGGCTTGATATCGACTTTCTTATCACGTCCAGCCACTTGTTGTAGCTTGACCGCAAACAGTAGCCGTTGGTTACGTGAGTTGACCACATCCAGCGCAGCGTAACACGCGCCGGCTTGCAGTTTGCCGTACAAGCCTTTATCACGTGAGGCGTGTGAGCTACCCGCTTCGGTAGTGTTACGGAAATGGAGCAGGCTTTGGTCTGGGATCAAAGCGGTAATAAACGCCGCCATGGTGGTCGACTTACCGGCACCGTTACCACCCGATAAGGTGGTCACTAAATTATCAATGTCAAAAGTACGTGCAAAGAAGCCGTTCCAGTTGATCATGGTTAGCGATTGATATTTACCTCGTTCAATCATGCTTCATCTTCCCACTCGGTTTGCTCTTCATCGTACTCGCTGGCTGCATGGTACTCACTGGCTGAGTTGTACTCATTGACTGAATGATGCAGCAGGCTTTGTTGGCTCGGCTCTGGAGTATGCACCACCGCTTCACCATCACGGATCAGGCGCAGCTGCGCCTCACGCACATCACCACCCAAACGCACGTCTGCACCAAAACGAAATACTGCTTCAGTAATGCGAAATTTGGCCGTATCACCAATGGTGATCACCATGCCAAGGCGACGTAAACGACGCAGCGAAGTGCGCACTTTTTCAAATAATTTTTCACGGTCCAGATCTGAGCCGCTGGCACGGTTGGTGACCAGCTTCATTAATTTCTTCTCTTCCACCAGCGTCAACAGCTCATCGTACAACTCTTGGTTGGTGAAAATGCCTTCATGGGCCAAACGCTCGGGGCTCAAATACAGAAAACACAGCACTTTACCGACCAGCATATCCAGCTCAGACAGTACACTGCGGTTAATCAGCGAGCTTGAACGAGGACGCAGGTAGAAAAAGCCTTCTGGCGCGCGCACCAGTTCAGTGTGATAACGTTGGTAAAACAGCGCTAAATCCAGCTCAAAATCAGACAAAAATGCGTGATTATCCAGATCATCACTGGCCACATGCCGCCCCGCACGCAACAAACTATCGAGTGCTGGAAACAGCGGATTGGCGATCGCTTTGGCCAGATTCTCTGGCATGTATTGATTAATATCGGTCGATGACATTCGCTTGTACCTTTGCGCCAAAATCGTTAATCGCTGTCCAGTTCGGCTGGATAGCGCGGTAATCAGACTCGGAGTAACCGAGCCTCACCGCTTGGTCGACAACCATTCGGGCTAAATCAAAATGATGAGTGCGTGGATGACTGGCTAAGTAGTCGCGAAGTACCTGGGCTAAATCCAGCGCGCTGCCCTGCTCTTTATGCACTTTCAGCATATGGCTAATTCGCTCAGCCAATTCGTCATTCACTTGTTGCAGTGGTTGGTATTCCACCTCGGTAGGCACTTGGCCGGTGACTTCATCATCACGTAGCGCCAGAGTCTCATCACGCAGATCCGATAAACGTTCGGCCTCAGCGTAAGTGAGGTACCAAGGCTGTTCAAAATAGTCGCTCAACGATTGACGCAGGCGCTGGCTAAACGCCCGATTCTGATCCATGTCAATCGCGGTACGAATAAACTTATGCACGTGGCGGTCGTAGCCGATCCAAAGATCGATCGCCTGCTGTCCCCAACTGGTAATCCGATCGAGCTTCATCTGCAACGCAAACAGCGTCTCTTCGATAAAGTCCAATTCCAAATTGCCATACACGCACTCTTGGAGATCAAGAATTTGGGTTTGCAACTCATCGCCCGCCGCTTGCAGAGTATCTTGCAGCTCTCGCAACGTCGCCGAGGTTTCCGACAGCAAGGCTTCACAGTTGTTGATCGCATCGCGCCAATCTTTATTTAACAGCTCGGCGATCTGCTGTTTGACCGACTGTTGCTGCTCATCCATCACTCGCTGGTTGAGATCGATGCGGTCAAAAATTTCACTGACCGAATATTTGAGCACCCCAAACACGTTTTTGCGCCAGTGTGCCGCATTGCCGCCCTGCTGCGCCGATTGCAACGCTTTGGCCATTTCATCGGCCACCATCGAGAGCTGGATCGATAACTTGAGTTTGGAAAATTGACGATGCCGCACGTAGTAATCGGAGATACCGATCGCTAAAGGCGTTAACCGATACAGGCTCGCGCCTTCGGTCATTTCGCTGGTAAAGCGGCTCAGTAGTCGCTGCTTAACCAGATCATTAATCGCATTATTGGCTCGAAAAGCAGAAGCTTCGCCCGACTCTGCAAACATGCGTGTGACTATCGCAAATGCATCGTGCAGTTCCCCTTCGCCGAGCTCTTCATCAAATCTTTCGTTACCGAGCACCGCTATCGCCAGCAAAAATGCCAAGCGCTCAGTCGGTAGATTCAATGAGAAGTCATACTGTTTGACCCAACTGACCAATTCGTCGATCGGTTTTTGCACAGTATCCTGAGTAAACTCACTCATTGTATTTCCTGTTCTTGTTTTTTCTGAGCCCATACATGAATGTATCGGCCCAATGAGAGGTAAGGCTCCTGACGGCAGAATTTGCGCTCCAGTGCGAGCAAATCCTCATACTGATATTCGCCCATGTTTTTCATGTTGCCGATGTAATCACTGAAACAGCGAATACCGGATTTTCCGCAGATCTCAAACCCCGCCTGTTCGATCCATTGGTAGACCTCTTCAGGGCGTAAGCCTTGCTGCGGTTGTAATTTGAATCGTTTACGGTGTGGCATATCTTCTAGCACGTGTGGAATGTTGCCACACACCGCATTCTTGTAAACTAAACCGTGATAGTTGTAAAACATCACCGATGCCATACCACCGGGTTTAACTTGTGCCAACACGTTTTGTAACGCAGGCTTAGGATCGGCCAGCCACTCCATCACCGCATGAAATAACAACACATCAACCGGTTCGCTAAGATGCTGTTGAATGGTCTGCACCGATGAGTGAACCAACCGATACTGCTCACGCAGGCCTTGGTTGGCAATCTCTTGCTCAGCCAATTGCAACATTTGTGAAGAAAGATCACATAAAGTGACGTGATGACCAAGCCGAGCGATTTTTTGCGAAAGTTGCGCCAAGCCTCCCCCTGCATCCAATATGTGCAAAGGTGCATTTGATGCATTGAATTGAGCGAGTAATTGCTGCAAATCTTCCCAAACAATGACTTGGCGGATCTCGCCTTTGTCAGAGCCGTAAATATTTTTTGCAAATTTGTGGGCAATATTGTCGAAATTACGGTCTTCAGTCACAGTAGCTTGAGTTATGATAATCCATCGTGCCCGCTATTCTGTCACAGGAATAGCAGGAATAAAGAGGCTTCGACTCTTTTTATATTCAAGTGCTGTTTTTTCGGACTGTTTTCACTATGTTTGAGCTGAAAAAAATTTTTTCTTCGCTGTTGATGCCATTGCCAGCGCTGCTGATCCTTGGTTTTCTCGGCTTGATGCTGATCATGTTCACTGCCAAACGCAAAACTGGCTGTCTGGTGGTTTTATTCTCACTCTCTGGATTGTTTCTGGTCTCCTTTCAACCGGTTGCCACTCGTTTATTAATGCCACTTGAGCGCGCTTACACCGCCTTTTTACCGGTCGAAGGCTCGCTCGATTACATAATGGTGCTCGGCAATGGTCATGTTGTGGATGATGATATACCACCGACCTCGGAACTCACTCGCGCGGCATTAATGCGCTTAAGTGAAGGTATTCGTATTTACCGCATGTACCCAGGTTCCAAATTAATTCTCTCCGGCTATGCCGGCGGCAGTGAAGTCAGCCACGCGCGGATGATGGCGCGAGTCGCCCTCGCGCTTGGCGTACCCAAATCCGATATTATTTTGCTGGAAACCGCCAAAGATACCTGGGAAGAAGCGCGCCAAGCAGCGGCATTTGTGCAGCAAAAGCGTATGGTATTAGTAACATCGGCCAGCCACATGAAACGCGCCATGCGCGAATTTCAATCAGCAGGTCTAACCCCGATTGCGGCACCGACCAATTACTTAGGTCATCTGAATATTATTCAGCCTTGGGACAAGTACATTCCAAAATCACGCTATCTTGAACAAACTGAGCTATTTTGGTACGAAAGCTTAGGGCTACTGTGGCAAACGCTACGCGATAGCGTGGTGGGTGATGCCAGTCCTGCACCTGAAACGAAACCGGTCAATGTCACGCTGGCCGATTAACCACCGGTTATGCCTTAGTCTGTTCGACTCGCAACAGCGATAGTGCACATTCGCTATCCTGTTGCGATTGCGGATTGATTTAAGGTACAAGGTCAATAAGCTATCACTGCTAGACCTATCAATTCAGAAATAAGTTACCGTTTGATGAATGAATTTGATTGCAGTTGCTGGCGGCGCAGTCTAAAATTCACCCGCAAATGATAAAACCAATATGATTGTAAACCGCTGTTTTTCGGCGGTTTTTGTATTTTATTACTTTAGGCATCATGATTGTTACGCCCAAGATACGTTATGTGTGGTGACTCGCACTCCAAGTATCATAGCTTGCTCAATCTCGCCTTACCTGCTGATTTAATTCACCAATAACATTCGCTGACATCAGCAGTCATCGATAGGAACACTCTATGGCTACGATAAAAGATGTGGCGCGCCTTGCTGGTGTGTCAACCACCACCGTTTCCCACGTGATCAACAAAACTCGCTTTGTGGCAGAAACCACCCAAGAAAAAGTGATGGAAGCGGTGCAACAACTTAACTACGCACCAAGTGCTGTGGCACGCAGTTTAAAGTGTAATACCACACGCACGATCGGCATGTTAGTGACTCAATCGACCAATCTCTTCTTCTCTGAAGTGATCGATGGGGTGGAAAGCTACTGTTACCGCCAAGGTTATACCTTGATCCTATGTAACACTGGCGGCATTTATGAAAAACAGCGAGATTACATTCGGATGCTCGCCGAAAAGCGGGTCGATGGTATTTTGGTGATGTGCTCTGATCTCACCCAAGAACTACAAGCCATGCTGGATGTGCATAAAGACATTCCGAAAGTGATCATGGACTGGGGGCCTGAAACTTCCAATGCGGATAAGATCATTGATAACTCAGAAGAAGGTGGCTATCTGGCGACCAAGTATCTGATTGAGCACGGACACCGCGACATTGCTTGCTTAAGTGGTCATTTCATCAAGGCGGCCTGCCAAGAGCGTATTCAAGGTTTTCGCCGCGCAATGGCAGAGGCCAATTTACCCATCAATCAAGATTGGATTTTAGAAGGCAACTTTGAGTGTGATACTGCGGTGCTAGCGGCCGATAAGATCATCGCGATGGATAAACGCCCCAGTGCTGTATTTTGCTTTAATGACACGATGGCGTTAGGTCTCATCAGTCGCTTACAGCAAAAAGGGATCCGCGTGCCAGAAGATATGTCGGTGATTGGCTACGACAATATTGAATTGGCCGAGTATTTCTCGCCGCCATTAACCACGGTGCACCAACCGAAACGCCGCGTAGGTAAAAATGCGTTCGAAATCTTACTGGAACGGATTAAAGATAAAGAGCATGAACGGCGAATTTTTGAAATGCATCCTGAAATTGTCGAACGGGATACCGTAAAAGACTTGACAAAATCCTAACTTACTTGAAAATTCACACCATCTATATTTGAAAGCTTGTCACATAAATCTGACAAACCTCATATAGAAAGAGCAGGATTAGTTCCGCGCATTCTCATAATTGAAACATTAAACTGTGAGAATGCGCTAAGAATGACTGATTTTTATCAGGAAGAATGTCACGCACAGGGCAAACCATTTGAAAGAGTGGGACGCAAAGCCTCCGGCCTAAACCAACAACTTGGTAGGTAGCGGGGTTGCCGATGGCAAAAATGCATACAGGCTGTTGACTGATTATTGACACCTTGGCTGCATGTTTTTGCTAATTTTCTCGGGCCTGATTTGGTGGCGTAGGTAACAATACTCCGAGACTAACAGCATGGATAAACCAGTATTAAAAGATTCAATGCGGCTCTTTGAGCAGCTAGGACGTGTGAAATCTCGTTCAATGTTTGGTGGCTTTGGTATTTTTGTCGACGATACAATGTTTGCACTTGTGGTCAACGATACGCTGCACATCCGTGCCGATGAAGCCTCGATTGAAAAATTCAAACAACAAGGTTATGCCCCATACGTTTACAAAAAACGTGGCTTCCCTGTCGTGACCAAGTATTACGCTCTGCCTGACAATTGCTGGAGTGATCCGGCCTCAATTTTAACCGAAGCTCATACCGCGCTTGGCGTTGCCAAAGCAGAGCGTAAAATGCAAGCCCAAACCAAACCTGACCGTTTAAAAGATCTGCCTAACCTGCGTTTAGCGACCGAAAGAATGCTCAAGAAAGCCGGCATTGAAACGGTCGCCTCTCTCCAATCCAACGGCTCTGTCGCTGCCTATAAAGCCATTCAGCGTACTCATACTGCCGAGGTGAGCTTAGAGTTGCTGTGGGCCTTAGAAGGCGCAATTGAAGGTAAACACTGGTCGGTGATCCCACAGCAGCGCCGTGATGAGCTGTTAAGCCATCTCTAGATTAGTGTGATGATAACACTCACCGCGTCAAGCACAGAGTTCGCGACATAAATACCCAACCCGCGCCAATCATGGCGCGGGTTTTTTATTGCTCAATCACTCATCGGTATACCGGCCGCCGTTATCGTGATCAGCTAGGGCTAAATGCCGCGCTTAACGGATCTGACGCTGAATAAACTCGATTGAATGCTGATTGAACAGCTCCGGCTGCTCAACATTACACACATGCCCACAATTGGGGATCTCGTACAGCTCACTTTGTGTGTGCAGCGCCACCATCTCTTTAACCGGATGAATGAACATGTAATCTTTCTCACCCATCAGATATAAGGTGGGGATTGGCAATTCACGGTCACGGAAATAACGCATCAAAGGATTAACTTCAGCGGTTAAAGTGAACCAACGTTTAAACTCTTTTTGACACAGTTTTTGCGCTTCACGAATAAATAGATGACGTGACTCTTTTTGGCTACGCTGTGGCATCACAACGTAAGCAAACAGTCGATATAACCACATGTAAGGGATGATATGTTTGCTCCAATGCCCAAGCTTAACCAGCACTTGTGAACGAGTATTGAGCCGCGTGACTGCCCCACCCAGCACCATTGAGTTAACACGATGAGTGGCCAGCTCAGCCAGATTGCGCACTATGATGGTTCCGAGCGACATACCAACAAAATGCGCCGACTGAATTTTCAGGTGATCAAGCACGCGCAATACATCCAGTGTCACACTTTTGAAAGTGTAACGATTGGCAATCCAGCCTTTCAGTAAGGGATTCGATTTTCCGTGCCCACGCAAGTCAATCAACAATAAATTGAAATGCTGACGATAAGCTTTAATTTGCTTAAACCAGATCGCAGAGCTGCCCCCTGCGCCATGCACAAAAACCACCCACTCATGACTGGTAGGATGGTGATACGTTTTATGAAATAGCACTTTTTCGGCAATCGTCGTCATTGGCACCTCTTTATAATGCAGGCCAAGACTAGCATAATCTGCGAGCTGGGCATCAGGCGAGTTGTAAGAAACTGTTGTCTCAGCATAAAAAACTAAAGCATTAAAAAATCAAGGCACTAAACAGTGCCTTGGAAGGTAGTACCTTGCGAGTTTTCCAATTTCAGTTAACCAAATCGCGCTAACTGATACATCTTGATATAGTCTTGAGCTGATACTTGCCAACTGAAGTTTTGCAGCATCGCACGTTGTTGCACTTTGCTCATCTCTGCTGGTTGCTGCAAATAAAACAGCAATGCCCGCTGCATAGTAATTAGCAAAGCTTCCGCTGTCGGCTCTTGATAACTAAAACCAGTCGCCTGCTCTGGGAATTTATCGTAATCGTTGACCGTATCTTTTAACCCACCGACTTCTCGTACAATCGGCAGCGTGCCATAAGCCATACTGTAGATCTGATTCAGTCCACAAGCCTCAAACTCTGAAGGCATTAAGAAAAAATCAGAGCCAGCTTCAACCCAGTGCGCTAAACGTTCACTATAAGTTTCAACAAAAGCCAATTGATCTCGATGTTGATGCGCCAACTTACTCAGCCGAGCGGCAACCTCTGGCTCGCCAGTCCCAACGATGACCACTTGGACACGGTTACGCAAAAAAGGCTCTAAAATGGGTAACAGGTAGTGAAAGCCCTTTTGGTGGGTAAGTCGACACACCATACCAAATAGAGGCACATCGCTCACCGGTAAATGCAGCTCAGCTTGTAAGGCTTGTTTACACAAAGCCTTACCTTGGCGCATTGAATCAGGATCTTCACTATAAGTTACCGGTAGATAGTGATCGTTACGAGGGTTCCATTCACGATAATCGCAACCATTGACTATGCCATGTAAATCGCGCGCTCGGCGTACAAAATCATCCACTAATCCATGCGCTCCCAGCGAAGTTAACAACTCAGAGGCATAATTGGGGCTAACCGCATTAATCTTATCCGCAAAGGCAATTCCGGCACGCAGCATGCTGACGTGGTCATAGCCATATTGTAAAAACTCCATTCCCGATAAATTTAACTCAGGAATAATTTCCAACTGATGATAAGAAAAAATCCCTTTGAACATGGCATTGTGTATTGTCAGCACACTTTTGACCCGCTCAAAAAAGGGGTCATAGCGATAACGGGTTTTCAGCAAGAACGGAACTAAGCCGGTATGCCAATCATTAGCGTGAATAATATCCGGCTGGATGCCTAACTTAGGCAATACATCCAAACACGCGGCACAGAAAAAACCAAACCGTTCACCGTTATCGGCGTACGCCTGATTACTCTCCGCATACAACGCTGGGCGGTCAAAATAAGCGGGACAATCGAATAAATAGACCGGGATACCTTCCACATCACATTTCAGCACTCGATATTGAGTATGCGGCCAATGGGTGAGCTCAGTGTCCAGCACCAGCTCTGCATCTTCCCGGCCCGGCACTGCGCGATAAGCAGGCAGCGCAATGGCCACCTGCTGATGTAACGCTTTCAACGCCTGTGGTAATGCTTTCGCGACATCGGCCAAGCCACCACTTTTTACCAGCCCCTGTACTTCTGAAACGGTAAACCAAACGTTGAGCTGTTCCATTCTAAAATCCTACCTTACTGCCTTTTTCAATCACCACTATCCCCTCATCGGAAACGTGGAAGCGTTTTCTATCCAATTCCAAATCTTCACCAATAATGGTTCCGGGGGCAATTTCGACATTCTTATCGATAATCGCGCGCTTAATCATACATCCCGCGCCAATTTTTACATCACCCAAGATCACCGATTCACTAATCAAAGAGCCAGCGGCTATATTACAGCGAAAGCCGAGTACCGATTTGTAAATCGTCGCACCTTGGATATAGCAACCTCCCGAAAGCAAGCTGTCGGTTACTTTATTTTTCTTCTCGTTGACATCCACCAAGGTGACAGGCGGTAGTGGTGGATAATAAGTATGCAATGGCCAATGACGGTTATACAAAGAGAAAGAGGGATCTTTGTCGAGCAGATCCATATGCGCTGACCAATAAGACTCAATGGTACCCACATCACGCCAATAGGCCGACCCTTTCTCCCCTTTAATTTTGTTGGTGGTAAAATCGTACACGTACACTTGTCCACACGGGAACATTTTAGGGATGATATCTTTACCAAAATCATGACTCGAATGGGGATCCTCGGCATCATCACGCAATTCTTTACTTAAGGTATCCGCTTCAAAGATGTAGTTGCCCATTGAAACCAATGCCCACTCAGGCTCGCCTGGGATCGATTTCGGCTGGCTAGGTTTTTCCTCAAAGCCGATCATTTTGCCATTTTGATCAACTTCAATCACGCCAAACTGAGATGCTTGGCTGATTGGCATGCGCAGTGCGGAGACCGTCAGCTCAGCCCCCATCCGACGATGAAAATCGAGCATTTGGCGAATATCCATTTTGTAGATATGGTCTGAGCCAAAAATACAAACTTGATCCGGTGACACAATTTCCACAAAACGTAAGTTCTGATAAATCGCATCCGCCGTTCCTTCGTACCAACGTTTACCATCACGCATCTGCGCAGGAATAATATCGATAAAACGATCGGTGATCCCAGAGAGGTTCCAGCCTTTTTTCATATGAATGTAAAGAGATTGCGATTTAAACTGAGTTAATACATAAATCCGCATTAAATCCGCATTTACAAAATTGTTTAATGCAAAGTCAATTAAGCGATAGCTACCACCAAAAGGAACTGCCGGTTTGGTACGGGTTTCTGTCAACGGTTTCAACCGTGACCCTTCACCGCCCGCCAAAATCATGCCTAATACTCCAGCCATATGCCATTCTCCATTTTTATATTATTTACCGCACCACAAAATAATCTTTACTTTGGGGGGATGGTGCGGAGCTCCATGCTAACCAACTGTCAGTTAATCAGTACAACTATCAAGATATTGAACAACAATGCAATCGGTTGATTATAAGTTATCGAATTTATCGCCGAATACCAATCAATTTTTAATCATTTGCGTACTAAAAATGAGCAATAGCAACGATAAAAATCAAATTGAAAAATCTTTCACATTTGGGAGACCAAGCGTTGCGCAAAGTAACGCGATAACAGGTTAAATAACCTCAAATTGAGTCGTGTCTTTTATAGTAAGGAGCCGTTGCGTGTAAGACTAAATCTTAAGTCACACTCCCGTAAGTTAATTGCAAAAAGGTTAACGAAATGTGAACAACAACGAAGTAAATTAGCGGTGAGAATCAAAAACGAAGCAAGGCAGCTAAGCTGCCTTGTAATTAGAAAGAAAATATCTGTTAAATTTTTACAATTTAAAACTATTTGGAATTTTTACGCTTATCGGTAACCAACCATTTACCATCTTGGTAGACAGCCAACCAACCGGAGGGTTTACCATCCGTTTCAGTACGCACATAGTGCTCTTTCTCTTTACGGGAGAAACGCACGACCGCAGCTAAACCATCAGGATCATGAGTTGGAGCCGTGGTTAGATACTGATACTTTTCGGGTAAACGTTCAGCAAAACGTTTGAGCTCTTCGACTAATGGAGCGCGTGTTTCACGCGATTTCGGGAAATTGCTCGCGGCCAAAAATAGACCAGATGCGCCATCACGTAGCACAAAATAGGCATCCGAGTTAGCACATGGCAATTCAGGGAAATGCACCGGATCTTCTTTTGGTGGTGCCACTTCACCATTTTTCAGAATCTTGCGCGTATTTTTACACGTTTCGTTAGTACAACCCATGTACTTACCAAAACGACCATTTTTCAACACCATGTCTGAGCTGCACTTATCGCACTCAACCATTGGCCCTTCATAGCCTTTAACTTTGAACTCACCTTGCTCAACGATAAAACCTTCACAGTTGGGGTTGTTACCACAAACGTGCAGCTTACGCTTATCGTCAATCAGATAGCCATCCATCGCGGTTTCACAAATTGGGCAACGTTTTTTGGCACGCAGTGCCGCCGTTTCAACATCTTCTTCTAAGACATTGATAATACCCTCTTCATCACCCAAGTTGATGGTGGTTTTACAACGTTCTTTGGGCGGTAATGCATAACCTGAGCAACCTAAAAACACCCCTGTCGATGCAGTTCGGATCCCCATTGGCCGCGCACAGGTCGGGCACAAGATATTGGTCATCACAATATGATTCGGTTTCATACCACCGACATTTTCATCTTGCTCGGCCGTGGTTAAATCGCGACTGAAATCAGCAAAAAACTCATCCAATACCGCGGTCCAATTGACATCACCTTCGGCAATCTGGTCGAGTTTTTCTTCCATCCGCGCAGTAAAATCGTAGTTCATCAAATCATCAAAGCTTTCGTCTAAGCGATCGGTCACGATTTCGCCCATTTTCTCGGCGAAGAAACGACGCTGCTCAACTTTGACATAGCCACGATCTTGAATGGTGGAGATGATCGAAGCATAGGTTGATGGACGGCCAATGCCGCGCTTTTCAAGCTCTTTGACCAATGCCGCTTCAGTAAAACGTGCCGGTGGCTTAGTAAAGTGCTGTTTAGGATCGAGGCTGACTAATTGCAGGTGCTCACCCACTTTCACCGCCGGTAAAATCTGATCTTCGTTCTTGCCAAGTGGACGCTGCACACGCGTCCAACCATCAAATTTTAGAATTCGCCCTTTGGCTTTAAGCGTATATTCTGCCGCTTTCACACTCACAGTGGTTGAATCGTATTGTGCAGGGGTCATTTGACAAGCCACAAATTGATTCCAAATCAGAGCGTATAGCTTATGGGCATCGGCTTCCATCCCTTGCAGATGCTCGGCAGTCACCGTGACATCCGAAGGACGGATCGCTTCGTGTGCCTCTTGCGCATTTTGCTTGCTGCCATACACATTCGGCTGACTTGGTAAATAAGCTTCGCCATACTGTTGGGTGATGTAATCACGCAGGTTGGCGACCGCTTCTGCACTCAAATTGGTAGAGTCAGTACGCATATAAGTGATGTAGCCTGCTTCATACAAGCGCTGAGCGAGCATCATGGTTTTTTTCACCCCATAGCCCAAGCGCGTACTCGCGGCTTGCTGCAAGGTTGAGGTAATAAAAGGTGCGCTCGGTTTGCTTGAGGTTGGCTTGTCTTCACGCTTGCACACTTCAAACTGTGCTTGGCTAAGCGTGGCCACCGCAGCCAATGCTTCGCTTTGGTTAATCGGTTTAAACGCGAGATTATCTTTTTGTGCCACCAGCAGTCGGAAATCTTGCTGCTCACCGGTTAAAGTATCAGCGTTGATATCCCAAAACTCTTCTGGCACAAACGCTTTAATTTCACGTTCTCGCTCAACCAATAACTTTACCGCGACGGATTGAACCCGACCGGCAGAAAGACCTCTCGCCACTTTTTTCCACAGCAACGGCGAGACCATAAAGCCCACCACGCGGTCCATAAAGCGACGCGCTTGCTGAGCGTTAACTCCATCCATATTCAATTCGCCCGGCTGTTTAAACGCCTGTTGAATCGCATTTTGGGTGATTTCGTTAAACACGACCCGTTTGTATCGCTTCTCATCGCCACCGATGATCTCACGCAGGTGCCAAGCGATGGCTTCTCCTTCGCGGTCCAAGTCGGTTGCGAGGTAAACGCTGTCTGCGTCTTTGGCGAGTTTTTGCAGCTCAGCGACCACTTTCTCTTTGCCGGGCAGAATTTGATAGTTGGCATCCCATCCGTGATAGGGATCAATCCCCATCTTTTTGATCAGCGCTGAGCGTTCTTTGTCACGCTTTTGCTGCTCTTTATCCTCAGCGGTTGAGAGTTTTTTAGTCGAGCTAGCCGCTTTCGCGGTCGTAGTAGTTTGTCCAGCAGTAGGCAGATCACGTACGTGCCCCACACTGGATTTTACGATAAAGTCTTTACCAAGATACTTATTAATAGTTTTAGCCTTGGCTGGTGACTCGACGATAACGAGTGATTTACCCATATTGACTCAATTGTCCTTCATCATTGGGCGATATATAAATCGCATGACGTTCTAAAATGTAATTCTTTTTTTACTATCGAGCCAGATAACCAGAAGATCAACTGGTTTTTTCTAAAAGCTTTTTATTTGCTCGACAAATCGACGAAATGTTGTTCCGCGCGCAAAAACGCGTCCATACTAAAGTGAAGCTCACTGTGCCGCGACCCCTGTGCGGTTAACACCGCGAAAAAAACCGCGAACTATGCCATAACTCACACTTTGGTCGTCCAAGCTCAGTCTTTTTCGACTGACGATACCCCATCAGCCCTTTACTTTTATCCCTTAGCTTTTAATTCTTAGCCTTTAATACTTTACTTTTAACCCTTGCCCTTATGCCAGTATACTGGCGCTTTTTAAGCGTAAGGAACTATCACCATGAGCAATAAACAACCGATCACCGAATTTGACCTATTACTGATCGCCAATCACATAATTCAAAATCATGAACATTACCTTGACGGAATGCGTGCAACGCAAGTAGAGGAAAAAGAAGGCGTGTTAGTGTTTAAAGGCGAATATTTCCTCACTGACCAAGGTCTGCCCAGCGTGAAAACCACCGCGGTATTTAATATGTTCAAATACCTCGCCCATCAACTGTCGCCACAATTTACCTTGCAAAAATTGACCCAGCAAAAATGATCAAAGCCTCGTTATGAGGCTTTGATCATCATCGATGATATCGAGATCAGTGCAACGCTAGCTCTTGTGACTTAATTGCGCCAATTTTTCAAAATAATCTGGGAAGGTTTTAGAGGTGCATTTAGGATCATTAATCGTAACCGGTGTATCACTCAAGGCGAGCAGTGAGAAGCACATCGCCATTCGATGATCATCGTAAGTATCGATCGCCGCATGGGTTAACTTAGCCGGCGGCGTGATCACAATAAAATCGTCCCCCTCTTCAACCTGTGCGCCGACTTTACGCAGCTCAGTCGCCATCGCTGCTAGACGATCGGTCTCTTTGACTCGCCAGTTATACACATTGCGGATCGCCGTGGTACCTTTAGCAAACAGTGCGGTGGTCGCAATGGTCATCGCGGCATCCGGGATATGATTGAAATCAAGATCCACCGCATTAAGCTGCCCACGCCGTGCCATCACGTAATCTTCGCCCCACTCAATCTGCGCGCCCATTTGCTCTAACGCATCGGCAAATTGAATGTCACCCTGAATGCTGTTTTTACCAATCCCCGTTACCTTGACTTCACCACCTTTGATGGCTGCCGCAGCCAGGAAATAAGAGGCGGAAGAGGCATCCCCCTCCACTAAAAAGTCACCGGGCGCAACATAAGATTGCCCAGCGGGGATCACAAATTGTTGGTAATCATGGTTAATCACCTGCACCCCAAATTGCTCCATAATGTGCAGTGTAATGTCGATGTAAGGCTTAGACACCAACTCACCCATAATGTCGATAGTGACTTTGCCTTGCGCAAGCGGAGCGGCCATTAAAAATGCGGTCAAAAACTGGCTAGAGATGGAACCATCGATCGACACCGTACCGGCTTGCAAACCGGTACCCTGAATGCGCAGTGGCGGGAAATTTTCCTGCTCCAAATACTCAATTTGTGCTCCAGCCTGACGCAGCGCATCCACCAAATGGCCAATCGGGCGCTCCTTCATGCGAGGTTCACCAGTCAATACAAATTGACCTTGTCCCAAACAGAGCGCCGCAGCCAAAGGACGCATCGCAGTACCTGCATTGCCTAGAAACAGTTCTAATGGCTGAGCGCAAGTAAAGGCTTGACCCAAACCTTGAACTTCACAAGTGGTTTTATCAGCGGAAAGACGATAATTCACCCCTAGTTGAGTCAATGCATTAAGCATATGGCGAATATCATCGCTATCGAGCAAATTGGTCAAACGGGTGGTGCCAGAAGCTAATGCGGCCAGTAATAGCGCGCGATTTGACACGCTTTTCGAGCCGGGAAGATTCACTTCCCCAGAGATGAGAGGTATTGGTTGTAGAGTCAAGCTTTCCATTAGATGTTGTGTTTCCTTGCGTCGCTGAAAGTCCTGTAGCTGACCATCCTGTAATGGAAAGTCCTGTAGCTATGGGTTGCCGCGAAAATTTTTCGTCTCCGCAGACTAACCAAATTCCCGCGCCCGCGCTAGCCTTAATCTGATCCGGTGTGAATATTTATTTCCCTTTATGCATAAGATACTGTTACGTGGTGATGACCAAGCCAGCTGATTGGCAAATACCTTAAAAATCATTAAGATCGGCTGGTTATAAGCTCACATGTTCACATTACGGATTGGCTCCAGAGCACTGGTGCAGCCAATTTATTGCCAGCACTGATAAGGTAAACCCACACAATGGCTATTTATCTCGCTGAATTAAGCGCGGACGATTGGAGGTTTCCGTCTCCATTTGATGCTTTAGAAGATCCTAACGGACTGCTGGCGTTTGGCGGAGATCTCAATCCGCAGCGAATTTTAGCTGCCTATCATAATGGTATTTTTCCTTGGTACGGCCCTGAAGATCCTATTTTATGGTGGAGCCCTGCACCACGAGCGGTATTTAACCCTAGCCAGTTTCGTCCAGCCAAAAGCGTGCAGAAGTATCAACGCCAATTGCAATATCGAGTTAGCCTCAACCAAGCTACGCCGCAAGTGATCGAGCAGTGCGCGTTAACTCGTCCGGCCGATCAGCGCTGGCTGAATGCGCAGATGCGTGCCGCCTATACTGAGCTGGCACAGCAAGGTCACTGCCACTCGGTTGAAGTGTGGCAAGGTGAGCAACTAGTCGGCGGATTGTATGGAATTGCCGTTGGGCAACTGTTTTGTGGCGAATCGATGTTTAGCCTCGCGAGCAATGCTTCCAAAATTGCACTGTGGTATTTTTGCGACCATTTTTCACGCCACCAAGGACAACTGATTGATTGCCAAGTGATGAATCCACATTTGCAATCGCTAGGAGCGACGACCCTCACCCGTGACCAGTTTATTCAGACCTTACTTGAGGTTAGAGATCAGCCGCTTTGCTCAGGTTGCTTTACCCCACAGTGGCTCGCCTCTCCCATCTTACCGAGTACGGTTAAGGATTAATCGATGAGCTTAGATCTGCAATCCATTCGGATTGGCTTAACCAATAACCATCCTTGTAGCTATTTGAAAGATCAAATGGAACGCGTCGCGGTGGCCATCGATCTCCCCATACAATCAGCCGAGAATTATCAAATTTTACTGGCCAATGGCTTTCGGCGCAGTGGCGAGACCATTTATAAACCACATTGCGATCAGTGCCACGCTTGTCAAGCACTGCGGGTGGCGGTGGCCGATTTTGTGCCAAGTACAAGTCAACGCCGCTTGCTTAAACAGCTTAAGCAAACCTTGCACTGGCAACTGAAACCGGAATTGGATCCCAATTGGTATGATCTTTACCAGCGCTACATTTGCGCTCGTCATCGCCACGGTTCAATGTATCCACCCAATAAAGACGAATTTGCCCAGTTTGCGGGGGCAACTTGGCTTAATACGCAATATTTGCATCTCTACGCCGCCCAAAAGTTGGTGGCGATTGCGGTAACCGATCTGCTGCCCAACAGCGCCAGTGCCTTTTACACTTTCTATGACCCAGAAGTACCGCTTTCTTTGGGCACCTTAGCTGTGCTTTGTCAGTTGAGTTATTGCCAACAGACCGAAAAACAGTGGCTTTATTTGGGATATCAAATCGATGAATGTCCGGCTATGAACTACAAAGTCCGTTTCAATCCGCATCAAAGGCTAGTAAATCAACGTTGGCAAGGGTAGAATACGCCGCAACTTCCCATATTGAACGTTTAATGGCAGAATCCTGCGCCGTTAAAGATCGCCAAATTTCTAAAGAGGATTAAATGGCTAAAGAAGACGTAATTGAGATGCAAGGCACTGTCCTTGATACTCTTCCTAACACAATGTTCCGTGTAGAGCTTGAAAATGGTCACATTGTGATCGCTCACATCTCTGGCAAAATGCGCAAAAACTATATCCGCATTTTGACCGGTGACAAAGTCACTGTAGAGATGACTCCTTACGATTTGTCTAAAGGTCGCATCGTCTTCCGTGCTCGTTAATCACTGATTTCCGAACGCAACAAAAAGCGGAGCTTAAGCTCCGCTTTTTGTTGTGGCGAGAAACTACCGACGGATTATTAATTGAGCCTATTGAACGACTCTGACTGAACAGATTCACCCCGCTTCAACAATCCGCTTGATTACGAAAAAAGGCGCAAAACGCGCCTTTTTGACTATCAATAAACATAGTTTGCAGTAAATACAGTTTGTAATAAACAGCGTTTGATCAGAGATCAATGACCGCGAATTCAACCTCTGGATTAACATCTGCATCGTAATCGATGCCTTCAATGCCAAAACCAAATAGCTTGATGAACTCTTCTTTGTACATGTCGTAATCGGTCAACTGACGCAGGTTTTCAGTGGTAATTTGTGGCCACAACTCACGACAATGCTGCTGAATATCATCACGCAATTCCCAATCATCCAAACGCAGACGATTGTCTTCATCCACTTCAGCGGCCGAGCCATCTGGTTTGTATAAACGTTGGCTAAACATACGATAGATCTGCTCTATGCAGCCTTCGTGTACGCCCTGCTCACGCATTTTCTTGAACACCATAGCAATATACAGTGGCATCACAGGAATGGCTGAGCTGGCTTGTGTCACCACCGATTTCAGCACGGCCACATTGGCGCTACCGCCTTTGCTTGCCAACTGTTGGTTGAGGGCACTCGCGGCGCGGTCTAAATCCATCTTGGCACGGCCAAGCGCACCATCCCAATAGATTGGCCAAGTCAACTCGGTACCGATGTAGCTGTAAGCTACAGTTTTACAGCCTTCAGCCAGCACACCAGCTTGATCTAACGCTTGGATCCACAGTTCCCAATCTTGACCACCCATCACTGTCACGGTATCGGCAATCTCCTGCTCAGTCGCAGGCTCCACACTCGCTTCGATGATAACATCTTTATTAGTATCAACCGCAGTCGAGGTATAAGTTTCACCAATCGGTTTCAGTGCAGAGCGGATTAATTCACCACTTTCTGGCATTTTACGTACTGGTGAAGCCAGTGAGTAAACCACCAAATCAATTTGACCGAGATCTTGTTTAATCAGCTCAATCGCTTTTTGTTTGGCTTGGTTTGAGAAAGCATCACCGTTGAGGCTTTTCGCGTACAGACCGGCTTCATGGGCTAATTTGTCAAATGCCGCAGCATTGTAGAAACCCGCGGTACCTGGCTTTTTGTCGGTACCTGGCTTTTCAAAGAACACCCCTATGGTCGCTGCACCACCAGCAAATGCTGCAGTAATACGTGATGAGAGACCATAGCCGCTTGATGAACCCACCACTAACACACGCTTCGGCGCATTAGTGATCGGGCCTTGTGCTTGAGTGTAGGCAATTTGTTGTTTTACGTTCGCTTCACAACCGACCGGATGGGTTGTTGTACAGATGAATCCACGAATTTTAGGTTTGATGATCATATTCAACTTCCTTAAAAAATCGTCGTTAGAATAAAAGGTTCAGACACAAATCGCATCTAATTTCTCTTCATTTCGCCGAAAATGGTCAGTGGTTGGATCACTCAATAGCGCAAATTTTCGATTAATCTCACTCTATTCACTGTTAAAAATAATGAGGGCTTCTGTGCAGAAGCCCTAAATACTTTATGATTTGCAAAATTCACACGTTTGAACTTAACCTTGGCGGGTATGCACTTGCGAAAAATCATGGCTGAAATGGTCAACCTGAATCGCACGACTGCGTAATTTTTCGGCAGCGACAATCGACGCCACTTCATCAGCCGTTAAGATTGCCGCTTGTTGCGCTTGCGCTAAGCGATCGACCAATTGCCCCTTACGATCGACTTTGCCCTGTTTCACCGCGTGTTGTAGCTTACGCTCTAAGCCTTTAATGCTATACATGGCTAAAAACGCGTTTTCAATCAATCCGATACTATCATTGTCACTCTGACCGATATAACAAAGTTGGGTGAGGCGATCACGATGCG
Organism: Vibrio chanodichtyis; assembly: GCF_028863985.1. Classification (NCBI taxonomy): domain Bacteria; kingdom Pseudomonadati; phylum Pseudomonadota; class Gammaproteobacteria; order Vibrionales; family Vibrionaceae; genus Vibrio; species Vibrio chanodichtyis. The sequence continues at coordinate 368,812 of NZ_JARBFT010000001.1, read as the reverse complement.
CTCCCGGCGTCATTAAGCTGTCGGCAATCTTCAACGCTAATTCATCACTCGGTGGCGCAAAGTGATTGCCAAGTGGGAACAATAGCCCTTTGAGCAATAAGCCAATACCTGAAATAGGATAATTGCGATACGCTTGATTGAGCGCTTTGGCTGCGTGGTACAAACAGTATTGCATCGCATAATGCACATAATCGAGATCTGTCTGGTGACGACCTTCATCTTCGTATTTTTTCAATACCGCTGAGCCCATATACAGATAACTTAACGCATCGCCAAAACGGGCAGAAATGAGTTCTTTACGCTTTAGCTCACCGCCTAGTGTTAACATCGCCATATCAGCACTCACCGCGAGTGCGCGGCTTAAACGAGTCATCTGTCGATAGTAATCCTGCGTAGCACCACTCAACTGAACGTGAATAAACCGCGATCCTGTCAACGCAGCAAACAGTGCCCCAAAACTATTTTTGGTCGCATGAGCAATATGTTTAAACAACAGTTGATCAAATTCCTGTGCCCCTTGTGGCTGATCTGGGTTGGCTTCTGCCGCCATCTCCTTAAGCACATAAGGGTGACAACGGGTTGCACCTTGCCCAAAAATCATCAGATTACGGGTTAAAATATTTGCCCCTTCTACGGTAATGGCTACCGGCACGCCTAAATAATGGGTGGCAAGATAGTTCATCGGCCCAGTTTGAATCGCACGCCCTGAATGGATATCCATCGCATCATTTAAAATCGTACGCGCGATTTCAGTCATGTGGTATTTGGCAATCGCCGTGATCACCCCAGGTTTTTCTTTCAGATCCAGTGCCGTGGTAGTTAACGTACGAGTGGCTTCCAGCAAATAGGTTAAGCCACCAATACGCCCCATCGCTTCGGCCACGCCTTCAAACTTACCGATCGACATGCCAAACTGCTTACGAACATAGCCATAAGCACCGGTAGTGCGCGCCGTCAAATGACCAATCGCCGCACCTAATGCCGGCAATGAAATCCCTCGTCCAGCCGAAAGGCATTCCACCAGCATCCGCCAGCCTTTGCCCGCGTATTCTGCACCACCAATTAGCCAATCGATCGGGATAAACACGTCATGGCCACGGGTGGGACCATTCATAAAAGCTAAGCCCAATGGATCATGACGCTCGCCCATTTCAACGCCGGGATGAGTCGCAGGGATCAGCGCGCAACTGATGCCAATCTCGGATTGCGTGCCGAGTAAATGGTCAGGATCATACAGTTTAAAGGCGAGTCCGAGCACCGTGGCGACCGGCGCTAGCGTAATGTAGCGTTTATTCCAGTTCAGCCGGATCCCAAGCACTTGTTGACCTTCATACTCGCCATAACAGACCACTCCTTGATCGGGAATGCTGCCCGCGTCCGATCCCGCCTCTGGCCCAGTCAGGGCGAAGCAAGGAATATCACGGCCATCGGCTAAACGCGGCAACCAGTAATCCTTTTGAGCTTGAGTACCATAGTGAGACAACAGTTCGGCAGGACCCAATGAATTAGGCACCATAACCGTCACAGCGGCACTGACACTGCGAGTCGCAATCCGTGCGACGATGGTCGAGTTAGCCAGTGCCGAGAACTGGCGTCCACCATACTGTTTGGATATATTCAAAGAAAAAAATCGCTGTTGGCGTAGGTAATCCCATACCTCTTGGGGTAAATCACGATCTTGTTTGACGATTTGATAATCATCCAGCATCCCAAGCAAAGTTTCCAACTCTCGGTTAATGAAAGCTTGTTCTGCGCTAGACAAGGTGGGCTTAGGATAATGATGTAGCTTAGTAAAATCGGGTTTACCAGAAAATAACTCACCATCCCACCATACACTGCCCGCTTCCATCGCTTCTTTCTCTGTGGGAGACAGCGGAGGCAACACTTGTTTAAAGAGTTTAAAAACGGGGTCACTAATCCATTTTCTGCGTAGAGAACTCATCTTCAGATCCTTTTGTTCACCAGTGATATTGTTATGGTGGGTGATTAATCGCACCTGGTTATACTTGATTATTGTTGACGACTTAGCGTACGGCAACTCTGACAACCAAGAATGGGATCCATAGTTCAATCACTAGCTTACCGTTGGTAAGCGTAGAGGTGAATGCGCATTGAATTGTGCCGCAAAAAAATTTCTATTTTTTTGCAAACACTCGGAACTCTTTAGCAAACCCCCAGTCTGAATAAAGGTGATTGACAGAGCTTTGAGAGTTTTACTGGCCGTCAAACTTGTATCTCGACTGACTGTCACCCATTACGCTGCTTTTTCCTTTTTATTAACTCCTATACTTGTGTACGCCCAAAACCAGTTTGTTTTGGGCGTTTTTTTTATGTGATGGATAATTATTAGCTTGATCAAGTCAATAAACTCTATCGCTTTCAAATGAAATACTGCCAGTGATGATCAATCTGTGGCTTGCTTTATCAGTCTCAAGGCGGTTTACTGGTGGCTCAACTCTATCGCCGAGCCAAGCACAAGCACAAGCACAAGCAAGAGATAATCGTCATAGGAGGCCAAATGCGTAGCACTATCGGAGCCCTGATTACACTATGTTACAGTGTCGCGTTAGCCGCCGCTCCGCAACCGATTCGACTACCACCTACTCAACCGGCCACGCCACTCCCGATTGTGATCGGCACCAATACCGTTCAGCGCCTCTGCTATTACCAAGATCAGGCCTATTCACTAGGTGCGGTAATTTTAATTGGTGAGATATATCTTTCTTGTCAGCCAGCTCATGAGTTTGAAACCCATGGAGCACTACAGTGGTTGCCGTTCAACCAACCACTAAATCCAATACCAAAATCTAAACTTATCCATCCCTAATGTGCGAAAGCCTTACTCATGCTTGAACGGTAAGCTTATCGATTTACTTTGCAGCGCATCTCAGAGTATCATCCGCCTCCGATGGCCTTCACGGATCAGAAACTATGGTTGTCAGCCTACTGATTAGGCATGTTTCTTCGTTTATTCCACGCGTTTTTGCTGGAAGTCCCCGACAACTTGGTTACCGATAGCGCGGGATAACACCGCTGAGCCCACTGCATGAAATTACCTAACTTACTAATATTCGCCCTGCTGACCCTCTCCTATACCGCTCATGCAGAAACATTTTCGTTACCGATTTGGAAAGATCAAGCACAAGCGTTGGGCTATGAATTACCCAAACCCATCGGTTTTAGCCTAAGCTATATGACCATGGAGCAAGGGATCAATGTAGATTCAATTGCTATCCAAGGGCTCGCAGGTTTACCACTGACATTAAACGCAGAACCTGGCCACCAATATACCGAAGTACTGACCTTACGTGCCGATGTGTGGCTGTTTCCCTTTCTCAATTTGTATGGCTTAGTCGGTAAGTTAGATGGCTACTCGACCACCGATGTTACTCTTAATTTGGGTAATAAATTTCCTGTCCCGATCAAAGACTTTCGTTTGGAGCTTGATGGTTACACCACCGGATTTGGTGTGGTGCTGGTGGGTGGCTATCAGAACTGGTTTGCGTTGGTCGACGCTAGCTTGACCCAAAGCCGCTTGACCGTGATTGATGGCAGTATTGATGCGCTAGTGATATCACCGCGCATTGGCTACGATTTTAATCAGCATGGGCAACCGCTCCGGATTTGGGCTGGCGCTATGTATCAAGATGTAGAGCAAACACTCCATGGCTCACTGGCCGATCTCGGCTTGCCTAGCCAACTGACCGGATTACTCCCCAAAGATGCCGGCTTTGAAGTCAAACAGCGTCTAAAAACCCCGTGGAATCCCCTTATCGGTATGCAGTATCAAATCAATGACAGTTGGTATCTACTCGGAGAGTTTGGCTTTGGTGATCGCCAAAGCCTGTTTTTCTCTCTCGATCGACGTTTTTAATCCTAAAGTGATGTGCACATTAACCACATCATTATACGGTCAGTAAACCTAGCCGTTATTGGCGGCTAGGTCTATTGCAGGTTAAACCATTGGCCGGTTCTCTAGCACCACAGAGGGCTGATCAACCAGATGTAAATGCACATCTTGTTGTGGAAACGGAATCGAAATACCTTCTTGATCAAAGCGCAATTTGACTTGCTTAGTCACATCCCAGTAAACATCCCAATAGTCTTCGGTTTTTACCCAAGGGCGCACAATAAAATCAATTGAAGATGTGTTGAGCGTATGCACCTTGATATTCGGTTCAGGAGAACGTAAAACCGCAGGGTGTGATTTAACAATATCGGTGAGTACAGCTTCCGCTTTGAGCAAATCGTCGCTATAGCCGATCCCAAACACCATATCTACCCGGCGAATTTTTTCATGAGTGACATTTTTAATTACATTACCCCAAATTTTGCTGTTCGGCACTATGATGATCTGGTTATCAAAAGTTCGGATCGTGGTATTGACTAAACTCATGTGACTTACTTTACCGTCAACTCCACCCGCATTAACAAAATCCCCCACATCAAACGGACGGTAGATCAATAACATCATGCCCGCAGCAAAGTTGGATAAGGTATCTTGCAAAGCAAAACCCATAATGACCCCAGCAATCCCAAAACCAGTTAATACTGGTGTAAGGTTTAAACCCAACTGCGATAGCCCAACCAGGATGCCAATCACCCAAACCGCTTTGCCAGACATCGAAACAAAAAAGTCCTGCATAAGATGGGAGAAATGGATATTTTTCGAACTAACCACAAAACGTACAATGCTACGTGTGATTTGCGCCGCCCCTTTGGCGACCAAAACAATTAATAAGAAGATCACTAACTGAAACAGATGCTGTACCGCATCACTGGTTAGCCAATTTAGCCCGGCATTCCACCAATGACGAACGATAGACACCATTACCTGAGTATTCAATACATCTTGAGTAATACTGCCTGTCACTTGAAAAATTTGCCGCTTATAATCGGCGGTTTCCATTGCTAGGCTATCGGCAATCTCGACGACTGAGCGCAAGCTTTTAGTGACAATATCTAACCGTTGCTGAGTAAAGAGCAACGTCAATTGTAAGTTGGCTTTTTCCGATTCGGGACTGGATTTGATCTGGCTATCAATCACGCTAATTTGCTGGTTTAGGTACTCCAACGAGGCGGATAGCAAGCGCAAACGCTGATTAACTCGCTCTGTTAACGTCTCTGTAATCTCGCGAGTATTGATACCCAATTGACTTAGCCAATGCATATTTTCCAAACTGGAATGGTAGGTCGCATCAAGGTATTGGTGTAAATCACGATAGGTCGCAATGTAAGATAGTTTTTCTTCATGTGACGCCTTGTCAAAATTACTGGTTAGCGAATTAAGCCGTTTTGAAATATAGCGTGTCGCCTCTTCAGTATAGCTCTGCTGGGTATTGACCAACTCAATCAGCTTCGGTTTGGCTACCTTTTGTTCGGCCACGGCTTTAGCCAAACTCTTTCTTAGCTCAGCATTTTTCTGAAACATTTGCAGTTGTAATGCATCACGCACATCACCGGTCGCTTGGTTGAGCGTTACCGAAAGTTCATTGATATAGCGCTTAGTCTGATCAATGTCGTGCTCGAGTTCAGAAATAGGCGTTTCCACAACCACATTATTTGCCTCAGCAAAAGATCCCACTTCAGGTGGGTTATTGGCCCAGACTTGGGTTGCTAGAAGCAACAAACAAGCAGCCCATCCCAAATGCGGCAACACCTTAGCGCCGATTTTTTCTATCATTATTACTTTCCTCTTAAAATCTTGGTCACGCTAGACATCACCGGATCATCACTCTTTCATTTGATAGTGATCATTCATCACCCAACGCAGAATCAAAATACGTAGTAGCTAAACTCGCTATCTTCAGCTATCACTTTATTATCAAGCATGTAGAATTGTTTCACGGCATATTAGCGACCAATGGCACCTATGACTACGGACAAAAACCAGCATAACTTGATTAGTTGTGATGAATGTGGACTCGTTACGCGTCTACCAAGCTTAGCTCAAGGACAAATCGCTCGCTGCCCACGTTGCCATCACCCACTGACTCAAAGCCATAAGCATCCCTATCAAACGGTCATTGCGTTGGCGTTAAGTTGTCTCTCATTGCTAGCACTCAGTCTGATGTTTCCTTTCCTGTCGTTTAGCATTCAGGGGCTAACCCAAGAAATTACCCTGTTGAATGCCGCAAAAATGCTCGGTGAATATCAGAATATCCTCTTGGCACTGCTACTTTTTACCACCGTCATCTTACTGCCAGCCCTATATCTACTACTTATCCTCACCGTGTATTACCAAGCGGCACAAACTCAGCGCCGCTCACTCTCTAAGCGCGAAGTGAAAATCGCAACGTATGGGTGCAGGTTGCTATTTAAAGTTCAGCCTTGGTTAATGGTCGATGTGTTTTTGATTGGGGTACTGGTGAGTCTGATCAAAATCGCTTCACTGGCAGAGGTGGCAATGGGCAACTCTTTTTGGGCATTTTGTCTATTTTCCGTTTTGCTGGTCAAAACCGTCTCTCTGATTGACCGTTACTGGCTATGGCAACATTTTATTGCGGCGCAACCAACTCATAATGTTCAGGCAGGAGAGACCCATTGCAGCGATAACCACACTAATTGCCATTGTTGTCAGCAAATTAATCCGCTGACCAGCGCAAAAAAACCACGCTGTGTACGCTGTGGCAGTCGGCTACACGCTTATCATCCACAGCTCAATCTACAATATGCTTGGGCATTGCTATTGGCTGCGGTGATTTTTTACATTCCGGCCAATCTTTATCCAATGATGTACACGGTTAGCCTAGGTAAATCAGAAGGTTCAACCATTATGCAAGGCGTGATTTTACTATGGCAGCTCGGCTCTTATCCGATTGCAATGGTGATTTTCATCGCCAGTATTTTTATTCCCATCGCCAAGATGTTCGCTTTGGGATGGCTATATTGGCAAGCGGGTCAGCTTAATATTTTTCCTGAACACCAGAATTTAAAACGCTTGAAGGTGTACCGTGTCACTGAGCTGATCGGCCGCTGGTCAATGATCGATATCTTCGTGGTGGCGATTTTAGTGGCTTTAGTACAACTGAATAATTTAATGGCGATCTATCCCGGTCCTGCTGCGCTCTCTTTTGCAGCCGTCGTGATCTTAACTATGCTGTCCGCGATGATTTTTGATTCAAAAATATTATGGCAGCAGCCTGCCCCTCATCAACCCAAATGCACTAAGAAGGCTTTCTATGAGTGACCAACGCCAAACTCACGCTGAAATTACGTCACAAAAGCAGTTATCTGCGATTTGGATTATCCCAATTCTGGCTCTAGCAATGGGCATGTGGATGCTGTTTCAGTACGTCAACAGTACTGGCCCCAAAGTCACCTTAATCCTCCCCACGGCCGATGGGCTTGAAGTGGGCAAAACTCAAATTAAGGCGCTCAATGTCAATGTCGGGGTGATCAGTGAAATTAAACTGAGCAAGCGTTACGATCACATTATCGCCACCGCACAAATGACCAAAGATGCCCAGCGTATGCTGCGCGAGGATTCGCTGTTTTGGGTGGTGAAGCCACGGATTGGCAGAGATGGAGTTTCTGGCCTCGATACCTTACTTTCCGGTGCTTATATTCAACTGCAACCCGGCCAATCGACTGCCGCGCAAGATCAATTCACCGTAATGGATTTACCCCCCATCGCTCCTCCCGATGCCAAAGGATTACGTTTAGTGCTGACCCATAAAGAAGCAGGAAAATTGAACGTTGGCGATCCGGTGATGTATGAAGGTTTTACGGTGGGACGTGTGGAAACCACTCAATTTGATGTCACCAGTAAAAGCGCACAATACCAACTATTTATCTTTGCCCCTTACGATAAGTTAGTCAGTAGCGGCTCTTTTTTCTGGCTCAATTCAGGGGTTAATCTACAACTTAATGCCGAAGGGCTGCAGTTCAGCTTAGGTTCGATTGAAAGCCTGCTCAAAGGTGGCGTGACATTTGGCCTACTGCAAGAAGACGATTTCGGTCAGCCAGTGACCGAACAGTTGACTGAGTTTCGGCTGTTTGATGATCTCAAACAGATCCACGAAGACATGTACGATGATTATATTGAATTTGTGATGATGTTTGATGAATCAGTACGTGGACTCAAAGCCTCCGCCCCAGTCGAATATCGTGGTTTACGTATCGGTACCGTCAGTAAAGTCCCTCTGCGTACCCGCCAATCGGATCTGGATATTAATAGCAATCGGATCCCTGTGTTAGTACGCATCGAATTAGGCCGTGTATACGATAATTTCAATAAAGTCGATCTGCCAACGCTTAAATCGCATATGCAGCAGGAGTTTAGTAAAGGACTCAAAGCCTCCTTAAAAACCGGCAACTTAGTCACTGGCGCTCTATATATTGATACCGACTATTTTCCTGAAGAGCCACTGGAGACATTGAAAGAGTTCGATGGCTACTCACTGTTTCCAACCAAACCCGGCGGCTTTGCTGAAGTACAAAAACAGGTCACCGATTTACTTCGCAAACTCAATGGATTACCGATGGATAAGACGCTTGAGTCACTCAATAGCACCTTGAAAACCTCGGAAAAATTGTTGGCTTCTGCGGAACGCTTGATCAATCAATCCACCACGCAAAATTTACCCGCCGATATCCGCACCAGTCTCAAACAGCTTGAGACAACCTTAGCTGGATTTGGCCCGCAATCGACCGTTTATCGGGAACTCGAAACCACATTAGATCAGCTCAACCAAGTCATGGCCGAATTTAAACCGGTAATACGCACCATTAATGAAAAACCCAATGCGCTGATTTTTGGTGACAATAACGCCGCAGACCCTATCCCAGCACAAGGAAAATAACCATGAAACAATGGCTATTGATGATGTTAATCAGCATCACATTGCTAGGCTGCAGTAGTGAGCCACAGCCTAAAGTAGATTTTTATCTGCTGCCGCAGCACCTCACGTCCAGTCCGGTCACGCCGACGACATCATTCACGGCATTAGCATCGACTTTACTCATCGTACAGCCTGTCGAATTGGCGCCGTATTTAGATACCGCAGGGATTATTTATCGCCAATCTGCAACGCAAGTGACTCAAGCCAAATACCATCAATGGGCACAACGTTTAAGCCCACAGTTGACCGAACGCATTATCGAACAATTGCGTCGAGATCAGCCGGTCAGCTATTGGCCGGAAGCGTTTAATGCTCACTATGCTCAACAAAAACATCACACACTACAAGTCAAATTCCAGCGATTTAACGGCGCTTATACTGGCAATGCCGAGCTAGCCGGCAGTTGGGAGTTGTTGAGTCCACAAGGAGTGCGCTTGCTTAGACAAGATTTCTCGTTTGATGTACCACTAACCGATGAAGGTTATCCCGCCTTAGTCGAGGCACTGTCATTAGGCTTAGAGCAACTCACCACTCAGATTAAGCAAACATTGTTACAACAATCCTTGCCTAATAATTGAGTCGGTCAAGGTATTCTATCGCAGAAAATGTGCACTGACTGGCAGAGTAGGCTAACAGGTTTAGCTTTTATTTTTACTCAACCTATGATGCGCAAACGGTTACTGGGTTTCATTACAACATAATCAGCAAACAACCCTAAGGTAAATGTTACTCCATTAAGCTAGGCCTTGATTGACCACGCAGATTGTATGCCCAAACCATTTACTAATAATAAAATTGAGGAGCACAACCCCATGAATCCGCCGGTTATCCGCCGTATGGTCGCCAAACGTACCGTTCTTAGTCTACTCATTTGTTCCACAGTACTGATAACGGCTTGTGGCGAAGCGCCACCGGTCAACACGCCAGCCCCTGTGGTTAAACCTGCCTTAGTCGAAATTGTCGCTAGCCAGCGCGCCTCCGACCTAACCTTTAACGGAGTCGTCAGAGCAGCTAAGCGTGCTGATCTCGCCTTTCGGATCAGTGGTCGTTTAAACAGCATAGAGGTAAAAGAAGGCGATCAAGTCAAACAGGGGCAATTGTTGGCCACGCTTGATGCGCGAGATGCGAAAACCACACTGGCGACGGCTCAATTAGAGCTAAAAAATACCGAGCAAGAATACCGCCGCGCTAAAGCGATTTATGAAAAAACCCAAGCTATTTCTAAAGCCGAGTTGGATAATGTCACCAATCGTTATGATCTGGCCAGAAACCGAGTGGAAGAAGCCAAGCGCAAACTAGAATACACGCAAATCACTGCACCGTTTGCTGGCATCATCAGTGAAAAGTTGCTTGAAAATTTTGCCCAAGTACAAGCGAATCAACTGATCATGACCCTACAAGATCTGAGTGATTTAGAAGTTGCGATTGAGATCCCGCATCGCGTCATGCTGTCCGGCGTTCGCAACACACGAGCCATCGCCGAGCTAAGCGCCATCCCCGGTCAGCAGTTCCCTCTTCAATTGCGTACCTACTCCACTCAAGCCAATACCGATTCACAAACCTATTCGGTGGTGCTTGGTTTTGAAGATTTACACGGGCTACGAGTCATGCCCGGCATGTCAGCCAAAGTGTTTCCCGTCGCCACAGATGCCGAGGATGAAAACCGCTTGATCACCTTACCCATCACCGCCTTAGTACCAGATAATCAAAGCCAACAATTTGTCTGGGTCGTCAATGCTCAAAACCAGGCCGAACAGCGCTATGTGGACATTGGCACCATTTATAAAGATCGCGTCGTGATCAAGCAGCACTTACAACCCGGCGAACAAGTGATTATCGCAGGCGTTTCTAGCGTGCGCGACCGTATGCCAGTTCGACCATACACGGATCATAACGGAGCTCAATAATGGATATTGCACGTTATACCATGGCTAAACGCACCAGCGTTTGGGTTTTGATCGCGCTGACCTTAATCGGCGGCTATATCAGCTACCTTAAGCTAGGCCGCTTTGAAGATCCTGAGTTTGTGATCCGCCAAGCGGTGATCGTCACCACTTATCCCGGAGCAACCGCACAAGAAGTGGCCGATGAAGTCACAGATGTGATTGAAGGTGCGGTACAGGCCCTACAAGAGCTCAAAGAGGTCAAATCGGTGTCAATGCAAGGCCGCTCCGAAGTGACGGTCGAGATCAAACTGGAATTTGCTAAATCGGCGGCACAATTACAGCAAGTGTGGGATAAATTACGCCGCAAAGTCACCGATGCCGAGCGTCAACTACCGCCCGGAGCCGGCACGCCAATAGTGAATGATGACTTTGCCGATGTCTACGCGCTGTTTTATGCCGTGACGGGTGAAGGCTTCAGCGACAAACAACTGCAAGATTATGTTGATGGTTTACGCCGAGAATTGGTGTTAGTACCAGGGGTTGCTAAAGCCGCTACCTTAGCCGAACAACAAGAGGCGATTTTCATTGAAATCTCGCGCGAACGAATGGCCGAATTTGGATTATCGGTTGAGCGCGTTTTGCAAGTGCTACAAAAACAGAATTTAGTCACTGTAGCGGGCAGTGTCGATGCCGAGCAGATGCGTATTCCGGTGATCCCAACGGCCAATATTAGCTCATTAGCCGATCTGCGTAATTTACAAGTCGCTGTGGGCAATAACAATGCAGTGGTACGTTTGGCCGATGTGGCTAACCTTACCCGTGGCTACACCGAACCTGCCTCAATGTTAATGCGCTACAATGGCCAGCGCGCCGTTGGTTTAGGGATCTCAAATGTCACAGGTGGCAATGTGGTCGAAATGGGCGATGCGGTTAAAACACGGCTAGCGGAATTAGACAGCCAACGCCCACTTGGCATGGAGTTACACACCATTTCCATGCAGTCTGACTCCGTGCGCGCGTCGGTGGCTAATTTTATTGATAATTTGATCGCGGCGGTGGCAATTGTCTTTGTGGTGTTACTGCTGTTTATGGGCGTTCGCTCTGGGATCATCATCGGTTTTGTCCTTCTACTGACGGTCGCCGGTACTCTGTGCATCATGCTGATCGATGACATCGCCATGCAGCGTATTTCTCTTGGCGCATTGATCATTGCACTCGGCATGTTAGTCGATAATGCGATCGTGGTTACCGATGGCATCTTAGTACGCCTGCAAAAAGAGCCGAATGCCGACAAATCACAAGTCGTCTCTGATGTGGTCAATGCCACTAAATGGCCACTGCTTGGCGGCACTGTGGTGGGCATTTGTGCCTTCAGCGCGATTGGCCTTTCGCCCTCCGATATGGGGGAATACGCCGGCTCACTATTTTGGGTGATCCTCTATTCGATGTTATTAAGCTGGGTATTGGCGATCACAATCACCCCAATGCTGTGTCATGATTTTTTAAAAGTTAAAGCACAACATCAGCACGCTAAACCTTCCGCACTGGTTGGCGGCTATAAACACGTATTGCAATGGGTACTTGGCCACCGCACACTAAGCTGCTTACTGTTATTCGGCACCCTAATCGCTGCCGTATGGGGCGCACAATTTATTCCTCCCGGCTTTATGCCTGAGTCACAACGTCCTCAGTTTGTGGTCGATATTTCTCTACCCCAAGGCTCGGACATTCGTCGTACTGAACAAATCGTCGCCAGTATTGAGCAACACGTTCGACCCAAAGCCGGCGTGACTAACATCACTAGTTTTATTGGTGGTGGTGGTTTACGTTTTATGCTGACTTATGTGCCTGAGCCGGGCAACCCAAGCTACGGTCAACTGCTGATTGATATTGATGACTACACCAAAATTGCCCCTCTGGTTGCCGAGTTGCAAGCTGAGCTGGACACCACATACCCTGATGCCTCGATCAAGGTGTGGAAATTCATGCTTGGCCGTGGTGGCGGTAAAAAAATCGAAGCTGGTTTCAAAGGCCCTGATAGCCGTGTACTGCGCCAATTAGCGGAACAAGCCAAAACCATCATGCACGATGACCCGAACCTTATCGCCGTACAAGATGATTGGCGTCAGCAAGTACCAGTATTGCAGCCAATCTATTCCACACAAGAAGCTCAGCGCCTTGGCTTAACCACCCAAGAGATCAGCAGTGCCATTGCACAAACGCTGAATGGACGCAGTGTTGGAGTCTATCGTGAAGGCAATGATTTGATCCCACTGATTGTTCGAGCACCGGAAAACGAACGTAACCATGAGCGATCGATTGAAAATAGCGCTGTGTTTAGCACCCAAACTGGCCGCTACATTCCGGTCAGTCAGTTGATCGACTCGGTCGATATCGTTTATCAAGATGCCCTATTACGCCGCATCAACCGTATGCCGACTATCTTGGTACAAGCCGATCCTGCGCCCGGCGTCATGACCAGCGATGCTTTTAACCAAGTCCGTGACAAAATCGAGCAAATTGAATTGCCTGCGGGTTACCAATTACTTTGGTATGGCGAACACAAATCCGCAAAAGATGCTAACCAAGGCTTGGTCATTTCGGCTCCGTATGGCTTTGCGGCGATGATTCTGGCGGTGGTCTTTATGTTTAACGCGCTGCGCCAACCTCTCGTAATTTGGATGACGGCACCCTTTGCGGTGGTCGGTGTCACGATTGGGCTTATCACCTTCCAAACGCCCTTTGAGTTTATGGCGATTTTAGGCTTTTTAAGCCTGATCGGTATGATGGTAAAAAATGCCATTGTGTTGGTTGACCAAGCCGATGTAGAAATTCGCGCCGGCAAAACCGCCTACCTCGCGATTATTGATGCTGCGATCAGCCGCGCGCGCCCAGTGTTACTCGGAGCCTTCACCACTATTTTAGGTGTGGCTCCGCTGCTGGTAGACCCATTCTTTAAGAGTATGGCTGTCACGATTATGTTTGGTTTGCTGTTTGCCACCATTCTAACCTTAGTCGTGATCCCGCTTTTCTATGCGGTACTGTTTAGAGTGAAAGTCACCACAGCCTAATCTGGCGGCCAATCTCAACCTTCCCAAACCCAACCCCCCAAAGCAATAAGGCTCCGAACGGAGCCTTATTATTATAGAAATCCCAACGCAATTGTTATGATTTTACCCACTCTAGTTACTTTGTAAGCAAACAGACTCAATGCGCGAGTTTTTTTCGACTTTGTGCTTGACCATCCACAATAGAATCATTAAATTAGCGCCTCGTTAGCCAAGCGGTTAACGATTCGGTGAGTTGTCCGAGTGGCTGAAGGAGCACGCCTGGAAAGTGTGTGTACGGCAACGTACCGAGAGTTCGAATCTCTCACTCACCGCCACATTCTAGAAAAAAGACGCCTTAGGGCGTCTTTTTTCTTATCTGAAATTCATAATAATCAAATGGTTACGATTCAGTGATATTCCACAGTGTGGCTGGTACTGGATATTTGCACTTAATGAAAACCTAAATAAGCGGCATATTGAAGAGGCAGCCAAAGGCTGCCTCCTGTTGCAGGAACTAAACAGTTGAAAATCATTTAGTCCATAAATTAGAGAGTGTTTCAGCCTGCTTCAAAATAAGCTCGACAGCTTCAGCGGCTTTGTCAGGTGGATATTTCCAGCGTTGTAAAGTGCGACGAACAAGAATTTTCAACTTAGCACGAACACTGTCACGAACTTGCCAATCAACCGTGGTCGATTTCCTGAGTTTGTCAGTAATCTCGACGGCAATCTTTTTAAGGATCTCATCACCAAGTTCACGCACTGCGCTTTCGTTGTTGGCTAGGGCATCATAAAACGCGATTTCATCTGGATTTAAGCCCAGTTCAGCCTCGCGCATCATTTCTTCCTGAAACTCTTTGGCCATTTGAATAAGTTCTTCAATAACCTGAGCCGTTTCAATCGCACGGTTATTGTACTTTCTAAGCGTTTCTTGCAAGCGTTCAGCGAATTTTTTCTCTTGCACCACGTTATTGCGTGTTTTGGCTTTAATATCATCCTTGAGTAGTTTTTCAAGTAACTCAACGGCTAAGTTGCGCTCTGGCATCTGTCGCACGTCTTCTAAAAACTCATCCGATAGCAAGCCAATATTGGGCTTGTCCAAGCCACAAAGTGCGAACACGTCAGCAACGCCTTCAGCGATCACAGCGTTATCTAGAATCTGTTTCAGTGCCGAGTTCTTTTCTTCCTGAGTACGCTTTTTATCTACGCTGGTAAACTTGCTGATAGCGGCCTTAATGGCTGAGTAAAACGCAATTTCTTTCCTTAACTCTTTAGCCTCATCCAAAGTACTGCATAGGGAATAAGATTTTGTCGCCGCTAACACTAAGTCTAGGAAACGCTTTTTACCATCCTCTAAGCCGAGTACGTAGTTAGCGGCTGGCACCAGTAGCTTGTGCGCTTGTGTTTCGTAGCCCGATATGTCCAAACCATCGGATTTTGGTGTTTTCCCAAACATGCCACGTATTGCATCTATTTTTTCTAAAAGAATTGAAAAAGCTTCTTCTGCATTGAGTGTTGGTTCGCCTTTACCTTTAGAGTCGGTATAGGTTTTCAGGGCTTGTTTGAGTTCATTAGCAATACCGATGTAATCAACCACTAAGCCGCCGGGCTTGTTTTTAAACACGCGGTTAACCCGAGCAATCGCCTGCATCAGGTTGTGGCCTTTCATTGGTTTATCAACATACATGGTGTGACAACAAGGCGCATCAAACCCCGTTAACCACATATCTCTGACAATGACCAACTTCAGTGGATCATTAATATCCTTAAAGCGCTTTTCTAAGCGTTTTTTGGTTTTTTTGTTATAGATATGGGGTTGCAGAAGTGGCTTATCCGAAGCAGACCCAGTCATAACAATCTTAATCGCCCCTTTTTCAGGGTCATCCGAATGCCATTCTGGGCGCAGTGCAATAATTTCATTGTAGAGGTGAGCACAGATATCACGGCTCATGGCAACAATCATGGCTTTACCATCCATGGTGGCATTGCGTGTCTCAAAGTGCTCTATCAAGTCAGCCGCAACTTGGCTTAACCTAGGAGTCGCGCCAACCAGCTTTTCAAGACGGCTCCATTCCCCTTTGGTTTTCTCACGGTTGCTTACATCCTCTTCGTCCTCGACCACTTCATCCACTTGATCGGACAACTCAGCGATTTCAGCGTGGTTCAAATCAAGCTTTGCCAAGCGCGATTCATAATAAATAGGCACGGTTGCACCATCATCTACTGCATCTTGAATGTCATAGATGGACACATAGCCACCGAATACAGCGCGGGTATCTTTGTCATCGATTGAAATGGGTGTACCAGTAAAGCCAATAAAAGAAGCAAACGGAATGGCATCGCGCATATGCTTGGCGTAACCAAACTTATATTGACCATCGGCACTTAAGGTGGCTTTAAGGCCATATTGGCTGCGGTGTGCTTCATCTGAGATAACAACTATGTTGTGACGATCATTGAGTATTGGATGATGTTTCTCGTCTTCAAGCAGAGCAAACTTTTGTACTGTGGTAAAAATGATACCGCCGGACTCTCTTTCAGCTAATAACTGTCTTAACGCATCTCGGTCAGATGCTTGAACAGGTGTTTGCTTCAAGAGCTCTACCGCGTTGCAGAAGGTGGCATAGAGCTGTCCATCGAGGTCATTGCGGTCAGTGACGACAATCAGCGTTGGGTTATTCATGGCCTTTTGCTGAAGCAGCATACCGGCATAACAACACATAGAAATACTTTTACCGCTGCCTTGAGTATGCCAAACCACACCGGCTTTTTTACTACCAGGTACAACCTCATCAGCATAAGTTGCCCGTTTCTCAGTTACGCCATCTACTTGCTGCGCCGCAATCACCGTGGCCTTTACCGCTTCACGCACGGCATGAAACTGGTGATAACCCGCAATCTTTTTAATGATCGTCTCACCGTCTGTTTCAAATAACACAAAAAATCGGATGTAATCCAGCAGCAATTCACGGTCAAAAAAGCCGCGCACCATGGTTTCTAGTTGCCACTCCAATAGTGGTTTATCATCTTCATTTTTAATGGTGCGCCAAGGCATAAAACGCTCTTGGTTGGCCGTGAGAGAGCCGACCCGAGCGGTATAACCATCACTGACGATTAACGCTTCATTGAAAACAAACAGGTCAGAAATTTCATCTTTATAGGTTTGCAGCTGATTAAAGGCATCCCAAATATCGGCGTTTTCATCGCTTGGGCTTTTCAGCTCAAGTACAGCCATCGGTAAGCCATTAATAAAGCAAATCACATCAGGCCGACGTGGCTGTTTAGTGCCAGTAATCGTGAACTGATTAACGACTGAAAAGGTGTTGTTGTTTAGGTTATCGAAATCAATGATAAAAGCATGGTCTGCAATTGGCTCGCCATGGTCATTTTTGTATTCAACCGGCACACCATCCAATAACAACCGATGAAATACGCGATTATTGGTGATTAAATCCAAGCTTTCAGGCTTTAAGACAATCGTTTTAAACTGCTCGAAACAATGATCTATCTGCGGTTCAGGTAAGTGCTTATTGATCGTTTCAAATGCTGCTCGCAACTGCCCATCCAATACCACTTGTGCGTGGTCATTACGCAGTGGGTTGTCGCTATCTGGGGCAATATCAGGGCCATGCAAAATTTCCCAGCCACCTTCTTGGAACCAATCTAAGCAGAGGTTTTCTAGTTGTTCTTCGTTCATTGATTTACTCCCTCTGTAAGTTTTTCCAGCAAGGCTTCTATCGATTCATCATGATCATCGGTATACCAAATAGGGTAAATGTTGGCTTGAGCTAATTGTTCAGCCTTTGAAATCCTCTCGCTTTCGTTACTAAGCTTTAAAAATGCATAATGTTTAGGTAAAGATCCCTGTTTTTCTTCTCTTACAATTTCAATCAGTGTCTGAATCGTTCTATCAATCCCTAAGCTACAACCGATAAACAACAGCGTTTTGGTAGAAATGGCCCTTATACACTTCTTAAGCTGGTCATTCTCTTTATAGTGTTCGTTGTACTCACTTCGAGTAAGAATTCTATTTCTACTGGAGTTTGATTTCCCATGAAGCTTTAAAAGTATATTTTTTTCTTCACCTAAAAGCTTAGGAAGTTCAACCGCTTCACTTCCAATAAGAGTATCGGAGAATGGCCTACCTACAGTTTCGTAGCACCTTTTTAACAGGTTATCGTAATTTGTTGTAATAACAGATCCTTTAAACACATATGGCAACAACCTTACTGAACCATTAATCGAATTATCATGACCAAACTCATTTTCAAGCTCTTCGTTGAATCTTGCCTCACTCATATTATCAAAAATATATTGAGCAGCCTCTTCGTATTGCCAAGACGAAATAAGTTGGTGAAACTGTGATTTATCGGCGGATGTTTCATCAATGAGTCTGTTTAAAAAATCTGTCCAGCCAGTATAGCCGCTTGGCATTGACATACCTGCGCCAATAAATGGAATAATAGCTCCGCTCACGAATCGCTCTTTCAGGACACGGAACCGTCTCTCATTTCCATACTTGGATAAGATATCGTTAGCTTTGTCTAACCGTTCTAACTTTTTGTTCTCACACCATTCGGTAAAAACTTCGTTGAATGTGGTTTCACTGATGTCCTGTAAAATTTGCTGCGGAGTAAACTCTGCAGCTTCAATTATTACTTTACCTGTTTGTTCATCAATTTCGGCTCTAAGCTGATCTAAAAACTCTTCCTTTAATAAATCCATTCTCTATTCGCCATCCTTAAAAACATCAGAAAGCTCATCTGATAATAATTTTGGCAGAAGCAAATCTCTTGAAATTGAAAGTGTTTCTGACTGAAGTGCATTGCTATGCACAAAGTTATAGATATCGGAAACTTGAACAGTAAAAGTATCGATAATGCTTTTGACTGGAACAATTACAGGTATTGGTTTGAAATTGGCTTTACTTATTTCAGCAAAGGTAGTTCCACTTGCTCTTTGCTTAATTTCTTCCATATTTTGTTCACACCAAAGCAATACATACTCAGGAGATAACCTCCCCTCACATTTCATGGCAATATAGCCTTGATTTATTGCCACAGGTATTTTTGCCAATGCTAAATAACCTACTGGGGCTCTTGATGACATTAATACTGTGTTTTCAGAAAGAAGACCTGAGCTGATTTTTTTTAATCCTGCTTCAGTAATCTTTCTATCCGTATTAGTTAGTACCTTGCAATTCAGACCGGACATATCTTTAGGCGTAGTCCAGTGTATAGTGCCGTCCTCCCAAAATTCAATATTTTTAGTTGATGGAGTTCCACCCCCAACCACAATGACTTCATTACCGATTTCTGAAACCTCCCACCCCTCCGGTATCTCACCAAGCTCAGAGTCTTGCATGGCCGCAGGAAACAGCGCGGCGGTTTGGGCGAGTTTTTTAAATGCCTCGGGATTGCTGGCTTTTAAACTGTTCAGTTCATCAACAGTTTTGGCAGAAATTACACTCATGGCAGCCAGTTCTGCATCATCAGCGCTACCACCCGCCGCCAAGGTTTCAATCTTGGCTTTGACCGGATCAAAATCGACAAACCAGCTTTTGAAGATAGCTTGCGCGATTTGTTCTAGGGTTTGGTTGGTTTGAGTGTTAAGTTCGATTTTTTTATCAAATTTTGCAACCCAATAACCAAGTAATTTTCTATCATTAGAGCTTTCTGGAATTCTAATAGTAAGTGCATGTGCATTATCTCGGTTAAGGCCTGGAACAGCACTATCAGAATTCATGTGCTCTAAGCCCAATGACTTCAATAAGTAATATGTAAAATACAATTCATCTATTGAATCTTTCTCGATATAAAATGAAGTATCGATTGGCCAAAACTCACTTTTAGAAAGATGTATCGCTCCAACGCTGCCTTTTCTTCCAATAATTATCCCACAACCTTTTACATGTGGAGTTTTGTGATAATCAACGATGCCATTTGATCCATAAACTGGCACATTGCCATTTTCTCTGTTCCTTTGTGGCAATGATTTTCCGTAAACAAATGGGCAATATTCACCGACTGTTGTATCAATCCATTTCATAACCAATCCCCGCTAGATTTTCCTTAATCGCCTTTTCTAACCGGTCTGACTCGGCAAACTGAGCTTTTAATTGCGCGGTTAATCGCTGCATTTTATCGGTGAAAGGCTCGCTGTCTTCCTCCACTTCTGCTGCGCCGACGTAGCGCCCTGGCGTTAATACATAATCGTGCTTTTGCATGTCTGCTAGTTTGGCGCTAAAGCAAAAGCCTTTTTCGTCTTCGTATCCTGTACCAGATTGCCAAGCGTGGAATGTATCCGCGATTCTTTTAATATCTTTTGGATCAAAATCACGTAATACACGATCTTTCATAAAACCGAGGTTGCGCGCATCAATAAACAAGGTTTCGCCACGGCGATCACGCTTGCCTTTCTGTGTTGGCGACGTACCGCCTTTTTTATTTTTGGTTAAAAACCAAATACAAGCAGGGATTTGCGTATTGGTGAATAGCTGCCCGGGTAAAGCAACCATGCATTCGATTAAGTCCCCCGGTACGCCATTTTCAGGATTGCCATTGATTAAGGCCTTACGAATTTCACCTTCGTTGTTGGTATTGGAGCTCATGGAACCATTAGCGAGTAATAAGCCCATTGAGCCGTTATCGTTAAGGTGGTGCAACATGTGTTGTATCCAGCCGTAGTTGGCATTGCCTTGCGGCGGTGTGCCATATTTCCAGCGAATATCGCCCTCTAATTTAGCATGCCACCAGTCTTTGATATTAAACGGTGGGTTGGCCATCACAAAATCAGCACGCAGGTCGGGGTGTTGGTCATCTAAGAAGGTATCAGCATTCTTTTTACCAAAGTTAAAGTCGATTCCACGAATAGCCATATTCATGGCAGCCAACTTCCAGGTAGTTGGGTTACTCTCTTGGCCATAAACGGAAATATGTTTGCGCTGCTCTGCTGCGTTGTAATGTTTATCAGCGGCATGAGCTTCGATGAACTTATCATTGCTCACAAAGAAGCCACCAGCCCCCATCGCAGGGTCATAGACTCGGCCTTGATAAGGCTGAAGCATTTCAACGATCAGCGTAACGATGCTTTTTGGCGTGTAATACTGGCCGCCTTGTTTACCTTCTGCTAAGGCAAATTGCCCTAAGAAGTACTCGTAGACATGGCCCAAAATATCTTTGCTGTGTAAATCTAACTTTTCGCCATTGTACTCGGGGTTACGGAAGCTGGTATCGGAGAACTTATTGATAAGCTCAGTTAAATTGTGGTTGTCTACTTCATAACGCCCAACACGAGGCAATACGCCTTTAAGCTTAGGGTTTGCCAGCTTGTCGTCGATTTTATACGTTTCGATGGCTTCTAAAGCATTGTCGATTAACTTGGATATAGAGGTAAGCTTGAAGGTTTCGCCATTCTCTAACTCAATGTCATCACCGATGGATCTTGCTGCGGTGCTTTTAAGAAACTCCCAGCGTGACTGTTTTGGCACCCAGAAAACGTTTTTCTCTTGGTAGTATTCGTGCAGTTCTAACTCTGCATTGACTGCATCGTTGTATTCTTCGTCAGAGTCGTAATCTTCACGAGGCATGAAGTAAATGTTGTCGTCACTATCGTCCTGAGTAAACAAGCGGCGTAACTCTTGTTGACGCTCTTCAAAGGCGTCTGACACATACTTTAAGAAGATGATGCCTAGCACCACATGCTTATAGTTGGCGGCATCGAGGTTGTTACGTAAGCGATCGGCTGCCGACCACAACTTCACATCGAGTTCATTTAGGAACTGCTGTTCTGAATTATTCATGTTGTTTCCTATGCTATACCGTCATCGAAACCAAACTCAAGGATGCCGACACCGTATAAATTTTTATAATTATCAACCAAAATTGCGTTTCAAAATCGTGGTTATCAATTTTACTGGATGAAAAACAAGCTAAATTTCCAATATGTTAGCTCTACACTATAACGTCGAAAAATGTCTTGATGAGAGAATATGAAAAAACAGATCCGTGGGCAATGTTCTAGGTATGGTTATGAGATTGTGCGCTTAATCTCTGGTCAAAAGCGCTGAATTTGTCGGAGGGTGATGCACTTTTCCACTCTCAATTACCAGCCCTGCGCAACCAGTGATGATGCGTAAACGCAGGTCTAAATAAAATTGATTGGCTACGGCGACAGCGTTTACATAAACTTGATTGAGTTCACATTGAAAACCCCGTATCCTGCGCGGCACCAAGGGGATCGGTCGTGCAACACCAATCGCCCTTTATACTATCGATACCCAACCGACTTAGCGTAGCAGTTGGCAACGCCAAATCGCCAAGCAATAACACCTAACCATCCTATTTCGAGCACCAGCCGATGAACCGCAAAAAGAAAATTAATCAAACTTTACAAAAACGCCTTAAAAAGCAACATGCAAAATTGCACCCGAGCAACAAGCCTCGTTATATTTCTAAAGCCGAGCGCGCTAAACTCGCCGCGGAACAAGAAGCGAATATCGATCTCGCTATCAGCGATTCAAACACTGATCAACCCTTGCAGAGCGATGGCGCATTACAGTAACAGGCTGTGCTCAATCGGGTAAAATTGACTGGCAGCATCGATTAAATGTTGTGCAGTCAGTTTCGGTACCCCATACACTTCCACCTTAACCTGAAAGCGTTGCTGAATTCGGGTCACCAAAGGCTCAAAGTCCCCATCCCCAGAAACGAGCACGACGGTATCCACCTGTTGGGCTAACTCATAACCATCCAGAGCAATACCGACATCCCAATCCCCTTTCGCGCTACCATCACTACGCTGGATAAACGGTTTCAGCATCACGGCAAAGCCAATCCCTCGTAAAATATGATGAAATTGCCGCTGCTGCGGATCTTTGCTGGCAATCGCATAGGCATTGGCTTGGACCACCGAACGATCTTGCGTCGCTTGTGACCAAAACTGATTGTAATCAAAGTGGCGACCATAGCGCTCACGGCAGGTGTAATACACGTTTTGTACATCCACCAAAATGGCAATTTTTTCCATTGTTTCCTACTTAGTAACGCTTGACTAAAGACCCGATGCCGAACCTATTCTACATCGTTATATCCAAACTGCTTGGCAAGAGTAAAATCGAGCGATCATGAATAAATTTGCCTGCATTTTGGTGGAAGTATTATTTACATCTTCTTCTGCCTGACTGCGAATGATAAAAATCATAGTCAACACTTAATTGATCATAGGACTTCTATAGTGACACTGCGTTATTTACAGTTTCAATCGATTGATTAGGCTATCTGTAAATATTTATGAGTTTGTACCGACAGACGCCAGTTATTTTTAATACAAGCCTCAATACACATTTCAGTCGCTCTTTGCTTTTGGCTGATTGGTTGCAGGGCAATAACTACCTCTTTACGCAATTCGAAATCAGCTATCAGACCATGTAAATTATCAATATCTTTTTGAGTACCAACAGGATGTTTTATTTCATTGGCACGATATAGCGCTTGTGGTCGCATCACTAAACCACCGCGCATATTCAATTTGGGAGAGACGGTTACCCAAGTAGATTCACTACACTGCACATCAAAAGTGCCGCTGGTTTCAATCTGTGTTGTAAAACCGGAGGCTGTAAGCAACTGGGTTAACGATTGCAAATCATACATACAAGGTTCTCCCCCGGTGATCACCACATGTCTGGCACTAAATGATTGTACACAATAAGCTATAATTTCTTGCGGCGATAGCGAACACCAAGCATCACTCTCTTGTTCTTTATTAACCACACGATCCAAAGAGGTTTCTTTTTCTAGGTCGATGAGCCAAGTCTGTTTGGTATCACACCAAGAACATTCCACTGGACAACCTTGTAGTCGAATAAATATCGCAGGCACTCCAGTAAAAAAACCTTCTCCCTGTATCGTTTCAAATACTTCATTAATTTTAAGCAATTAAAATACCCCTTGCTAAGCGGTCAAAAATTAAACCGAACACTTTATCGCTGAGAATTAAAAAATACTCATACTTATTTTTTAATTTTAAGTAGATTTATTATTAACATCACTACAGAGTACAAAAATCCAAGCTGTGCAGAAAACAACCATACTGCACAGCCTAAGCTTATTCGATTCTATAGTTAACTCTCGGTGTATATACACCCAGCGGTACAGGTCTCTTTGATTTCGACTTTAGATAACAAAGGCAAAATAGGTTTCATTTTGTGCCAGATCCATTGAGCTAATACCTCACTGGTTGGGTTTTCAAGCCCGGCAATATCATTGAGATAATGATGATCTAATTGCTCATAGGTCGGCTTGAATGCTTGCTTTACATCACCAAAATCGATGATCCAGCCAGTTTTAGGATCAACCTCTCCAGACAGGTATAACCTAACCAAGAAGGAGTGACCATGTAACCTGCCACATTTGTGACCCTCTGGAACATTTGGCAACTTATGGGCCGCCTCAAACATAAATTCTTTGTAAATTTCGGTCTTCATCATTTTTCACTTATTGACGTTCCGACTTAATGCCGAACTAGAACTCAAACCAACGACCGAGCATCATATAACAACTCAAACCATCGCAAAAGGCTAACTCAAGGATAGCGCTTCAACTTGATCATGAAGTAGATAACACTAAGTGAGCATCCCGTAATCTCAGTCTTCTAATCGCTTCAAAAACAATCACCTTGCTCATCACAACAGCGGTTTACTATTCAAGCTTCATCAAATCGGATTGCGAGCTAAATTGTATAAAATCGTTACGTATCCCATGCTAGGCAACAAATACCACAATAATCTCATGGCAGATCCAAGCAACACCATCCAAAACATTGATCTATGAACTATGGTTATTGAGATATGGTGAATAGACAAAAAGAACTGATCAAGCAAAGGAAAGATTGATGACAAAACAGCAAAAAATAGTGGGATTTTTGGTGTGGGTGGCGCTTTGTTTTGGCGCATCAGCGCTTGGCGCCGTGGCGTCAATACACGCCAAACCTTTTTATGCACAGTTAATTCGGCCTGATTGGGCGCCTCCCGGTTGGGTCTTTGGCCCTGTCTGGACACTATTGTTTGCCATGATAGCAATAGCAATATGGCGAGTTTGGAGTTTACTGCCTCCCAAACAATCACGTCTCGCTGTGGTGCTATTTATCTGTCAACTGGCCTTGAATGCACTGTGGAGCTGGCTATTTTTTGCTTGGCAAAGCGGTGGCTGGGCCTTGGTGGACATTATCCTATTATGGGGGCTGATCTTAAGTTGCGTGGTGGTATTTTGGCGCACCAGTAAACTGGCCGCATTGTTACTGGTTCCTTATCTGTTGTGGGTCAGCTTTGCTGGCGTGCTCAATTACACCCTGTGGCAGATGAACCCCAATATTTTAGCGCTGGGATGGTAATGATCTCTCATCAGGCAAGGCCGTTATGCCTCATTAAGCATGGATAACCAGTCGGTTCTAAGGCTGGTTGAAGGTGAGGTGTGCTAGATCTGAGTAAAATGATATGGAGTGTCTATGGCTATGTCTCGAGGTTTATTCCACCACCTTGGCTGGCTACTCTTATGGGGCTGGCTGGGTGTTTTCTCTTCACCACTGTTGGCCAATAATTATGCCGATCTCTCTGGGCGTCGCATCGCTGCTATCAATGTAGAATTTGATAATGATCAGCCCAATGAAACCTATCGTAGCGCGGTATTAAGAGCATTTGGTGCGTATCCCGGATCTCAGTTTGAACCGGTACGCAGCGATATCATGCTCAATCAGGTCAAACGGTTACAATTTGTCGAAAACGCAGAATATTTACCACAGTTGGACGGCTATGGTCAGGTGATCCTCACCTTGACGATTCGCTTAACCAGCAAAGCCAAACCGTTAGATGAAGCTCCAATCGGTGTTTTTACCGAGCGTGGAGTGCAGGATTTCCCCACCTTATTTGCTGATGATCAGCAGATTCTGCAAGCCAAGTTAGCCAACAAAAGTATGATCTATACCAACGATCGCGCTTTTTTCGGCCGACCAGACATTCTGACTGCGGGCAATCCACTCGCCACCTCTCCTTCTGGGGGCAAAGCCGGCCCCGATACGTGGCTGGAAAGTAGTGTAGAAGCGGGATTGTATGGTTTAAGCCGTTTATCTCCACGCCTATCTGGTTTCGCAGGCGTCAGTGCTATTGCGTCTGGATCTTGGGGGCCAGAATTATTCACTGACGAAACTCGTTTTCATCTCGCGGTGGAAGATGCCTATTTCGGTTTGATTGGCAGTAACACCACCGAATCCAGCGGGATCCGCCAAGTGAGTTTGCTGGCTGGACGCAAAGCATTTCAAGTCGATAATGGCATGATCCTTAGACTCGGATCTGCCAACGGTGGCGAGCGTGCAGCACTACAATCCAATCCTCGTTACGCGGCAGATCAGCTCTTATTGGCACAATTTGTTTACGATGCTCATAAGCTAGAGTTGTTTCGTTTCAATCCCGATGAACTGGAAGAATTGGACTCCTCAACCGTGATCCACGGCATCAATTATGAAGGGCGTTTTTGGTCTGGTTTGCGCTGGGGTGGTATGTACCTTGAAGTGCCAAAATCCAATTTTTCTTATTTCACTACCGAGTCAGTGCTACCCCGCGAAGGGCTGAGAGTCGTGGATGTACGCTTTGCCTATGAACCGACCACCAATCAATCGTCACCCTATCTGCAAGCAGAATTAGCACGCCAGACTCATCAAGATTTTGCCATGGATGCACGGGCTGGCTATTTAGAGCTGGGCTATCGCTTTTTTGATTGGCGCTGGCGTCCAACCTTAAGTTATCGGTTGTCCAAATTTAGCGGCGATGATCCCACCACTAAAACTTTTGAACGTTGGGACCCTCTGTTTGCTGGGGGCGGTGGTGATGAGTGGGTACAAGGATTAAATCAATATAAGGTGGTACAAACTTCCAACGTGGTCGCGCATCGACTGATGGCACGGTTAAATATTTCACCACAAATCGAGTTAACACCGCAATTTTGGGTATTCCAAGCCGATGAACGAAATAACCTAGGCGGTGCTCAAGCGTTGTCACAATTGGCCTCTAAAGATTTAGGGCAAGAAATTAATCTCACCGCACGCTATGTGGCTAATGCCAAACTTATTTTTGTTTTCTCAGCCGCCTATACCCGACCGGGCGAGGCAATTCGAGCCGCGCTCAATCAGGACTATGAGAATTGGGTCAGCGCTAGCGCGTTAATGATTGTGCGTTTTTAACTGTTATATCGGAGATAGATTATGCATACATTCAAAAAATTCCTGTTGACGAGTTGTTTATTAGCCAGCTTACAACCTGGGGTGGGATTGGCAGAAGCTTATAAAACGGTCGACATCAAACCACTTGATCCTGCTTACTTTACCCCTGCCCGTCATGAAGGTCGGACCTATTTCATCACTGGTGGTGCGCGCGGAATCGGAGCGGCGGTGGCCATTCGTCTCGCTAGAGAGGGCGCTAGCCTAATGATCTTTGATGTGTTGGACAAAGAAGGTGCAGCAACCGTGGCACAAATCCGCCAAGAAGGGGGCAAAGCGGAGTTTTTTAAAGGGGATGTGCGCAACAATCAAGATCTTCAGCAAGCGATCGCGCTAGCGGTTGAAAAATTTGGCCAGATTAATGGCGCAGTCAATTCAGCAGGCATTATGGCCGCCATGGCTCCCAATGCCGAACTGGATTATCCCAAACAAAAAGCGTTATTGCCCACTCCGGTGGCGGATGCTGGTGATGAATATTTTGATACCTTAATGGCCGTTAATGCCGCAGGGGTATTTAAATCGATGCGCGCTGAGCTGCAACCTATTCTCGCACAAGGTAAAGGCGGTGCAATTGTCAATATTTGTTCGATTGCCGGATTAACTGGCTTAGCAGGCAATTCCGCCTATGTAGCAAGTAAACATGCCTGCAGCGGTCTAACGCGCAGCGCGGCCATTGACTATGCGCCTTACGGCATTCGGGTCAATTCGGTCAATATGGCGGCCACCGAAACGGCGATGACTGATATGGCGATCAAGTTCGTTAAAGCCGCCAGCCAAGAAAATGCGGGCTCAAGCGTGCCCAATATGGGCCGGACCAAAACCTTAAGTTTACTTGCCTACGCGGACAGTAAGCAGCGTCAATCAACCGTGTGGGAACAAGCGGCGGTAATTTGCTTTCTACTTTCCGATGAAGCTTCAAACCTTACCGGTGGGTTGTTTGCCACTGACGGTGGCTGGACAGCTTACTAACCTGGCCAACTGACGCCACCGCATTCACACCAGCGAGTGACTGGCGCGATGATAATGGGGAGCAATTAGACGACTAAGGCTCCCCATACTACTTGGAGTGACAGCTTCAAGTAGCAAGAAAATATTTTACCCATTTGCATGTGACGCCTCGCCCGATTAAGGGCGGGGACAATTCAGTTGCTTCACTATCACAAACGTTTGTATATTCATTGCACCGAACATTTGCCTAATCATCAAGCATAATCCTCTCAATTTTAATTTATCTGAATGCAAGTCAATCAAATTGGCTAATATTCCCCCTTATGTTAGCGTGTCTATTTTCTAGCACAAATTTATCCGTGTATAAAAATCAACCTCATTAAGCCTGTAACTGATAATTTAAACAATTACATGATTGACATGCAGCCTAATCAAAGCGGTTCTACACTAGCATTGCAGGGCAATTATGCATATGCCATTATCTTATGCTACACTTGAGTTACTATTATAATTAAGATTCAATTATCAACGTCTATACAATGAAGATTATAAACAAGATTTTATTTACTACCTTGCATCGCCGAAATAATGTTACTCATGCATTAAGCAATAGTTTACGGTCTTATCTTACCGATCTCACTGCTTTAGCATTACTGCTACTGCCTTTAACATTACTCAACGGGTTAATTCTATTAGCTGGTCACATTTTAAACTTGTTCGGGCATACTTTAACCCAATCTCTGTTTGATGTTTCAAATATTATCATTAACTTATACCCAACCGCTTTTTGCTTAATTATCGGTTACTACTTATCACTGAAAGTAAATGTTTCTAGTGCTACATTTATTCTTCTTTGCTTGATCATGTTTTATTTTCTTTCTATCGAAACTGGCAGTTTATCAAATACCTTCCAGCTGCCCAATAGCCCAATCCTAGCGTTATTGAGTGCGTTAATGACCTTGATTTACTACGCCATATTTCCCATTCGGCTCTTAGTGCCACAAACTTTGGATTTTCCGCTCCAGCTTTTGAAACATGTCTTGCACGTTGCGTTGTTTATGCTTTTGGCTTTAGTCATCGCACACCTAATCACTATCAGTAGCTTTTCACTCGATGAACTATCACTCAATCCGATGACGCTCACTGGCGGATTGATTTATCAAACGATTCTTGGCTTATTAGGTGCAATTGGTATCAATGGCCATAACATGCTATTTTCAATTAAACAAAATATTTTTTCCATAACTCAAGCGAACCTGAGCAACTGGCAAGCTGGTACTGAACCGCTTAATGTGATCAGTCAAGGTTTTTATGATGCCTTCCTGTCTATGGGTGGCGCGGGAAATAGTATTAGTCTATTAATTTGCATTTTGCTTTTTTCCCAATCGCGTCATCATTTTTTACTTGCCCTAGCCGCAACACCACTGGTTATCTTCAACATAAATGAAGTGTTGCTATTTGGATTGCCGATTATTTTCAATCCATTATTAATTATTCCATTCATTACTGTGCCGTTAGTGAGCTTTTTCATCGCCTACCTTGCGATTGCCAGCAGCCTAGTCACACCGATTGAACAAATTGTAAACTGGATGACCCCACCACTGATTAGTGGCTATATTGCAACCGGCAATCAATTTAGCGGTGTGCTATTACAGTTAGTGATTATTGTAGTGGGCGTATTGATTTATCGACCTTTCTATTTAGCCTACTCTGGTCGATCTAACATGCAAAAAGAAAATCATCAGAATTTAACTGAACTGGTGACATCAACCTTTAAAATGCAGCTGAGCAAAGCCCAAGATTCAACCAGTACCCAACAAAAATTATCCACTGCTCAAAGCCGGGTGATGACGCTATTAAATGAGGGTGAACTGGTGATGCACTATCAAAAATTGCATTCTTGTCATGAGCAAAGTGATTTGTCTTGTGAAGCATTACTACGTTATATCGATAGGCGGGGCCAGGTGCATGGACCGACCTTTATTAGTGATTTCCAATTAATCGGTGCGATGCCTTACCTTGATAAAATCGTCATCGATAAAGTATTAAGCGACATGCAGCGACTGGCTTTATCACCCACTGACCGAATTGCAATCAATATCGCGGTCGCCTCTATTGAGCAAAAGAATTTTGCTGCTTATTTACTTGAGCGTTTAGAACATTATGCCATTTCACCGCATAATTTGATGCTTGAAATCACCGAAGAAGCCATTTTAAGTAATACCGACGTACTGCTCAAGACCATGCAAACACTTCAAGCACACGGCATTCATTTTGCGATGGATGACTTTGGCACCGGTTATGCTTCTTTCCCACATTTACTCAAGTTTCCATTTAATAAAATTAAGCTTGATCGCACTTTACTCTTAGATACGACTCAGCACAAAGGTAAGGAATTATATGCTTTGATCGCGAAACTTGGTCGCATTGCCAATTGCCAAGTGGTAGCCGAAGGCGTTGAAACACAGGACGAGTTGCATTTCGTGCAAACCTGTCAGGTCGATTGGGTGCAAGGTTATTGGTTTGCAAGGCCCGAGCCGCTAGAGAAGATCATCGCCCACCAGGTACAATAAGCCGCTTCTTTCACGTTTGAAATCCGCGCTAAAACCACGCTTAGCAGTGAAGTGAGTCTGTTACTTCACTGTGAGCGTAGCTTTTATTGGCGGAAAGCAGGCTATCACCAAACGAGCCCTCCGCGACTGCGTTAACTAAGAAGGGGGAAACCGTGCGAAGAGACTACGAATAACATCGTCTTTTCTATAAACTTGTTTTAGATCAAATTTATACTGCAAAATTTTAATTGTCTTAAAAGCATCACCTTTCCTTCATAAATCAGTTTTAGTTTTTACTTTAGTTAATTACTTAAGATTTATAGGGATATTTATGCAACCACTTAAAATTTCATGTCTTGCTTTATCGATGTTGGCAAGCAGTCTTGCTCATGCTCAAGCTGCACCCAAATACGTGTTTTATCTGATTGGCGATGGCATGGCGGCAACGCAAAGACAGGTCACCGAATATTATTTGCAGCAAAAAACCGGTGATCAAAACTTTCGCTTAACCATGAATAATATGCCGATTGCCGGAATCAATACTACTCACTCATTAGATTCACTGGTCACCGATTCCGCGGCATCGGGTACAGCATTAGCCACTGGGGTCAAGACGGATAACGGGATTGTCGGCATGACCAAAGATGGCAAAAAAACCATCTCTATTCTTGAGTCAGCACGTGATAAGGGGATGGCAACCGGCCTGATCACTACCACTCGCTTAACTCACGCGACACCATCCGCCTTTATTGCCAAAAACATGAGCCGCAATAATGAAAACGAGATCGCGGAAGATTATTTAGCCTCCAATATTGATTATCTCGCCGGCGGCGGTTATCGACATTTTGTGGCCAATGCTGAAACCCGCAGAACTGACAAACAAGATCTGAGTGCTAATTTTGCGCAAAAAGGTTACCAAACCTTTGTCGGGGTCGATACTAGCGTGTCATTTCGTGGCTATACCCCCAAAAAGGGCGACAAAGTTTTCGCAGCCTTTACCTCGTCACATTTGCCATACGAAATCGACCGCATGAAAACCGATGATACTCCGTCACTCAAAGAGATCACCGACAAAGCAATCCAATTACTGTCTACTCACGAGAAAGGATTTTTCTTGATGGTGGAAGGCGGTCGTATTGACCATGCGGCACATGCCAATGATATTGCCAGCGTAGTTTACGATACCTTAGCCTTCGATCAAGCGGTGCAATCTGCCGTCGATTTTTATCATAAGCATCCTAAAGAAACCTTAATCGTGGTAACAGGTGACCATGAAACCGGTGGCATGGGCTTAGGTTTTGGCACTAACTACTTCATGAATATAGACAAAATTATCGCAACGGGTAATTCCATCGAAGATAAACTGCAAAAAGTTTACCAAGGCGATCGTCAAGCGATGTTCGATCACATTGCCAAAGTGTATCAACTTAACGATTTAAACGCTGAAGAAACCGCCCTGATCAATCAAGCCATGGATGCATTCGATAAAGATGCCGCAGCCGCACAAAAAAATGCGGGGGGCTATGATCCGGTTGCGATTGCGGTAGCCCATGTGACATCAAAGCGTGCTGGTGTTTACTGGACATCTTTTGCTCATACGGCAACCCAACTTCCTCTTACCGCTATAGGTAATGGCGCAGAGCAATTCGGTGGGTTTAAAGATAACACTGAAGTTGCAAACGCATTTGCAGATGTTATGGGCCTCAAAATTGGCGTCGTTCAATAAGTAAAATCCATTTTATTAGTACAAACATAAGAGGGGCCAGCCCCTCTTTCTTCATTAAGGAATTATCCATGCGTGGAGTAATGCTCGCCCTAGCCGTAATGATCAGCTTTCTTGGATTCGGGTTACTCGACCGACC
Organism: Vibrio chanodichtyis; assembly: GCF_028863985.1. Lineage (NCBI taxonomy): Bacteria > Pseudomonadati > Pseudomonadota > Gammaproteobacteria > Vibrionales > Vibrionaceae > Vibrio > Vibrio chanodichtyis. The sequence goes on along the minus strand of NZ_JARBFT010000001.1, from coordinate 336,408 downwards.
TGATCGACAAGATTCAATGGAAGCCAAAGGTACGGTTATCTCTGTTGATAACAGTCGAATGACCGTGATAGGTTCAAACCGTATTGGCGAACAGCGCGTGATGATCACCACTTCTGGTTTTGAACAACCGATCGAAGCAACTAACCACCTTTCTGGTTCACTAGAATATGACGAATATTATCAGCCAGGTGATAACGTTCTTTTTGTTTATCAAAGCAATTCTCAGGGCAAACCGATTCTGGCCAGAACGCTGGCACATTATCGTTTAGAAGTATTAATCGGCTTACTCTGCGTTTTTGCGCTGGGGTTAATGATTTATGCTCGGCGCGTCGGGGTTCGGGCACTGCTCTCGTTTGCCGGCTCACTCGCCATTATTTGGTATTGGTTAATCCCTACGCTATTAAGCGGTACTAATCCATTAATCGCCACGACATCCAGCGTTTGCCTACTCAGCGGCGTGATCATTTTCTCCGTGGCAGGTTTTACCACTAAAGGCATTTCAGCCTTTCTAGGCACTTTAACCGGTTTAGTGATCACCACTGGGCTGTGTATTGTGGTTTCCCGCTGGTTAAAACTCGATGGTATGACCCAACCCTTGGCACAAGTCGTACTGTTTGAAACCGGTATGCATTTAAATATGCTCAATATCTATTTCGCCGCCGTGATAATTGGTGCGAGTGGCGCGGCAATGGATGTCGCGATGGAGATGGCAGCAACCCTCGAAGAGCTAAAAGCCAATCGCCCAACACTACAGCAGGGTCAATTAATGGCTTCTGGGTTTAGAGTTGGTAGTGCAGTGATTGGCACCATGACCACGACGTTATTATTGGCGTATTCCGGCGGTTTTCTGACGATGCTGATGCTATTTATGAGCCGCGACGTCAGTATGTTACAAATCTTCAATATGAAGCTGGTGGCGGCAGAAATATCGAGAACGCTAGTAGGCAGTATTTCAATGTTATTGGTTGCCCCACTGACCGCTTGGATCGCCGCTTACCTACTCTGTCGTCGTTTTAATCAAGGCCACTTTGAGGTAACCAATAAATTGGAAATTTAGTCATGGGCTATCACACATCAAATCGATGCATTGAGTAGTAGTACTCTCGATCGCGGTCGTTGATTGGTCGCAAGACTCGGCATGGATTGCCTACTGCCACAACGTTACTGGGGATGCTGTGCTTCACTACACTGCCAGCGCCAATCACAGTATTTTCACCAATGGTAACACCGGGTAACACCACACAATTGGCCCCAAGCCACACATTGCGACCGATATGGATAGGAACATTAAATTGTGCCACCTTTTCTCGGTATTCAGGCGCAATAGGATGCCCAGCAGTGGCTAAGGTTACGTTCGGGCCGATCATGACACTATCGCCTATATAGATATGCGTATCATCGACTAGGGTCAAATTAAAATTGGCATACACATTGTGCCCCAAATGGGTATGCCGCCCCCAGTTGGCTCTCAGTGGCGGCTCGATGTAACAATTTTCACCCATCTCCGCCAAAAACCGGCCTAACAGTTGTTGCCTTTGTGCCAATTCGCTTGGACGTGTTTGGTTAAAGTCATAGAGTAACTCCAAACATTGTGTTTGCTCTTGAGCTAGAGCTTCATCGTTACAAAAGTACACCTGCTGATTATGCATTCTGTGCTTCACATCCATGTTACTTACTCCCTCTCTAAGGCTTACCCCAGCATGACGCTACGGCTCATTGACCAACTAGCCGCTTTGCATAACAACCAACGAATAACACAACCACCGGCAATCTTACCAGCATCGCACCCTCATTAACAAAAAATACTTCACTAACACAACAATTTAGATCATATTATGCAACGGCCAACTCCAGACTTGCATACACAAATCTCACAGAGCACCTATACGGTTGAATTTTTATCATCACATTACACAAAAGGCGTCAATTTATGTCCGATCTGATCAGCAAACTCAAATGGCGATACGCGACCAAAAAAATGAATCCAAACCAAGCTGTAGCACAAGAAAAGGTTGAGCGAATTTTGGAAGCAATCCGCCTTACCGCAACCTCCAGTGGCCTGCAGCCGTATGAAGTGATTGTGGTTACTAATCCCGATCTGCGCGCGCAAATCGTGCCCCATGCTTGGAATCAGGCGCAGATCACCGATGCATCCCATCTATTGGTGTTTGCCGCTTGGGACAATTACACCACCGAGCGCATCAATATGATGTTCGACTTAGTCAATGAAGTGCGAGGATTTCGCAATGAAGGCTGGGAAAATTACCGCCAGCAAATATTGGCAAATTACGTACCGCGTGACCCTGAAATCAATTACCAGCATGCCGCCCGCCAAGCTTATATTGGCCTAGGCACGGCGCTCATCGCCGCAGCGGAAGAAGGCGTAGACAGTACCCCAATGGAAGGCTTCGATCCGGCTAAGGTCGATGAAATTCTCCAACTGCGCGAACGCGGTTTACGCTCGGTCGTGTTACTGCCTCTTGGCTATCGCGCCGATGAAGGTGACTGGCTAGTTAATTTAGCTAAGGTGCGTCGCTCACGGGATAACTTCATTATTGACATGCCCTGATCTTAGAACCTCTAGCACCCAAGCCTTGTGCTTAAATCACCAAGGCTTGGGTACGGTATGGGGGATACCCGCATTATGATTTAGCCACCTTGCCACTGCCCACAGTGCTGCGCAGGGTTTTAACCAGCAGATTAACGCCGACCATCACCAGTACACTGGCGACTAAGGAACCTAGGCCAAATTCGCGGATTGCCCCCATCGCCTCAGCCCCTTGTACCAAGCCGTGACAGGCACTAAATGCCGCAATACTGATGATGGAAAGCCATTTGATGACACCGGTTTTTCGGTACGCATACAAAGCAAGCGGTAACGCCATTAAAGAGCCGGCGACCAAAAATTCAACTTGCTCGGCATTCGACCACTCAACGCCAATCAAAAAACCGCAGATTAACGCCGCTGAAAAACAGCCAATAATTTGCGCCGATTTTTTATAATCATAACCGGCGGCAAAAAAGCCGATCAGCAGCAAAGCGGCTAAATGATCCCATCCGGTCAGCGGGTGCCAAAACCCTGCCGAAAAACTGGCCTGCATGGCATGATCGACGTGTGCCAAGCTCGGAGTACTGATCACTAATGTGCTCATCGCTAGCACGATGTTGCGAAAAGAGTATTGCATATAAATTTCCTTATTTGATTAATGCGAGTGACTGATCACAGATTAACGGGGCGATCAGCCAACATACCTTGTTGAACAATAAAATCGATCACGGTTTTTAAACTATCACCGCGAATCAAATTGGTAAAGACAAAGGGTTTTTCACCGCGCATTTTTTTTGCATCGCGGTCCATCACCTCTAACGAGGCATTTACCATCGGTGCCAAATCGGTTTTGTTAATGATGAGCAAATCGGACTTGGTGATCCCTGGCCCGCCTTTGCGCGGAATTTTATCTCCCGCACAAACATCAATCACATACAAGGTCAAGTCGGAAAGCTCCGGACTAAACGTTGCACTTAAGTTGTCACCACCACTTTCCACCAGCACTAATTCCAACCCCTGATGTCGCTGATGCAACTCATCAATCGCGGCAAGATTCATCGACGCATCTTCTCGGATCGCCGTATGTGGGCAACCGCCCGTTTCCACCCCGATAATGCGGTCTTGATCCAGAGCCTGATGGCGCATCAAAAACTCGGCATCTTCTTTGGTGTAAATATCATTGGTCACTACCGCCAGATTGTAATTCTCACGCATGGCGCAACATAACTGACGCAGCAATGCCGTTTTACCCGACCCCACAGGGCCACCGACTCCTACTCGTAAACATTGTGTGCTCATATTAACTCCGAAATAATCTTGAATATTGCGTCTCATGCCATGCACTCACCATGGCAAAATTAGGTAGCGTCAGGCCAATCTTGTCATCACTGACCGTCAGCCCGACGGCGATCGCTTGTTCAATCAACGGCATCATCGCCAGCAGTACTTGCTGCGCCGCAGTCTGGCCAAGCGGTATGGTTTTACACGCCACCGTGACCTGATTTTCGAGCCAAGACCACAGCCAGCCCGTCGCCGCCATAGACAGCGGAACGTTAAAATGAACACACGCTTTGGCATATAGCGGCAGATAGCTTAAGTTTTGTGCCTGGCTACCCAGTTCAACCTTTAAACTCACCAATAAACGATGCAGGGTTTGCCCCAGTTTTTGCTCTTCCAGCACTAACTCTGCCGTTTCACGATTAGCCAGTAACACTTGTTGCCAATAAGCAATCTGCTCAACATCTTGCTGCTGCCAAGCCTGATAAAAACGCTTGAGCAACGGTAATTCTAAATGGGCTTGAGCGCTGTACAGCAAAGGGGCAAGCCACGCTTTTAAACTCTCGTGATCCACCACCCAGCCAAGCTCAACGGCGGCTTCCAAACCCTGGCTATACGCAAATGCGCCAATCGGCAAACTGGGACTACTAAGATGCAGCAAAGATAACAGCGCGCCAATTTGCATTAGTGATGATGTCCCCGCTCCTGCTGAGCATGTGATGAATGATGGGCATGATCCTGCTCATGGGAATGCGAGTGAGCATGCTCATGCACGGGGTGAAAATGGGGCTTGCTGCTGGTATGGTATGCACCATGTTCGGGGTTAAATTCAGCCATCTGCGCCTCACAAACCAGTCCCATCATGCAAACCATTTGCTGTAAAACATGATCGGGCTGAAAGCGCAACCACAGGTCGCCAATCGCCATCGGCACATGGCGATTACCCATGTGGTAACACACTTTGGCAAAGGTTTGCCAATCGTCACTTTTGGCAATAATGACCGGCTCTTGTTGTGCGACGACTTGCAAAACCTGACCACACTCGGTGTGCAAATAGTCACCTTGTTTTAGTACCGCACCACGCGCTAAAAACACCCCAACTTCCAGTCCTGATTGACTCACGGTTCGAAACCGGCCTTTTTGGCGCACAGCATAAGGTAGTACCAGCTTATCCAATACCGCGCCTTGGAAATGTTCGGAACGTCCTATCACTTTCAACATACAACTCTCCTTGGTTGAGTTAACTCAAATTTTGCTTGAGCAAACATCGGGATTTAAAACAGCCAATAACGTTGCGCTAAAGGCAGTTCAGTTGCCGGATCGCAGGTTAACGCTTGACCATCAGCCTTCACCTCGTAAGTCTGCGGATCGACACTGATCTGCGGCATGTAGTGGTTATGAATCATGTCGTGTTTGGTCACCTTGCGACAATTGCGACAAGCCACCAGTGGCCGTTTAAGTCCAAGCTTATGTGCCAAACCTGCGGCTAAGGCGGCTTGGCTGGTAAATGTGACTGAAGTTTGTGCCGCCGCGCTGCCATAAGCGGCGAACATGGCACGATAATGCACCGGTTGAGGCGTTGGGATGGAGGCATTGGCATCGCCCATCGGAGCGGCGGCAATAAAACCACCTTTGATGATCAACGCAGGTTTAACCCCAAAAAAAGCCGGTTTCCACAGTACAATATCCGCCAACTTTCCGACTTCCAATGAGCCCACCAGGTGGGATATGCCGTGGGCAAGCGCCGGATTAATCGTGTATTTGGCGATGTAGCGTTTGGCGCGAAAGTTATCGGCCTGGCGTGCTTCATCTTCGGGTAGCAAGCCGCGTTGTACTTTCATTTTGTGCGCGGTTTGCCAAGTGCGACAGATCACTTCACCGACGCGTCCCATCGCTTGTGAATCGGAAGAGATCATCGAAAATGCCCCCAAATCATGCAAAATATCTTCGGCAGCAATCGTCTCTTTGCGGATCCGCGAGTCAGCAAATGCCACATCTTCTGGGATATTGGGATCGAGATGGTGACACACCATTAACATGTCGAGATGCTCATCGACAGTATTCACCGTATAAGGGCGAGTTGGGTTAGTGGATGATGGCAACACGTTCGCTTGCCCACAAGCGATGATAATATCTGGCGCGTGTCCACCCCCGGCTCCTTCAGTGTGATAGGTATGGATGGTGCGTCCTTTAAAGGCGGCTAAGGTGTCTTCGACAAAACCTGATTCATTTAACGTATCGGTATGAATCGCCACTTGTACATCGTACTGTTCAGCGACCGCCAAACAGTTGTCTATTGATGCCGGCGTAGTGCCCCAATCTTCATGCAGTTTTAAGCCACAAGCACCCGCTTGTAACTGCTCCTCCAGTGCGGCGGGCAAGCTCGCGTTGCCCTTGCCCAAAAAACCAAAGTTCATTGGCATCAAATCGGTACTGCGCAGCATCTGTGCTAAGTACCATGCACCAGGAGTACAAGTGGTGGCATTGGTTCCGGTTGCAGGACCAGTACCACCACCTAACATGGTGGTAGTGCCCGCCATCAAGGCTTCTTCAATTTGTTGTGGGCAGATAAAATGAATATGTGCATCAATCGCCCCTGCGGTGACAATGTGCCCTTCCCCAGCAATGACCTCCGTACTAGCTCCAATATGGATGTTTATATGAGGCTGGATATCGGAGTTGCCCGCTTTGCCTATCGCGTGAATTTTGCCATCTTTGATTCCAATATCGGCTTTGACTATCCCCCAGTGATCCAAAATCAGCGCATTGGTGATCACACAATCAACCACCTCTGCACGACATTTTTGGCCTTGCCCCATGCCGTCACGGATCACCTTGCCGCCGCCAAATTTCACTTCATCCCCATAGGTGGTGTAATCGTCTTCGACCTGAATCCACAGTTCAGTATCGGCTAGGCGAACTTTGTCGCCCGTGGTTGGGCCATACATATCGGCGTAGGCCGCCCGCGAGATTTGTGCCATGTTATGCTCCTTACACCTTACCCATTACGGCGGCGCGAAACCCATACACCACTTGATCGCCAGCCAGTGCCACCAATTCGACATCACGGGTTTGCCCCGGCTCAAAACGAACCGCGGTCCCCGCCGCAATATTCAAACGCATACCTCGGGTTGCCGCGCGCTCAAAATCGAGGGCGGGATTGGTTTCAAAAAAATGGTAATGGCTACCAACTTGGATCGGCCGATCACCATGATTCACCACCGAAATGCGCAAGGTGTTACGCCCGACATTCAGTTCAATCGGTTCGGATTGCAATTGATACTCTCCCGGTTTCATCGCGCCTCCTACTGAATCGGATTGTGAACGGTGACCAGCTTGGTACCATCCGGAAAGGTGGCTTCAACTTGCACCTGATCCAACAGCTCAGCAATGCCGTCCATCACTAAGCTTTTGTTTAACCATGTGCGCCCTTCACTCATCAATTGCGCAACACTTTTGCCCTCGCGTGCCCCTTCCATAATCGCAGCGGCGATATAGGCACTCGCTTCTGGATAGTTGAGCTTGATGCCTTTGGCTAAGCGGCGTTCGGCCACTAAGGCTGCAGTAAACAGCAGCAGTTTATCCTTGTCTCTTGGTGATAATTCCATCGTATCCCTCTACAATCGCAGTAAATTAAGTATTCCAAATTCTCGGTGGGCAAGCCGGCTTTCCCATCAGTTGAGGCCGTAACTGCTGCCAGCACGCTCTTAATTGTTGCTGTGCCTGCTGACTACAATCACCCAAATAGCGCACCACAATCACCCCCAAACGATGTGTGACACTTAAGGTCATTGACTCAAATAGCGAGCTGAGCCTTAAACTGGCGACTGCGGCATCGGCGTTAACTATCCCAAACACCAGCAAGGTGCCTGACACCAGATGCTGATTAAAGCCACTCATGGCACGCAATAGCGGATCGTCGGCCGATAGATATTGCCGCTCGAGCAAGATCGGCTGGTCATGCAGATAAATGGCTAAACGTTGCTCAACACTGCCGCTCACAAAAGGCTGTAAACTTTTCGGGCGGCCAAGGCAAAACACATCAAGCCCGACGAATTTCGCCTCGCCATACAAATTGATCCGCGTGGAAAGCCGGCCATGTGCGCCATCAAACACAATGGTTTCCATGGGCAACCATTCACAATCTGCACTATCCACATTTATCTGCACATGCTGGCGCTGCGCTCCTCCTTGGCTATCAGCACGATAAATCTTACCCGCCGATGGCGTAGTCAACAGCACGTGGCTACCAGGCGCACAGGCGATGTCAATGCGCAGATCATCACCCGAAACCAGCCCGCCAGGTGGATGCAATAAATAAACGTGGCACACCTCCTGTTCAGGGTAAAAAGGGCGCTGGACACGTAGCGGCCCTTGGAAAGCCATCTGCGCCATGCGGGTTTGCTCACCATCGTGATCAAATCCCAAGCCGATCTTAGCCGGCCAATGGCGCTCGGGTTGTGTGCTGAGATCAAAGCGAGATCGTCTCATATCGCGCTAAACCGTGAGATATTGTTTGACCAGCTCTGGGCTGAGTGCGGCCATTTCACCGCTTGCCACTTGGCGGCCTCGGTCGAGCAGCGAGAAGCGATCCGCCACTTTTCGAGCAAAGGGTAACTTTTGCTCGACCAGCAATACCGTTAAGCCAATGTCTTGATTTAAGCGACGGATAATGTCACCAATTTCAGCCACCACATTGGGCTGAATGCCCTCGGTCGGCTCATCTAAAATCAACAGTTTGGGGTTAATCACCAAGGCGCGCCCGATCGCTAATTGTTGCTGCTGCCCACCGGATAAATCCCCGCCGCGGCGGTGCAGCATTTGCTGCAACACGGGAAACAGCTCATAGATAAAATCGGGAATGTTTTTGCACTTATCGCCGCGCACGGGTAGCCCAATCCGCAAATTTTCTTCAACGCTCAGTAAAGGAAAAATTTGCCGGCCTTGTGGCACATAGCCAATGCCCAACGGTGCTCGTTGCTCGGCGCTCAAGCGGGTAATGTCTTGGCCTTGGTATTCAATTTGCCCGCTTTGGGTTGCCAATAGCCCCATCACACATTGCAACAAGGTGGTTTTGCCCACCCCATTGCGCCCCATCAGGCAGGTGCATTGCCCCTCTGGCACTTCTAAATCCAAATCCCATAAGGTATGACTTTGCCCGTAGAACTGATTTAATCCTTTAATGCTTAACATGCGGCGTCTCCCAAATAGACTTCAACCACTTTGGGGTTGCTCTGTACTTGATCCATGCTGCCTTCAGCCAATACTGAACCTTGATGGAGCACCGTCACCTGCGAGGCAATGGAACGCACAAAATCCATATCATGCTCGACCAGAATAATCGTTCGCTCACCAGCCAGACTGGTCAGCAGCTCTGCTGTGCGATCCATCTCTTGATGGGTCATTCCCGCCACAGGTTCATCGACCAAGAGCAGCTTCGGGTTTTGCATCAGCAACATGCCGATTTCTAACCACTGCTTTTGTCCATGGGACAATGCCCCAGCCAACAAGCCGCGCTGAGCCACTAAGCCAATTTGTTTAAGCACATAATCGATATAATCGATGTCTGAAGCCGAGAGCTTGGCAAACAAACTGGCTCGTACGGTTTTGGCTCCCGCCATTGCCAGCTCAAGGTTATGAAATACCGTTTGCTGTTCAAATACGGTCGGTTTTTGAAATTTACGGCCAATCCCAGCTTGGGCGATTTGTGGCTCGCTCAATTCGAGTAAATCAATATTCTGCCCAAACCATGCGCTACCGCTATCTGGGCGCGTTTTGCCGGTAATGATGTCCATCATGGTGGTTTTACCGGCACCATTGGGGCCGATAATGCAGCGCAATTCACCCTCGTTGATGTACAAATTCAAATTATTGATCGCTTTAAAGCCATCAAAACTGACGGTTAATCCTTCCAGATACAGCAAGCAACCATGCCCAACCGTCAACATCGGATTGACTTTAGGCACCAAGAAATCATAAACCCGCTCTCTATCGGTGATGGATCGGCTCAATGCTCTTAAGCTCATGCGCGTACCTCCTTGGCTTTGAATAGCCCAACCACCCCTTGTGGTAAAAACAGCGTAACCAGCACAAATAGGCTTCCCAAGCTAAACAACCACACTTCGGGCAATACTGCGGTCAAATAGGTTTTGGCATAATTGACCGCCAAGGCACCGACCACCGCACCGTATAAGGTGGCTCGTCCACCTAACGCAACCCACACCACCAATTCAATTGAGTTGAGTGGTGAGAATTCTGAGGGGTTGATAATGCCCACTTGGGGTACATACAAGGCACCAGCAATACCGGCCAATACGGCTGAAAAGCCGAAAATCGCCAGTTTGAAATTTTCCACTTTATAACCCGTAAACCGCGTGCGCGATTCCGCATCTCGGATCGCCAGTGCCACTCGCCCTAAGCGGCTGACTACGATAAAACGGCACGCAATATAGCCAAGCCCCAGCGCAAGACCAGACAGCACAAATAAGCTGATCCGAGTGGCGTTGGCTTGTAAATCAAAGCCGAGCAGATCTTTAAAATCGGTTAAGCCGTTATTGCCACCCAGCCCCATCTCATTGCGAAAAAAGGCCAGCATTAGTGCATAAGTCAAAGCCTGAGTGATGATCGACAAATACACCCCTGTCACTCGTGAGCGAAAAGCTAACCAGCCAAACACTAAGGCCAGCACTCCTGGCACAGTGACAATCATCAGCGCCGCAAACCAGAACTGGTCAAATCCGTGCCAAAACCAAGGCAACTGTTGCCAGTTTAAAAACACCATAAAATCCGGCAGTTCTGGGTGGCCGTAAATGCCACGCTCACCAATTTGGCGCATTAAATACATGCCCATGGCGTAACCACCCAAAGCAAAAAATGCCGCGTGACCTAAGCTCAAAATGCCGAGATAGCCCCACACCAGATCCACCGCCACCGCCAGTAAGGCATAGGTCAAATATTTACCAATTAAGGTGATGGTGTAAGTAGAGATGTGTAGGACACTGTTTGAATCGACCAGCATATTCAATGCGGGAACCACACATAACGCGCTCGCCAAAACCAAGAGAAAGGTCATGGTCGAGCGATCCAATAACTTAGGTTGATAGACCATGCTTATCCCTCCGCGGAGCGCCCTTTTTGAGGAAACAGTCCTCGGGGCTTTTTCTGAATAAATAGAATGATGAACACCAGAACCAAGATCTTGGCCAATACCGCGCCCGCCCAAGGTTCTAAAATTTTGTTGGCAACCCCAAGCGACATTCCCGCCACCAGCGTGCCCCACAAATTGCCAACCCCGCCAAACACCACCACCATAAATGAGTCAATGATGTAAGCTTGACCTAAGTTGGGGCCAACGTTGGTTAACTGGCTTAACGCCACCCCAGCAATGCCGGCAATCCCCGAGCCTAAACCAAAGGTCATCGCATCGACCCACTCGGAACGCACGCCCATGGCACGAGCCATACTGCGATTTTGTGAGACTGCCCGCACCTCAATCCCTAAGCGGGTGTAGTTCAAAATCAGGTACAACAGGGCAAACACCATTAAACAAAATACAATGATGTATAATCGGTTTAACGTCAGACTAAGCAGCGGAGTGATTTCCAACACGCCTTGCATAAATTCGGGAGTGGCAACCGAGCGATTTAGTGGAGAAAACACACTGCGCACCGCTTGTTGCAAGATCAAACTGATCCCAAACGTGGCCAGTAGCGTTTCTAAAGGGCGACCATATAAAAACCGCATCACTCCTCGCTCAATCAGTACTCCGACTGCGGCGGAAACCACAAATGCCAATGGAATAGCAATCATGATGGATAATCCAATCTGCTCCGGCATTAGCGTTTGCACCACATAAGTGGTGTAGGCACCGAGCATGATCAGTTCACCATGCGCCATATTGATCACCCCCATTACCCCAAAGGTGATCGCCAGACCAATCGCGGCCAATACCAAAACTGATCCGAGGCTTAAACCAAAAAACAGCGTCTGCGCCAAATCCGCCACTTTTTCTCGTTGCTCAATCCGACTTAGCGCACCGCGTGCCGCATCATTCAAAGCGCTATCAGGATGTGCTTCAATAAACTGCTGCAAAGCATTGCGTGCCGCAGGCTGATAACTGGATTTCAGCGTATCCATCGCTTGCGCCAATCGTGTCGGATCACTGCTGTGCTGCAAATCGTAGATGGCTAACGCACTCAAGCCTAACGCTTTGACTTTGGGGTTGGTTTCTTGTGGCAAGTGACTTTGCACTAACGAGTAGCTGGCGTGATCCAGCGCGCCAATTAACTGGTTGAGCGCCTTAATTCGCCGCGCCGGATCAGGATGAGTAATACTCAACTGCGCAATCGCCGCTTTTAACTGACCGCGCAGACGGTTGTTGATCGCGACTTTTTTAATCGCGCTGCTCATCACCTGCCGCTCATCCGCGTCGCTGCCAAACAGTGGCTGAATGGTATAATCACTGCCTTGTTTAAGTTTAATCACGACCAAATCGGCGTTGGATTGCTCAACATACAATTCACCATTGAGCAGTTGGCTTAACACATCCACCGCACGTGGATCGCCACTGTGGAGCAGGCGATTGACCCCCGTTTCGATGTGATTAAATTTAAGCATCGCGATCGCTTGTAGCCCTTGCTCAAATTCAGAGCGGTTTTCAGCCTGAGCCAAACTGCTCATCAATAAAACAGTGATGCCGAGAACGCCCAAGCGAACCCCATCCCTGATGATGCGCGCGATAGCATAGATTCGCAAAATGAACACCATGAATAACCCTTTCTCACTCGGCTTATCTCTAAGCCTTATCGGTTCAATGTTGGCGGATGGTCACGGCGGAGAAGTGGGGCTTGCACCCCACTTATTGCCTTAACCACGCAACGAGGATTAATGACTCGATACCATTAATAACCCGCTAGTAGTTCTGCCCTGAGCATTTACCGGTTTTGACGTTGTAGTTACCGCAGCTCAGTGGCGCACGCCAATCTGAGATCAGGTCTTTGGAGCCGGGAAGATAGTCAGACCACTCATCGCCGACCACTAACCCTGTGGTTTCCCAAACGGTTTGCAACTGACCATCGGCTTGAATTTCACCGATCAGAACCGGTTTGGTGATGTGATGGTTTGGCATCATGGTTGAGTAACCACCAGAAAGGTTGGCCACCGATGTGCCGATCAGCGCATTTTGCACCGCGCTCGCCTCAGTAGTGCCTGCGGCTTCCACCGCTTTTACCCACATGTTGAAACCGATATAGGTGGCTTCCATCGGATCGTTGGTGACTCGTTTGTCATCCTTGATGAATTTACGCCAAGTTTGAATAAAGGTTTGGTTCGCTGGTGCCTCAACACTTTCAAAGTAGTTCCATGCCGCTAAGTGACCCACCAGAGGAGTGGTATCAATGCCTGACAGCTCTTCTTCACCCACCGAAAAAGCAATCACCGGAATGTGCTCGGCGCTAATCCCTTGGTTACCCAATTCTTTATAGAATGGGACGTTAGCATCACCATTAATGGTGGAAACCACTGCGGTCTTTTTACCGGCTGAGCCAAATTTCTTAATATCGGCGACGATTGACTGCCAATCCGAATGACCAAATGGCGTGTAGTTGATCATGATGTCGGAAGGCGCGACGCCTTGCTCCAGTAAATAGGCTTCTAAAATTTTATTGGTGGTACGCGGGTAAACATAGTCGGTACCAGCCAGCACCCAGCGTTGCACACCTTGATCAATTAAGTAATTGACTGCCGGAATCGCTTGTTGGTTTGGTGCAGCTCCGGTGTAAAACACGTTTTTCGATGACTCTTCGCCTTCGTATTGCACCGGGTAAAACAAAATACTGTTCAGCTCTTCAAATACCGGCAGAACCGATTTGCGCGAAACGGAAGTCCAACAACCAAAGACTGCGGCGACTTGCTCTTTGGCAATCAGCTCACGCGCTTTTTCCGCAAACAGCGGCCAGTTGGAGGCAGGATCCACCACCACTGGCTGTAATTTTTTACCCAGTAAACCGCCTTTTTTGTTTTGCTCATCGATCAGCATCAGCATGGTATCTTTAAGCGTGGTTTCACTGATCGCCATGGTGCCGGACAATGAGTGCAACACTCCGACTTTAATGGTATCAGCGGCGAGTGCCGACGTACTGAACAGTGCACTACTGAGTAATGAGGTACTGATTAGTGGCGCGGTCAATACCGCACTAGCGAGGAATTTCCGTATCATTTTTCACCTTCCCTTGACGAATAAATGGTCCGAACTTACACCTCCAATCGCCGCGAGCCTCGCGGGTATCAAAAGCAAGTTCGCCCCAAGTATCAGAGAAATAGCCCGGCAACGGTATGCGCACATTGCGCATCCGTCCTACGTCAAACAACGCATATTCGATGCAAAAAATTCGCGCTATACTCGCGCGGGCGTGTTAAACCGCATGCGATCGCCCCGGCCATCATTGCTCGCGGCGTCCAATGCTTGTGGTAACATAGCGAGCTCTGCAAGGAATGCAGAGCGCTGCATAAAGGATGAAGAGAAAGGCTATGCCGAAAGTTCCTATAACGCGCCGGCGTTATAACACCCTGGTGGGTAATGAGTTACTGGAAGATTTTGCCCTGCGTTTTACCGCCAAGCGCGCAAGAAAATGGTCGCTTGGCTGGGTCGCTAACACCGCCTTAGGCATTGTCTCGTTTCTGGTATTAGAAGCGCTCGGCGCAACCATCACCCTTAATTACGGTGTCACTAACTCACTATGGGCAATTGCTGGGGTCTCGCTGGTAGTGATCTTCAGCGGCGCTCCGATCTGTTATTACGCGGCCAAATATGGGGTGGATATTGATCTGCTCAGCCGCGGGGCGGGTTTTGGTTATATTGGTTCGACTATCGTCTCACTGATTTATGCCTCTTTTACGTTCATTTTTTTCGCACTCGAAGCGGCAATTATGGCTATGGCTCTCGAACTGCTGTTGGCGATCCCACTGTGGTGCGGCTACCTGATCAGCGCCGTGATCGTAATCCCGCTAGTAACTTTAGGCATTGCCAATATCGGCCGCTTGCAAATGTGGTCACAACCGCTGTGGCTGTTACTGCAACTGGCGCCACTATGGTTTGTCTTCAGCCACCCCAATACTCAGATTGACCAGTGGCTCGCTTACGGCGGCTTAGATCAACATGCTGCTCAATTTGACTGGTTACTGTTTGGGGCTGCCTCAGCGGTGTTACTGGCCGTGGTGGCACAAATTGGCGAACAGGTTGATTTTCTGAGGTTTTTACCAGAAAAAACCGCAGCAACATCCTCTCGCTGGTGGGCTGCAATGCTGATCGGGGGGCCCGGCTGGATGCTATTCGGTGCATTAAAAATAGCCCTCGGCAGTTTGTTAGCTTGGCTGGCGATCCAACAAGGTATCGCGCCCGATCTCGCCAAAGATCCCGCGCATATGTACGTGAATGTGTTTGGCTATATGACCGACAACACTCAATTAGCCCTGATTGGCGCAGGAGTGTTCGTGATCATTTCCCAACTAAAAATTAACCTTGCGAATGCCTACGCTGGTTCACTGGCTTGGTCGAATTTCTTCTCACGCCTGACTCACCACCACCCCGGACGCGTAGTGTGGATGCTGTTTAATGTTCTGATTGCGCTACTGCTGATGCAACTTGGGGTGTATCGCTTGATTGAACAAACCCTGCAAATCTATTCGGTGCTGGTATTGTCTTGGGTAGGCTGCCTAGTCGCTGATTTAGTGATTAACAAACCGTTGGGACTTAGCCCAGCGCATATTGAATTTAAACGATCCAAACTGTATGACCTCAACCCTGTCGGCCTCGGCTCAATGTTAATTGCCTCTCTATTTGGTTTATCAGCACATTTTGGGCTTTATAACGAAATGCTCAAAGCATTGGCTTCATACCTTGCTTTTGCGATCCCGCTACTCACAGCGCCACTGATTGCCCTCGCCACGCGTAGCCAATATTACTTAGTCGCCGACCACACGCCCGCCAAACCAAACGCCGAACAGCGCTGCGTGGTCTGTGAGCACGCCTTTGAAACGGAAGATATGGCACACTGTCCCGCCTATCAAGGCGATATCTGTTCAC
Source organism: Vibrio chanodichtyis (assembly GCF_028863985.1). Classification (NCBI taxonomy): domain Bacteria; kingdom Pseudomonadati; phylum Pseudomonadota; class Gammaproteobacteria; order Vibrionales; family Vibrionaceae; genus Vibrio; species Vibrio chanodichtyis. The sequence continues at coordinate 320,500 of NZ_JARBFT010000001.1, read as the reverse complement.
TTTGCTGCTCGCTTGATGTCCGTTGTCATGATCAATGCCGCCCGCAAGCCACACTCGGCACGCAGGTTAAACAGGCGTTAAAACCTTACTTGCCGATAACTTGGGTCAATCAGATCTCTTCCTCGCTAAGCCAATTTATCATCGTGATGACCATCATGAGCCTAGCGATTGGAATTATTTTAGCGCTAGCCTACAGTCAAGTACCGAGCTTAGATCCAACCAAAATGAATTCGCTCTCGCTCAGTTTATATAAAGCGTTCGCTTTACTGCTGATCCCGACCGGCATCATCAGCTGGCTGTTGGTGCTAGCCAAAAGCAACCGCCACCTTGCGATGCAAGAGCTGCAAACCCATAGCGAATTGCTATCGGATGAGATCAGCGCGCATCAGCAAACCTCACAACAGTTGGTACGCGCCAAGAAAAAGGCCGAACATGCCAATGATGCGAAAAGTCGCTATCTCGCCGGACTCAGCCATGAATTAAGAACACCATTGAACGTACTATTGGGCTATGCCCAGTTACTCAGCCACGATCCAGAACTCAGCCCACAAAAGCGTCAATATGCTGCAACACTGGAGAGAAATGGCAAGCATCTTGGCGATTTACTGGAAAGCTTGCTGGAGATTTCTAAAATTGAAGCCGGCCGCTTAGAGTTGCAGCGGGAGACCTTTAATCTCCACGTCTTGTTACAACAGTTGGTCGACATGTTTCGTTTGCAAGCCGAGCACAAAAAACTCCGTTTTCAATTCTATGCTGCCAGCCATCTGCCGGTGTTTATCAGTGGCGATCAACAGCGGCTAAGACAAATTTTGATCAATATGCTGACCAATGCAGTGAAATACACCGCTGAAGGATCAATCGATTTTTCCGTCACCTACCGCAATCAGGTGGCACGTTTTAGCGTCAAAGATACCGGTATTGGCATTAGCGCCCAAGATCAGTTGCTGATTTTCCGTCCTTTTGAGCGCATTCAATCCGAGCAAACCAAGCATGTGAGCGGTACCGGATTAGGGCTGACCATCTCTAATGCCTTAGCTGAGTTAATGGGCGGTGAAATTGAGTGCGTGAGTGAAATCGGCCAAGGCAGCAACTTCACCCTGAAAATGATGCTGTCTGAAGTGTATGACCACATCGAACCCGCCGAGTTAATCCATAGTGATGTCATCGGTTATCAGGGCGCGCGAAAAACACTGTTGGTGGTCGATGACCTCGCGGATCAGCGTACCTTAATCAGCCATATTTTAAGCCCACTTGGGTTTACTATTCTGCAAGCCGACTCAGCCGAAGCGGCATTAGCCGTTGCGGCCAAGCAGGCCATCGACCTATTTATGTTAGATATTTTTATGCCCAGAATGAATGGCTGGCAGTTAGCAATAAAGTTAAGACAGCAGCATTATCAGCAGCCGATCTTAATGCTCTCGGCCAATATTCAAGAGTTGGAAACTAATCATCAGCTCTGCCGCTATCACAATGGTTATCTGACCAAACCAGTAGCGTTACCGTTACTGCTTGGCAAACTGAGCCAGTTGCTGCAGATTAATTGGATTTATCAACCGCCAAGCGCAAGCTCTGCAGCGCAGCCCGATGTCCGCTATCCCGATCAAGCGGAGCTTCATCAACTGAAAAGCTACGCAGAGATTGGCTTTATGTCGGCGTTCAGTGAGCGACTTGACCACTTAGAGCGTAATGGTCATCAAGGCAGCCAATTTATCACCACAATGCGAGAGCAAGCACGCCAGTGCCGTTTTGCTCACATCGTCGAACAGATTAATGGATTAATCGATTCATGAACGGTTTCTTAGCAAAAAACATCATCGCCTTAGTGGTCGATGACTCACCAGAATCATTAGGCATGCTCAATGCTAGCCTGAATCAAGCTGGTCTTAGCGTACTGGTCGCACTCGATGGCTATCAAGCGCTGTCGATTATCGAAAAAATTCAGCCCGATATTATTTTGTTAGATGCGGTGATGCCAAAATTAGATGGTTTTGAGACTTGCTTGCGATTAAAGGAAAAACTGCCCGCCACACCGATCATTTTTATGACTGGCCTCAATGACTCCCAACATGTGATTAAAGGCTTTGAGGCTGGTGGGGTCGACTACATCACCAAACCTGTGGTGCCAGCGGAGGTACTCGCGCGCATTCGGGTACATAGCCACAACGCGCAAGTGGCAAAATCGGCACAAGCGGCGCTCGATTATGCCGGCCAATTTCTGTGCTGCGTCTCTTCGCATGGCGACTTAGCGTGGGCCACCCCACAGGCGCAAAAACTGTTGTGTGAGAATAATCACTGCGCTGACAGTGCCTACCATCTCACCGAAACTTGGGCATGCCTACAAACCGACATTGCGCAGTGGCTTAACCAGAGTGACAGCACAACACCACTGATACTGACTCAATTTGACTCGCCACTTGCTGCAAGCTTGGCCGGAAATTATGACCACAGCCATCAATTGATCCGGATCCAGTTGCCGAAACAAGCCGGGACGGCAGAAGATTTACGCGTGGAGTTTAATCTGACCAAACGTGAATCCGAAGTGCTGTATTGGATCTGTTTTGGCAAAACCAACTGGGAAATTGCCCAAATACTTGCGATGAGTCCACGCACCGTTAATAAGCATCTCGAACAGATCTATAAAAAGCTCGCGGTCGATAACCGCACCTCGGCCGCCAGCATGTCAGTACGCGTGTTAGAGAAAGCGTAACAATGAGTTAATAAATTAACTTCTACTTACGATTAGCTGCACAACACTCTCAAGTATCCGCTGTGACACATGCTCCCGTTTTTTGTCCCGATCACAGCGTTATGTGTCCTTTAAGCCACTTTTAGCGGCTGGTCAATCACTTAAAATAAGCACCACTGAACTCATCCTGTGCCTATTAGGAGCAATACTATGAAATTAACCACCTTACTCAGTTGTGTCGTTTTAACTTGTGCCACTTTCAGCATGTCAACATTTGCTGCTGACAGCTACCAACATCTACGTAGTGCCACAGGTAAGCTGCGCATTGCCAATAAAACTTTTTTAATTGACCCTATGCTAGCCAATAAAGGGGCATATCCTGGGTTTGAAGGCACACACAATAGTCAATTACGCAATCCATTAACAGAACTGCCTCTGACTGTTGAGAAAATTTATCATGATGTCGATGGTGTGATTGTAACCCATACCCACCTTGATCACTGGGATACCGCCGCCCAAGATAAGTTACCAAAAACAATGCTGATCATTACGCAGCATGAGCAAGATGCCCAGTTGATCCGCGCTCAAGGGTTTAACAACGTACAAATACTGAAAGATACTCTGCAAGTAGATAATGTGACATTGGTGAAAACGCACGGTGCACATGGCACTGCGGAAATGTACGCCACACCACTAGGAGAAATGTTAGGGGAAGCCATGGGCGTGGTTTTTAAAGCCGAAGGCCATCCGACAACTTATTTGGTAGGAGATACAGTATGGACCGCCGATGTTAATAAAGCGATCCTCAAACATCAGCCTCAGGTGCTAATTGTCAATACTGGTGATGCGCGCACGCTCGCGTTCCCAGATGATGGCATCATTATGAGCAAGCAAGATGTCCGCCGAGCTTACTCTATGCTGCCAGAGGCAAAAATTATCACAGTGCATATGGATGCTGTAAATCACATGACAGTGACCAGTGATGATATGCGTGCTTATGTCACTGAAAACAAACTAAGTGATCGCGTTCTTGTTCCTCAGCAAGGTGATATTATTAAGTTCTAACCCCACAAATTAACTACAGGGCTATATTCATTATTGCCCTGTTTTTTTGGATTTCATTATTATGTCTTTTATCACCGAGCACGCGCCCCCGCAGGTCAGCGTGGTGGTATTTAATCACTTTAGTCCCTTTCATATTTCGGTTCCAAGCTTAGTCTTTGGCCCAGAAACATTGAACCAAACCCTATTTAATCTGCAGTTGGTTGCTGGTGAAGAAGGGCCACTTCAATGCAATCTTGGTATTGAGATCCATACTCAAGCCACATTAGCCGCTCTTGAGCACAGCGACATCATCATTATTCCATATTGGCGAGCCGTTGATGAGCAGCCCAATCCAGCACTGCTAACTGCCTTACGCCGTGCACATGCTCGCGGAGCATTAGTGGCGGGCTTGTGCCTTGGCGGATATGTACTGGCTTATGCTGGACTATTAGCGGGTAAGCGTGCGGCGACGCATTGGGAATTGGAACAAGATTTTACCCAACGTTTTGCGGATACCAGACTTGATACCAATGCACTGTATGTAGAAGATGAAGGCGTAATCACTTCAGCAGGAACTGCGGCAAGTATTGATTGCTGCTTATACATTTTCCGTAAATATTACAGCAGCACCATCGCCAACCGCCTCGCCAGACGAATGGTAGTGGCTCCGTATCGAGCAGGGGGGCAAGCGCAGTTTATTGATCAGCCGATTCCGGTAACCACTTCAGATTCACGAATCAACCAATTAATGGAGACTATCCACTCTCAGCTTGATCAAAAATACAACTTAGATGAATTAGCTAATTCGATCGCGATGACTCGCCGTACCTTCACGCGCAAATTTCATAAGGCTACCGGCATGGCGTTTGGCGAGTGGCTGGCAAGCGAGCGGCTCAATTTAGCACAAGATCTGCTGGAATCGACCGACTTATCATTAGAACAAATTGTCGCCAAAACCGGCTTCAGCTCAGCCATGCTACTGCGCGAAAAATTTAAACAGCGCTATGACGTAACTCCCAATCAGTGGCGAAAATCATTTAATCAATCGAGTGAAGAGCTAAAGACAAGTAGCAAGCTCCACCGTTTACCTACCTCTTACTAACTCCTCGAGTGAAAGAAATTCTCCCACTCGAAGTGCAGCAGTGTTAGCGATCGTTAGCGACCTACAATTCCAGCAGTGACTAAGGGATATATCGCCAGACTCGCTCAGCCAACAGCATAAAGAAGCTTAAGTTCTAAAGCATTGCAAATACTGACTCAGTTCGGCGGACATATCGGTTAATTGACCGCAGGCTTGATAAGCCATTTTTTCATTTTGGCTCATATTGGCGACGATCTGATTCAGCTCGGTCATGGTGTCATTGACGGAACTGATCACTTGCGTTTGTTGAGTGACCAGATCTGAAACGCTCAAATTGTGGTTAAGGATATGGTCGATGGCTAAGGTCATCTCATCGAGCAGTGCGACCACGGTCGCCGAACTCGCTTCTGAGCTATGACAGTTGTGCTGGGTCGATGCCATTTTTTGATGGATCGTGCGAGTAGTCTGGGTAAATTGGGTTAACAGATCATCGATTTGAGTAGTACAAGAGCCGGTGCGGGCAGCAAGGGTTCTGACCTCTTCCGCTACGACCGCAAAACCGCGGCCGCTTTCCCCGGCCCGCGCCGCTTCAATCGCGGCATTTAACGCCAATAAGTTAGTTTGATCGGCAATTTGTTTAATGGTGTGCAAAATATCACTAATCGCTTGCGAATCTCGAGTAATTTGCTGCACTTGATCGGCCATGGCTTGTACATCTTGAGCAAGAGTATCCATACTACCGGATGCGGTGCGCCCAGCCTGCGCGGATTGATTCATCTGCTGTTTAACGCTCTGCACAAACTCCGCCGCTTGCACACTGCTGTGCTGCGCCTGATTAGACAGTAAAGTAACACTGTGCATGGCTTTAACAATATCCTGCGTTTGATCACTGTGTTGCTCAGCAGACAACATATTATTTTTTGCTTGATCATTTAATTGCACTATAAACGGTGCGATCTGCAAGTTAGTGCGTTTAATTTGGACAAATATCTCTTGAATTTGTCCCATAAAATGATTGATCGCTTGCGATATTTGCCCTAATTCATCTCGGCTATGCACCGTTAAACGTTGCGTTAAATCCGCTTCTCCAGCCGTTAAGCCTTGGACTAAATTTCTCAACCGTTCAACTGGACGCAATAATAATTGCAGTACGAGACTACTTAATAGCAACATAACTAGAGCACAACTCATTAAATAAATATTTATTTTTGTATTAATCCGTGTCGTTTGCTCAGCAATAAATTGTTGATCAATATAACTGATGAGTTGCCAACCCCGATTGCCGATGCTTAGGTTACGATGGGATTGCTGCAAATTTGCCACGGCGGGTTTATTACTATAAATCATCACGCCATTTTCTGCGATCAATTCAAAATAGGTTCCCTCGCGGGAAAATTTTTCAATTAAAGATCCGAGCGCATGCAGATCCAATACAAAAAAATCGACGATATTCTTTTTCTTACGCGACAAGGTTAAGCTCAATTGCTCGGCCTGCTGTACCACCTCTCCGACCTGCAACCCTTCTGGATGTGCATGAGCGAATTGAATGTATTGCTGCGCCTGTTCATCGGCCATACTGCCTTCATCACTCAGCGCCATTCTATTCATAACTTTAACCACACGAGCAAAATCCAGTTTATCTTTGGTCGATTTGATGTGCATAATTCCAAATTCAATACTATCCACCAAATTCAATTTGCCCTGTAGATATTCATTAATGTTATCTTCAATTAATGACACATCTTTCGCGATATCTTGCATTGATGATTGATAAATATAATCATTAATCACACTTTTAACGCTAATAAAAGACACCGCGATAGTGGCTACGATGGTTGTCATCATCAATATTAATATTTTATTTTTGAATGCAAATAGATTCATATATAACCTGTGGGCAGTTGAATTGTGGCAATGATGAAAAAAAATGTAAGCTAACTGAATAATGACATTAAATAGATGACAGGGTGATAATTATAAATAACGATCATTTAATTACGTGAAATTTTAAAAGGGCAGCAAATATGCTGCCCTAAAACATTGATTAGAACCAGGCTTCTATTTGTACGCCAAATTTAATATCGTCTTGATCACGACCATCATTAAATGACTTTTCTTCATTATCTTTTAGATAACTGGCATACAGACGCATCTCTGGGCGTACAAATAGGTACTCACCGGCACTCAACACTTGTGCCACAGTGAATTTTTGCCCACCCGATTTTTCTTCGACACCAGATTTCGATGTTCTGGTTTGTGTATAGTAGCCAAGCTCAAGCACGGTTTTATGATGCTTAGACCAGGCATACTGTGGACGAATCACCGCCGAGAACAGATCTTCATCTTTATAAATACGATGCTCCCAAATATCATTGCCTGCATCTACCCATACATCACCATGATTTTTTGCATAACCATAAGTCAGAACATGGTTAAAGGAGATTTTTTCACTAAGTGTAAAATCACCGGTATTGATGATGCGATAACCTTTGGCACTGTTGACATCACCAGTCCAAGCGTCGAACCAGCCGCCTCCTTGCGAGATCATATTCTGCGCCAGACCACTGTCAGCGTATTGCAATACGGTTTTGTTGTAACCACGGCTAAAGCTTTGGCTTAGCTCCGCAGTTAACATCAAGCCATTATCAAAATCTTTTCCGCTCTCTTTTTCACTATCGGTCGGGTTGGGTAACGCGTAATCAATACCAAACTCGGTCCAAGCGCCTTGCCATGGAGAAAAACCGGCATAACGAATATCCAAGTAATTAATATTCACATCTTGATCTCCGCGGATAATCGCGGCAGATAATGCACCTGAGCCAAGATTTAGCCCTTCGACACCAAAGCCATAGCCGGAAATATTCCAATATTTGGTATCAATAATGTGTAGATCGTGGCGTTGATAAAACCGCTTACCCGCCCAAATCGTGGCTTCTGGCGCGGCAGCAATAAAGCCTTTGGCCTGCAAATTGAGCTGCTTGATGGCAAAGTTAGCCGTATCTTTCGTTGTCTCTTCTGACTCTAAATTGCCATCAGCCGACATGGCAAACATGCTTTCAAAGTAAAAGCTTTTGCCCTCTTCTTGATACAGCTCTTGCCCTAAGCCGATTTCCGAATAGGTATCAAATTCATTACCTAAACGACCTAATTTGCTCTTAGCCAGCTCATCCCCACCTTTGACACCACCACCATTATTGGAGATGCCAAGACCGGAACGTACATAGCCAGTAAAGTCCACCGCCTGGACAGGTAGAGTCGATAAAGCAGCGAGAATAGCAGGAACCAGAGGTTTTAAGTTCATCTTCATCAATATGTCCTTAATTTTTCAGTTTTTATTGTTGTCGCCCAATACAGGCGCTTCCTTATGTTTCGCCGTTACTATAGCGAAGATCATTGTTCAGAAATTATAAATAGCTCACACTTGTGTAAACGTTACCACCAATAATTGAGAAGATGATGGTTCTGCTAAATTGATCACAAAATCATCACGGCATAAGCCCATGCTCAGCCAATAAAAAAGCCGACTCATTGCTGAGTCGGCCAGATGTTAATAAAAGCGATATGTCTAGCGCTGCAATACACAAACACCATACGCAGCTAGCGATAATACGTCATCCACTTTGCTACCTGATGCCATATTTATCAATACCTCACCATGTAAATTCACCTCAACCGGATACGGATTGAAATTCATCACAAACAGATATCGACCTTGCTGATTATGCCGCTCAGTGACCGAGACTCCGGATGGCAAATCCACATTCAAGCAAGGAGTGATTTGGTGACGCTGAGCAATAGCTCGGTAGAAATCCTGGTGGAAACGTAGATCATTTCTGGAGGCAATATAGTACGCAGAACCCGAACCATACTGATGCTGAGTCACCGCCGGCGTAGCAGCAAAAAAGTCACTGCCGTAACTGGCTAGTGCCTGAGCCGTTTCCAAGTGGATCCGCTCACATAGGTGATGAGCTTGATAAGTGCCGTGCAGACCAAACGCTGTCGAGTCATCCGCCACCACAGCGACTCGCTCTTCATCGTATAAAGAATCGATCTCTTCTGCCCAGATCCCAAGCGTTCGCCGCAGCGGGCTATTTTCACCACCTGGGAAACCGCCCAAGAAGCACAGATCGTGCTGATCAACAATCCCGCTCCAATAAGTAGCCACTAACACTCCACCTTGTTGCACAAACTGCTCCAAGCGCTCCGCGACACCGGGTTTAATCAAATACAGCATGGGAGCGACAATCACTTTATAAGGTGAAAAATCGCTCAACTGTTCGATAATGTCACAGTTAATACCCTGCTCCCAAAAACCACGATAATGTTGGTTCACGGTGTGCTCATAATTGAGCCCTTGGTTACGAGGGCCTTGCGCATCATCCATCGCCCAGCGACTTTCCCAATCAAAGATAATCGCCACTTGTGCTGCAGTGCGACTGCCGGCTAATGACGAGTGCTGTGCAAGCCATGCGCCAACTTGGGCCACCTCTTTGCCAACGCGCGTATCCACATGACCAACATGGTCAACCACAGCGCCGTGGAATTTTTCCGATGAGCCACGGCTTTTACGCCACTGAAAATATTGTACCGAATCCGAACCGTGCGCCACCGCCTGAATTGAGGAGAGCAGATGCATACCCGGCTTTTTCAACTTGGTGATCGGCTGCCAGTTCGTTTGGCTTGGGGTGGATTCCATCAATAAGAACGGTTGCTGTTTCAAGGTTCTCATCAAGTCGTGATACATTGCGGTATAACATGCCAAAGCTAAATCATCGGCTCCTTTGTGCCATAGCGGATAGCTATCCCAGGATGCAATATCAATCACTTTACTCAACTTCCAATAGTCGTAGTCGTAAAAGTATTCCATCAGATTTGCCGTGACCGGTAAGTGTGGATTCACCGCCTTAAGGGGCTTAATTTCTTGTAAGCAGAAATCGGTCACTTGCTCGGTGACAAAACGTTTCCAGTCTAAATTTTGCCCGTGAACCGCACTTTCCCCAATCGGTGATGGCGACTCTAACTGATCCCAATTTTGATAGGTGTGGCTCCAAAATTTACTCCACCATTTCTGATTCAGCTCATCTAAGCTGGTGTAGCGCTGTTGCAACCATTCACGAAAAGCGTGCTGGCAATCGGCACAGTGGCAATCGCCACCATATTCATTGGAGATATGCCAACCAATCACCGCTGGGTGGTTGGAATAACGCTCGGCTAATTGGGTATTGATAATTCGTACTTTTTCGCGATATTGCGGCGAGGTATAGCAGTGATTATGACGCCCGCCATGCAATTGTTTGACTCGCGCAGCATTAACTCGCAGCACGCTAGGATAGCGCTGTGATAACCAAGCAGGACGTGCGCCACTTGGGGTTGCCAGCAGCACATGAATGTGATTACGCGCTAGACGATCGAGTACATCATCAAGCCAAGCAAAATCAAACACGCCTTCTTGTGGCTCTAAGCTCGCCCAGCTAAAGATCCCAACCGACATCACATTACACTGGGTCTGGCGCATCAATTCGATATCTTTTTCCAGAATATCAGGACGATCCAACCACTGCTCAGGGTTATAATCCGCCCCATGCAGTAGTTGGCCAACTTTAGGCAAAATAGGTGCAAAATTTCCCATAACGACAACTCCTAACGTCATGCTTTACTGTTTTTTGAACACATTCATTGAAGGAAGCACATTGCCTTCAAAGTCAAACAGAGCTTGGTTATCCCAAGAGTTCCCTTCTTGCCAAATGTCATTGGTGTATTCCATACCGGCTTGAGTAGCCCAAGTAGCATGCTCTACCGGTAACCACGCTGGTTCCCAATAGAAAATGCCAATGCCTTTACCCTCTGGTGCGGCATTAACTAATTCCATCATATCTTTCAAAAACTGAGCTTGGCCAACCACACTCACCGGATAGCCTTCTGCTGGCTCAGCACCGGTATAAGCATTTTCTAAACTATCGCCATTGGCAGTGGTATAAGCGTAAGAGGTTTCAGCAATCACCACCGGTTTGCCATAACGGGCAATCACATCAGCAATGTTCTCTTTTACCTGCTGCATTGGACCGTGCCAGAATGGGTAATAAGACATACCAATAATGTCGAACTCGACGTTACGCTGAGTGATTTCATCAAACCACCAACGGAATGCACCATTGTCTCCAGCTTTGGCGAGATGCAGCATGATTTCCACCTGTTCATCTTCTTTATATGCCGCTTTCACCGCTTTAATGCCAGCTTTTAGAAGCTCAGCTAAGCGATCAAACTCACGGCCATCGCCACCCCAACTTTTACCTTCCGGCCACAGCATGCCACTATTGAGTTCATTGCCCACTTGCACCATCTCAGGCATCACTCCCGCATCACGGTGCGCTTGCATCACCTCGGCGGTGTAGCTACCTACTTCAGCAACCAACTGATCAAAGTTGAGTGTTTCCCACCCTTTCGGTTTGACCTGTTTACCGGGATCGGTCCAGAAATCACTGTAATGAATATCGAGCAAATATTTCATGCCGTGCTCATGGGCACGCTTACCCATGGCAATGGCTCGTTGCAATGTAGAATTACCACCACCGTAGGCAACGCCTGATTCACTTTCTGGATTCACCCACACACGCATTCTCAAATAGTTAATGCCATGTGCTTGCATGATCGCAATCGGATCTTGCTGCTGATGATCTTGATAATATTTTCCACCTAATGCTTCGACTTCAGGGATCATCGACACATCCATGCCTTTAATAAAATTATTGGCAACCTGAGCCGGAATAATCACCGAGGATGAACTATTGGTGTCTGATTCTACTTTACCAGACTGGCATCCAGCGATTAATAGTGAACTACTCAGGACGGCAGCTAATGTCATTTTGTAGGTTACATTCATTTTTTTATCCTTTTGTACTACCTGCGGTTAAACCAGAAACAAAATACTTTTGTAGTGATAGATAAAGTATTGCTACTGGAATAGAGATTAATACTGCACCAGCCGCGTAGGTGGTGTAACTCGCGCCCATTTTTTCGACAACCAAGTTATATAAACCAATCGGCAGTGTGTAATTTTCTGGCGTACGTAAAATCGTGGTAGCCAGAATAAAGTCGCCCAATGGGCCGGTGAATGAAAACAGAGCAACTACTGCGATGATCGGTTTTGAAATAGGCATGATGATTTCAATAAAAATTCGGAAATTACCGGCACCATCCATGCGGGCTGATTCATCGAGATCTTTAGGGATCGCATCTAAATAACCTTTCATTAAATAGGTATTCATCGGGATCATTCCTCCGACATATACCAAGACCAGTGCAATATGGCTATTAATCAAGCCGAGCATTTGCGCTAATACAAAAATCGCGATCAAAGCTGAGAACTGCGGCACCATCTGTAATAATAGAAATAGGATCAAGCTATTATTACGTCCCTTAAAACGAAAACGAGAGAAAGCATAACCAGTACAACAGACACTAATCAGTGTTAACACCATGGTCATCACACTAATTTTCAAACTATTCCAATACCAAGTTAAGTAAGAGACTTTATTGTTTTCAAACAAAGTTAAATAATGACTCCAAGTTGGATTATCCGGAAAAATCGAATCACCCATAATACTATTACCAGGATAGAATGAGGCACCAACCGTCCATAACAATGGATAGATAATAATGATACTAACAATAGCAATTAGTATATAACTAAGCGTTAGCCTGATAGCATTACTTCTTTTAATACTCATTTTCAGCGCCTCTAATTGGTATCTTTAAATGAATTGGTCATGCGGAATTGCCATAGTGCAATACCTACCACAAAGATTGAGAGTAACAAGGTTATGGCGGCCGCAATAGAATATTGTGATGAAGACATCGTTAACTTGTAAATCCAAGACACTAAGATATCAGTACCGCCAGCATTACTGCCGATCACCGCTGGCCCACCATTATTAAACAAATAGATAATATTAAAATTATTAAAGTTAAAGGTGTATTGAGTGATCAAAATCGGCGCAATCGAGAACAGCACCAATGGAATGGTAATGGTCTTCATTTGCTGAAATTTACTTGCGCCATCAATAGTCGCCGCTTCATACAGATCATTCGGGATCGCTTGTAACACCCCAGTGGTCATAGCAAATACAAATGGAAAACCTAACCAAGTTTGGATCAGGATTAATGCCGTCTTGGTCCAAAATGGGTCAGTGAGCCAAGGTTTAGGGTCAATACCAAAGAAATCTAATATGACGTTATTGATCACGCCAAACGTTTCATTAAACATTCCGGTAAAAATAAGGATCGTCACAAAGCCAGGAACGGCCCAAGGTAAAATAAAGATGGTTCTAATTAATGGTTTAAATTTTAAATCTTTCTGATTGACTAAAATCGCTAGCAGCACCCCGACTGTACACTGTAATGTGGTCGCCAGTAAGGTCCAGATCACCGTCCACTGTAATACATCAAAAAATGTATTACGCCATAAATTAATTTGAAAAATATTAATAAAGTTCTTCAAACCGACCCAATCGACCAGTTTGGCTGGGGGTGAGTTATATAAATTATAGTTAGTAAAACCAATCGCAAAACCAAATACGATCGGGAAAACCACCACAAACACCAACAAAATAAATGCCGGAGTCACCATTAAATAAGGAAAACCCGATTCGATGATGGTCCGATATTGACGACGAATAGAGTGTAACTCTCGACCTTGATCACGCAGTTTACCGTTAGTATAAGAATCGTATAACGATAAACTATAAACGCCAATACCAAACACCGATACAATAAGTGAGATGATACCTTCCGCTAGCAAGAACACGGAATTATCTTCAGGTAATGATTCACCCAAAGTAAATAAACCCCAGTAGCCCTCTTTTAAAAAGTCATAAAATACGCCATAAAAACTCAATAAAAAAACAAAAAACATGGCGGATTTAGCAAACTGTCGATTATAAAGCTGCCCTAACCCTGGAATGATCGATAACCATAACGCTATAACTCGGTGCTGAGTTTTATATTGGATATCACTTGGTGATATATCTGAAGATAAAATAGACATAATTCACATCCTGAACACAACGACAAATGCCAGCCCGAATACGGGCTGGCTAAAAAACTTACAATCCCATCATTGCGTGGTTAGCTTCGATTTGCATCTTAATTGCTTCCACTGCACTATCTAATGCTTGTTTTGGCGCTTGTTTGCCCGTTGCGATCAGCTGTAATGCACTATTAGCAGGCCCCCAGACTTCATTCATTTCTGGAATAGATGGCATCGGGGTAGCAAATTCTGCTTGCATAGCAACTGCGCGTGCACCTTCATTATTTTTAATGATTGGATCATCGATTAATGCTTTCACCGCAGGTACTTCACCGGTTAACTCAAAGCGCTGCTTGGAATTCTCATAATTATTGATGAATTCAATATACTTTTGCGCCAAATCTTTATTTTTTGAGTACGTTGAAATGCTGTAGCTTTTTACGCCCATAAATGATCCCATATGCTCTCCATTCGGTAATAGAGGCAAAGGCGCGACACCATAATTAATGCCGGCATCTTTATAAGGCTGGAATGACCATGGGCCGGTTTGTACAATCGCGGCTTTTTTGCTGGTAAATAGCGAGTCAATCGCATTCAAACCAGAATCACCCACAATCCCACTTGGGAACACCCCTTCTTTAAAGAATTTTTGTACGTATTCACCACCTTTGACCGCACCGTCAGTATTCAGCAAAATGGTTTTTGCGTCGTAGCTACCATCCGGATTTTTGGCAAATACATCACCGCCCATCGCTTTTAAGATGCCATAGGTGTAATAAATTTCATCCCATTTGGCGAGCAAACCGTAATTGCCTTGTGCGCGAGCTTGTAGAGAGGCTTGGTAGATCTCCTCCATGGTTTTAGGCAGCTCTGGCATTAAGTCTTTGTTATAGATCATCACCAAAGTTTCGACGGCTTTCGGTAAACCATACAGTTGGCCTTGATAAGTCAGTGCATCAACGGCTGATTCTGTAAACGTATCCAATACTGCTTTATCCACGCTCAGTGGCGTCAATAAGCCTTGTACCACCGCACTGCCAATTTGGTCATGCGGTAGGTTAATCACGTCGGGACCGGTTCCAGCAGGACCATCCATTCGTAGTGATTCGACTTGCCCGCCATAAGGCAATTCTTGCACAGTAATTTTCACATCATATTGTCGTTCAAACGCTTTGGTAGCCTGAGCATTACCCGCTGATTTTTGAATATCTTCCCAAATCAGCAACTTGCCTGCAGCAAGAGCATTGAGTGAAGAAAAAGTACAGCTAGCGATAAGAGCAGCATGGATTGCTTTGGTTAATGTACGTCTTTTCATAACGTCTCCTAGTTAATGTGTAGGTACAGCTTTGATGTTGTTCTCTGTTGCGTAGGTAAAACGATTACCCGGTTTAAAATAGGCGCTTCCCTTTGCCTTGACTATGATTTTTGCTCACAATCGTGACAGTTAACACAAAAAAAGCCCAAAAAATGGAATACGTTTACACTACGTTTTATAATCGCTAAAACAACGGCAGACCGCCTAGGCAATAAGCCGACAATTAGAAAATAAATCAATAACTTAAATCAAAGAATCATGAAGGATAAGCCCTATGGCCTCTATAAAACTATCGAATGTAATCAAGCGATTTGGTGATGTGCAAACCATTAGCAATGTAAACCTTTCCATAGATAATGGTGAGTTTGTTGTTTTTGTGGGTCCATCAGGCTGTGGTAAATCCACCCTGCTGCGCATGATCGCGGGGCTAGAAGAGATCTCGGAAGGAACCATTGCCATCAAAGATCGCATCGTCAATGATGTGCAACCTTCGCAACGTGGTGTTGCCATGGTTTTCCAATCCTATGCGTTATATCCACATATGACGGTGGGACAAAACATGGGTTATGCACTGAAAGTGAATAAAACTCCACCAGCGACCATTGAGCATAAAGTGTTAAAAGTGGCCAAAGCGTTACAATTAGACAGCTTGCTGGATCGCAAGCCGGCGCAATTATCCGGTGGTCAACGGCAACGGGTCGCGATTGGCCGGGCGATTGTGCGCAATCCAGATGTGTTTTTATTCGACGAACCATTGTCCAACTTAGATGCCGAATTACGGGTTGAAATGCGTCTACACATCGCAAAGCTGCATCAAGATTTACAGTCAACCATGGTTTACGTGACTCATGATCAAGTTGAAGCGATGACATTGGCCGATAAAATTGTGGTTCTGCGTCAAGGCTGTGTGGAACAAGTCGGTAGCCCGATGGATCTCTACTATCACCCAGCCAATAAGTTTGTAGCCGGTTTTATTGGTTCACCCAAAATGAACTTTATTAACGCAACCGTCGACCATTGGTCAGCTGACAGTTTAAGCGTTATTTTGGGCAATCAAACCAACGTAACAACTTTGCCGATTGTGACGCAACCGATGAAGAAAGGAGAGCAAATCACGGTTGGGATAAGACCAGAACACCTCAATAAAGATGCCGGTGATTTGAGCTTAACCTTCCACTCAGAAGTGGTTGAGCGTTTAGGCAGCAGCACTTATATCTTCGGTCAAAGCCTCGGCGTTGATGATTTTAAATTCTTAAATCCGGGTGATTTTTTCATCAAACCGTATACCAAAATGGCGCTGTATACTGATTTTGATGCGCTGCATTTATTTAATGCGGCAGGCGAAAATATCCGCATCCAGCCCGCCGCAGTCACCTTGGCACGTAGTGCCTGATCCGTTTTGCCTCTGCTCACTCAGCAGAGGCGACATTCCAGTGCTGATTTTATTGGCTGATTAATGTGAGATATTTATGGCTACGATTAAGGATGTGGCAAGAGAAGCGGGTGTCTCTGTGGCCACCGTTTCCCGAGTAATGAACAACTCTTCCCACGCCAGCGCGGCAACCAAATCCGTGGTACAACAAGCCATGCTGAAACTGGGTTATCGCCCCAATGCCAATGCTCGGGCATTAGTAAGCCAAACCACCAATACCATTGGCGTACTGATCGGCGATGTTTCCGATCCTTTTTACGGCAGCATGGTCAAAGCGATTGATTCCATTGCGATTCAAAATGGCAAACATCTGCTGATCGGGAATGGTTACCATAACGCGGATTTTGAACGAGAAGTGATTGAGCTGCTGATCAATAGTCGCTGTGAGTCACTGGTTATCCATAGTAAAGCGCTCAGTAACCAAGAGTTGATCCGCTTTGCGGAGGAAAAACCGACCATGGTTTTGATCAACCGTTATATTCCTGAAATTGCCGAGCGCTGTATTGCGCTGGATAACTTTCGTGGTTCGTATTTAGCGACCGAGCATTTGATCAAAATGGGCCATACTCAGATTGGTTATGTCTGTTCTAATCACGAGATAGAAGATACCGAACAGCGTAAAAATGGCTATTTATCGGCCCTGCAAGCTTACAATATTAAGGTCAATCCGGCTTATATTGAGTATGGTGCCCCCACCGAATTAGGCGGTGAAGAAGCCATGACTCACCTGCTGTCCAAAGATCTGCAATTAACTGCGATTGCTACCTACAACGATTATATGGCCGCTGGAGCGTTATCCATCCTCGATGAAAACGGTATTCAAGTTCCGCGCGATATCTCTTTGATCGGATTTGATGATGGGATTATCGCTAAATATCTGAGTCCAAAACTGACCACCATGCGTTATCCCATTCAAATGATGGCCGAAAAAGCGGTGCATTTAGCTTTTTTACTCGCCACAGGTCAACCGATCACTGATCCGATCCGTATTTTTGTACCGACCATGATCCGTCGTGCATCGGTGATTGCGCACTCCTGCTCCACCCGCTAGCTGGAAACGTTATCATCCCCCGAACACAACCAAGGATAATCTCACACACGGTTTAGCCTCGCTCACCAATCCGACCTGTCGCTCTGCCGTGAGGCAAAGATTGCTATGGGTAGTTGAAAAGTGTTTAATTCACCTTATGCATTGATAAAGGTTGAATTTGTATGGCTACTATTAAGGATGTCGCTAAGGCGGCGGGCGTTTCTGTTGCAACGGTATCACGCGTGATTAATCAATCACCGAAAGCCAGTAAAAGCGCCATTGAGTCGGTCAATAAAGCCATGCACGAATTAGGCTATCGACCCAATGCTGCTGCGCGCGCATTAGTCAGTCAAAGTACTCATACCATGGGCGTGTTAGTGGCGGATGTCTCCGATCCTTTTTTTGGCACACTGGTTAAAGCGGTGGATACGATTGCTCATCAACATGGTAAACATTTACTGGTCGGCAATGGTTATCATAGCGCCGAAGATGAGCGCCGAGCGATTGAGCTACTGATCAACAACCGCTGCGATGCCTTGGTGATTCACTCCAAAGCGTTATCTGATCAAGAGTTAATTGATTTTTCTAAAGAGACTAAAGGCATGGTGATCATCAACCGCCATATCCCGCAGTTAGCTGAACGCTGTATCTCACTCGATAACCATAAGGGCGCTTATTTGGCGACGGAATTTCTGATCCGCCAAGGGCATCAGCATATTGCCTGTATTGCCTCTAGCCACCCGATTGCCGATGCCGATGAGCGGATCGCTGGTTATCGTGCCGCATTAACGGCACACAATATTCAACTACCCGACTCTTATATTGAATATGGTGAGCCCAATAGTGAGGGCGGCGAATCAGCGATGACCAACTTGCTCACCAAAGCGATTGAGATGAGCGCAGTGGTCTCTTATAACGATTATATGGCGGCTGGTGCGTTGTCAGTGCTGGCCGAAAATGGCATTGCCACGCCAGAGCAGATATCGATAATTGGATTTGATGATGGCTTAATCGCGCGTTATGTTAAGCCTCGCTTAACCACTATCCGCTACCCGATCCAGATGATGGCAGAAAAAGCCGCCTTGCTGGCTTTGCAGTTATCTAAAGATGAAACGCTGATCGATGAGAGCCCAAAACGCTACTCACCGACTATGGTCAAGCGAGATTCTGTGACCACGGTTAATGCTCCGCGTTAAAAGATCAAAGCGTATGGCGAGTATTGTTAGCGTCAAGCCAACCTAAAAATCATGTTGGCGCATCGCTGATAATCGAGCTGGTGAGCGAACGGGTGAGTGACAACATTCGCCATAAAAAAACCTCATAGGCATTAGATGACAATTTATACAATCACTCCCCCAAGTCACTGTATAACCCAGCACGGAGCCTGCTCGTAGCAAGATCCGCTTACTGCACACCTAAGCCTAGAGGAAAAACCACTGACTCAACAGATACCCGCCCTACTTGAAGTTGTTTGGGTATAATCCGTGTCAAGCGAGTTATGGACAAATTGATTAAAATACAAACTGATAACAGGTTTGATGCTGGTAGCGCTCACCCGCTTTGAGTATTGCGGCCTGCCCATTCCACAGGCGCTGATTCGGCCCGTCAGGAAAATACTGGGTTTCTAACGCCACGCCATCATAAGCGGCATAGGTTTTCGAACGCCCAGGCGTACCGGCTAAAAAATTGCCTGAATAAAACTGCATCGCAGGTTTGGTAGTTTTCACCGTCATCTGCACATCCCCAGCCGGAGCAGTCAAGACCGCGGCCGCTTGTATGCCATCGGTCACCGGATCGCTAAACACCAAACAGTGATCATAGCCTTGGGCGATCTGCTGATCTTGATCGCTAAGTAGCTCCTCACCAATCAATTTGGCATGGTTAAAATCAAAGCTGGTACCCATCACCGACTTTAACTCTCCGGTTGGGATCAATCCGTTATCGGTAGGCAAATAGTGGGAAGCATGGATTTGTAACTTATGGGTAAGCGCATTGGCCACTGCGCCTTCTCCCGCTAAGTTAAAGTAAGCGTGATTGGTTAAATTCAGCGGTGATGCTTTATCGGTCTGAGCTTGATAAGCGATCAGCAATTGATTGTCATCACTCAGTGTATAGGTCACTTGCACGTCGAGATTACCCGGATAACCTTGGTCGCCATCGGCAGAGTGCAAGGTAAACCTCACCTGTTGTGCGCTTTGCTCAACGATCTGCCAGCGCCGTTTATCAAACCCTTGCCAACCACCGTGCAGAGCATTTTCCCCATTATTGATTGCCAGTTGATAACGCTCGCCATCAATTTCGAACTGCCCTTTAGCAATCCGGTTGGCAAAGCGACCAACAATCGCACCAAAATAAGCACCTTGCTTGAGGTGCTCTTCCATATTGGGAGAACGCAGCAACACTTCGCGCTCAGAACCATTGACTGGCAATGTGCAGCTTAACCACGTCGCCCCAATATCCATCAACACTACGCTCATACCTTGAGCATTCGTTAAATGAACAAATTTAGCTGGCTGCCCATCAAACGATGGGCTTTGGCCCATCGCTAAGGTCACTTGTTCAAAGTTTGACATTATTGCCCATCCTCAGCATCAATTAATTCACAACCAAGCCAGCACCTTGGGTAGATTGGCAAACATAAATTGCTGCGCTCAACCCTGTTGCCTGTTGATAATTAGCCTCAACCGTCGCGGTAACTTTATCAACAAGCATTCTAGGCACTAAAGCCACCACACAACCACCAAAACCACCACCGGTCATACGCACACCACCTTGTTCACCGATGACTTGCTTGACCATCTCAACCAAAATATCAATTTCTGGCACGGTGATTTCAAAATCATCGCGCATCGATGCGTGAGATTCAGCCATCAGCTCACCCATTCGGCGCAGATCATTCTCGCCGAGCGCGCTCGCCGCTTCTAAGGTTCGAAGATTCTCAGTAATCACATGACGAGCACGTTTCGCGACTGTGGCTTCTAATTGAGCTTCTTGAGCCACAAATTGCTCAAGGCTGACATCTCTGAGTGCTTTAACACCAAAAATACGCGCGGCGGCTTCACACTGCTGGCGACGAGTGTTGTATTCACTATCCACCAACCCACGCTTTTTATTGGAGTTGATGATCACTACCGCCATCTCTTCTGGCATTGGCACCGCTTGCGTTTCTAGGCTACGGCAGTCTAATAACATGGCATGATTAGCACGCGCTTGTGCTGAAATCATCTGATCCATAATTCCGCAGTTGCAGCCGACAAACTCGTTCTCGGCTTGCTGGCCATTTAACGCAATATCCGCTTGGCTGATCGCTAAGTTAAACAGCTCTTTAAAGGTTTGTCCGATCACCACTTCAAGCGCTGCCGACGAGCTTAATCCTGCTCCTTGCGGAACATTGCCACTCACCGCAAGATCAACCCCTGACAATGACTGACCACGAGCCAGCAAACATTTCACTACTCCACGAATATAGTTCGCCCACATTTTATCGGCTTGAAAAGTGATCTCTTGGCTAAGGTCAAATTCATCTAACGCATTGCCATAATCGATGGAGATCACTCGTACCAGATGATCGTCACGCTTAGCGGCTGCCACCACCGTTTGATAATTAATCGCACAAGGTAAAACAAAGCCATCATTATAATCGGTGTGTTCACCAATTAAATTAACACGCCCCGGAGCCTGAACAATGTGGCTTGGCGCATAGCCGAACTCTTGCTCAAAAGATGTTTGCACATTTTGGATTAAATCAGACATGTTCAATTCCTAATCTTATCAATTCATTTTAATAATTGGTTTGTTCTTTGTAATGCACGTCACTGAGTTCACGTAGGCGCTGCGCCGCTTGTTCCGCGGTCAAATCACGTTGGCTCTCGGCCAGCATTTCATAGCCGACCATAAACTTGCGCACGCTAGCACTGCGTAATAGCGGTGGATAAAACAACGCATGTAATTGCCAATGGTCAATATTGGTGCCTTGTTCAAAAAAGGGCGCATAGTGCCAACCCATCGAATAAGGGAAAGAGCACTGGAATAAGTTGTCGTAGCGGCTGGTCAATTTTTTGATGGCGAGCGCTAAATCATCCCGCTGGTGATCAGACAGTTCATTCATACGCCGAATGTGCTTCTTGGGTAACAACATGGTTTCAAAAGGCCAAGCCGCCCAGTACGGTACCAGCGCTACCCAATGTTCCGTTTCCACCACAATACGTGCCCCATCGGCGAGCTCAGCTTGCACATAGTCGACCAGCAAATTGCGACCATATTGTTGAAAATAAGCGGTTAAATGCTGATCTTTACGCTCAATCTCATTGGGTAAGAAACTGTTTGCCCAAATTTGTCCATGGGGATGTGGTTGTGAACACCCCATGGTTTCGCCTTTGTTCTCAAACGCTTGAACCCAAACATACTCTTTACCGAGCTGTTCAATTTGTTCATTCCAGGTATCAATCACCCCACGAATTTTTTCAACCGGCAGCTCAGGCAACGTTTGGCTGTGATCTGGCGAAAAACAGATCACTCGACTTAACCCACGTACCCCTTGCATTTGGAACAACGGATTATCGCTTGCCGGAGCATCCGGTGAATCGACCATTAACGCGGCAAAATCGTTATTGAAAACATAGGTGCCGGAATAATTCGGGTTAACATCCCCCGAGATCCGCGTATTGGTTGGGCATAAAAAACACTGTTGATCATAGCTTGGTAACTCAGCCAGCGCTGGCTTTTCATCGGCCCCACTCCATGGCCGTTTGGCACGGTGCGGAGAAACTAAAATCCACTGGCCTGTTAATGGGTTATAGCGACGGTGAGGGTGATCGACCGGATTAAATTTACTATTCGACATCTTTAATTACTCAACCTGCAAAGCGAAAATTAATAACCATTGGGGTTTTGAACCTGCCAATGCCAGGTATCTGCCGCCATTTGTGCAACGCTATATTGGGCTTTCCATCCCAGCTCACGCTCGGCTTTTTCAGTACTGGCCCAACACTGGGCAATATCGCCCGCTCGGCGTGGGCAAACTTGATACGGAATTGGCTTACCACATGCCGCGCTGAACGCCGCCACTATTTCGAGCACGCTAGAGCCGTTACCCGTACCTAGGTTATAAATGTGTAATCCTGCGCTTTGCCCTACTGCTTTGAGCGCAGCAAGGTGGCCATCCGCCAAGTCCATCACATGAATATAATCACGCACCCCAGTACCATCGGTGGTGGCATAGTCATCACCAAAAACCGATAGCTTTTCTCGTCGTCCGACTGCAACTTGCGCAATAAACGGCATTAAATTATTGGGAATACCCTGCGGATCTTCACCCATGGTGCCCGATGGATGGGCGCCGACCGGATTAAAATAGCGTAATAAGGTGATACTCCAGTCCGGTTCCGCCACCAACAAATCGCGCAAGCATTGTTCAACCATGTGTTTACTGGTGCCATACGGATTGGTGGTTGCGCCAGTCGGCGATGATTCGGTGATAGGAACCGTTTGTGGGTCGCCATATACCGTAGCGGATGAGCTAAACACCATCGACTTCACGCCTGCCTTACGCATACTACGCAGCAACACTAATGAACCATTAACATTATTGTCATAGTATTCCAGTGGCTTAATCACCGATTCACCCACCGCTTTTAGCCCGGCAAAATGAATCACCGCTTGGATGCGATGGGCAGCAAAAATCGAATCAAGCAGCGCTTCATCTCGCACATCACCTTGATAAAAAGTCGGTTTTTTACCCGTTAGTGCTTCAATACGATTTAACACTTCCGCTTTGGCATTACATAAATTATCCACGATGATCGGCTCAAGACCGGCCTCTATCATCTGTACACAAGTATGGCTACCTATGTACCCAATACCTCCAGTAATCAATACGCTCATAACTCACCCCTTGGCTCAGTTCAACACGATTGATTCTAGCAGCACCATTGCGCGTATTTCTGTGATAAAAACCCCAAAGTGGAAACGTTTACATGACAATTACCCAAGGTGAATACCTATATCATTCGCAATCATTGATAAGCAAACGCCAACCACCACACAAGTAATGAGTAACGTTTACATCAATAAGTGCGCAATCAATATAAAAAAATCGCGGCTCACAAGTCACTGCAAGCCGCGATTAAAGAGGTGATATTGATTAAACAGGCTGTGTAAGCAATAAAGGCCAATCCCTTACCTCTATTGCTGTACACTTCAACAAGCTTGTTTGCCCAAACGTTACCGAGCAAATATATGACTGATCATTCGGCTCAGTTGAGCGCGCCCCAGCCACACTCGTGTCAATGTGAGTAACAGGATAATACTCGCAACAGCTAGCATTCCCCACTCAGCATGCTGCAGATGGGTGGCGAGTGCCCCGATCATCAGCAAAGCTAAACCGATACTGCTCAAGCCAGCCAAGCGTTGTAGGAGCAAGCCTATTCCTCCCATCACTTCGAGCAGGCCAATCACATACATAAACCACAGTGCATAGCCCCAACGTGCAAATGCTGCCATTTCAAACTCTAAGCTCGCAAGCTTAGCGATTCCGGAAGCGAGAAAAATCAAGGATAATACTGCACTCAATGTATGGATTTTCATTGATAATTCCTTATAAAAAACCATTATCTATCGGTTAAAATTAAGCTGAAACAACGGATTATATGCCAATCGTCGCACTCAATTGTCTCATGCAGAAAGCTGGCTCACTGTGCCTAAATGGACGTCACCCAATCAGGTAACCAATCCAGCGCCCAAATCTCTAACTGTTTATCAAAACCAGTGAAAATCATGCTGCTGAGTAACAGCAATGCAATAGCTAATAAATATTTGCCATATTTTGCACTGTTACCAATTTTTTTAAGCTGTAAGCCTGAAGCATAGCCAATACTAACCAGCGGCAACGCGCAGCCTAATCCAAAAGCAAGCATAACAAAAAATGCCAGCAGCATATTTTGCCCGGTAGAGGCCAAGGCAATCGCCGTACCCAATGTCGGTCCAACACAAGGTAGCCATACCAGACCTAACGACATCCCCACTACCAGTTGAAAAACAGCACCAGAGCCTTGCACATTGGCACCGGGCATACGACTGACTAATAAAGAAAGCCCATAAGATATGCGATCATTCAGTGCTGGGATCAACAAAACCATCCCCATCAACAACATCAGCCCCGCTGAAAAATATCTCAATATGTCTGGAGAAATACCTAAGCTAAGCAGAATGAAAGTGATTAAGCTACCTGCAATCGCGAAAGTCACACTGATCCCGATCGCTAGCCAAACGAGACCAATACGGGAAGCCTGCATCGCCGAACTCGCCACCGCCGGTATCATAGGTAGTACACAGGGTGATAACAGGCTAAGTATGCCCGCCAAAAAGGCTAGAGGGATCGATGAGATATCCATTACAGACCGCTCTCAGCCGAGCTCAGAGCTTGAAAAATTTTATTACGGCGGGTTTCCGCTACACTAAACCACTGTTGTTGATCACCTTTATAAAGCAATAATGTCGATTGACGCGGTGCTTTAAAATAGGTCACCCACTCTTTTTGAGCATCAAAATCAATGATTAGCTGCTTAATTTTACTATGTGGGTTATCTTGAAAATAAGCATTAATAACTTTGTTTTGTGCTCGACAAGTTGGGCACCAATCCGCATGAACCACAATCAAAGTGATTTGATCCGCTTGCATTTGTGCCTCTTTCCAAGCTTGCTCAGTAAAGGGCATCTTGTAAGTATTCTCCATCGTGTTATTCATCGCATTGGTAGTACTCAACCACAGCGTTGCAACCAAGCTTATCATTGCCGTATATAGCGCTTTTTTCATTTTTCTATCCTTATTGAACATTATTTACCCACTGATCGATCTACCTTGCTGGTTACATAAATAGTATGCAGTGAGAAATTAAACCGACTCATGGCCATAAATTGGTGCTATGTTATTGATTAGCCAACTGCTCTCGAGACAGATTGCAGTAATGCCATACCACACCAAGGAAGACTAAGTCCTTAACCAGAAAGAAATTAGTGATCGGAACACCATCGGCCCATTTCCAAATTCCAGGAACGGTAAACAGGAAACTTAATGTGGCGATAAAAGTGATGATCGCCCCCCAGCTACTCCAATAAGCAAGGCGCGGCTGCCAAAGTCCTGCAATTAACCCTGCGGCGATGACAATCTCAACCAAACCGATCAGATTCGATACCCCCTGCTCAGAAAGAAAGGAGTACAGCCAGTTCATTAATGGATGACTCGCAACCCAAGGCCGAATCGCCGCCGCTTCAGTTGGCGTAAATTTGAAAATACCAATCCAAAGTAGGGTGAGTACGACACCAGCCAAAGCAACAAGGAAGCCAATCTCATAACGCTGCAAAAGGCTAAAGTGGCATTTCGCCGATTGAGAGGTGATGGAATTACAGCTCATAGTCATATCCTATATGTTAGTCAGAGTGAGATAGCAGTCTGGCGCACATCGTGATATGTTTTATAACTCATAGTCGCCAAATACTCACAATTCGTCTCAAATATGGATCCGCTTTCTATTTTACTGGCACATACTAACCCACGCGCTCAACTCTTTTTTGCGGGTAACCTCTGCTTAAATTCCGATAGCCAAGACTATCCCGCAGGGGGACATCTGCATCTACTGCGTAGTGGTGAACTGACTCTGCACTATGAGGGGGCGGAATCACGTTTACTGGCCGAGCAAACTTTGATTTTTTTTCCAAGCGGTCTGGCCCATCGCATGCAGCCACGCCAACTCGGTGGATGCGATCTTGTCTGCGCTTCTGTTTCATTCAGTCAAACCGCAACTTCACCACTGAAATTGGCGCTACCAGATGCTGTGATACTGCCATTACGTGAACTGCCCGCTCTAGAGCCATTGCTGACTCTGCTGTTTGATGAAGCATTTACTAGCCGCTATGGCCAACAACC
The DNA here is from genome assembly GCF_028863985.1 of Vibrio chanodichtyis. Taxonomy (NCBI): domain Bacteria; kingdom Pseudomonadati; phylum Pseudomonadota; class Gammaproteobacteria; order Vibrionales; family Vibrionaceae; genus Vibrio; species Vibrio chanodichtyis. Next base: position 293,964 of record NZ_JARBFT010000001.1, on the reverse strand, counting down.
CGTTCTCACTCGCTTACTGGAAACCTTACTGATTTTGCTATTGCGACATATGGTGGAAAATGGTCTGTGCCAGCAAGGTACTCTCGCTGGTTTATCCGATCCTCGCCTCGCAAAAGCGATAGCTGCCATACATTTACGTGCGGAAGAAAAATGGACCGTGGCCACATTAGCCAAACAAGCAGGGATGTCACGTGCACGGTTTGCGGCACATTTTCAAATGCACATCGGCATGCCGCCGTTAGCCTACCTAACCCAATGGCGAATGCTACTCGCTGGTCAACAATTGCTGATTGGTGAATCAATTATGCAAGTCGCTTTAAGCGCAGGCTACAGTGGTAGCATCGCGTTCAGTCGAGCCTTTGAACGTGAGTTTGGATTAAGCCCGGGTCGCTGGCTCAAAATGCAGCAAAGTGAAGTCAAAGACCCATCACTCAGTTAACTTCTCAAATCACTAAGCTGACTCTAAGCAAAACCAAACCGCATAGTCGCAACATCTCCTGCGTGTGAGCAAAGCCACCAACCTGTAATTTTATAACGATTGTTGAACTCATTAACCGATTTACAAGCACTTAAAGTCAAAAATTAGCCTTAGGCGCTATTTTTATTACATTTTTAGGTTATTGATTTACCATCCGTATAAAAAATAAAATTTAAAACCACTAACACTATGATTTAATAGTCTTATTAACTGGAAGTTGATCGTTATTACAGCTTCATATTTGGCTATCAAGCCAAATCTATAGTGATATATTTTACGGGTGGATATTAATGAAAGCGCGTGGACCGTTTTGCATTCGTCATGCAGCGGCAGATACTTTTGCCATGGTTGTATTTTGTTTTGTGACTGGAATGATGATTGAAGTGCTGATTTCTGGCATGACTTTACAACAATCGCTTGCCTCGCGTACCCTATCGATTCCGGTCAATATAGCGATCGCTTGGCCGTATGGCGTATTTCGCGACTATGTGTTGCGACAAGGTTATAAGCTTTCCAGCCACAGTGGGATGAAAAATCTGAGCGACTTGGTCGCTTACGTTCTCTTTCAATCCCCGGTCTATGCTGCCATTTTGTTCACGGTTGGTGCTTCTAGCGATCAAATCATCACCGCAGTGGGCACCAATGCATTAGTGTCATGTGCGATGGGCGTGTTATACGGTTATTTCCTCGACATGTGCCGTCGTTGGTTTAAAGTGCCCGGCTATACGGTTTCGGAAAGCTAAACCGAGTGAACGATAGTCAGCCGATTTTTAGCTGCACTTTTCATCGATGAGTAATGGCGTAACATCCACAACCGTTAACGTGACTGGTTGATTGAATGGCTCATGAGCCTATCAAAACAAGATTCGGCCAACAAGCGAGTGCTCTGCGCCCACTTTACCGCTAAACTAGCGCCCTGACTGACGATATCGAGCCCAAATACTCATGCAAAGCTTACAACAAATCCTGCAACAGCCAGAATTAGAACATAAACTGCTCAACCAAGCGAAAACGGTTGGTTTTGTCACCTCAATGGCCTGTTGCCCCAATGTTCTGCCGCCTGAAGAGTGGCTACCATTTCTATGGGGAGGCGAAGAAAACGCCCCATTTACCGATGCCACTCAATTAGAAACCTATCTTCAGCATATTATTCAACTTTGGAACACCTCCCGCCAGCAACTGCTCAGCGCTGAATGGCAGTGGCCAGCAGAGTATGCGCTAGATGAGCAAGAGATTGTCAATCAAGCTGTGCGTGATTTTTGTGAAGGGATGCTGCAAGGCTGGCAGTTGGCGCGTGATGATTGGGAAGTTCTGATGCCAGAACAAAGCTCCGATAATACATTGCTTGGCGGCGTGCTACTCTCGCTGAGCATGTTGTACGATCCGGAAACCTCCATCGCCACACTTTATGATCAAGGTGTTACCGGTTTAGAACAATTTGCCGAAATTTATGCGGCGATTCCCGCCATGCTAAGCGGCATCACCCAACGTGGTGTGGCACTAGCCGAAGCACAATAAGCCCCAATTAGCCGCCAAAAGCTGTTCAGAGCAAAATGCATGCAAAGCTGTGCGCAAAAAAATGCCCATCCACTAGGGGTTGGGCATTTTTAGTCTCAGCATCGATATCGGCTAGCCTATGCGTTACCTTTTACTCTCAGGTTCAGTTGCTGTGCAAACTCCAGCATTCGATTTAAGGGGATCAGCGATTTTTGTCTCAGCGCTTCATCAACAAAAATTTCGTGCTCTTCACCACCATCACGCAACGCTTTAGCAATCGCAGTTAAACCGTTCATCGCCATCCACGGACAATGGGCACAGCTACGACAAGTAGCACCCGCACCCGCCGTCGGAGCTTCAAACAGCTCTTTGTCTGGTACCATTTGTTGCATTTTAAAGAAGATGCCTTTATCGGTCGCCACAATCATTTTTTGTTGTGGTAAGGTTTGAGCCGCTTTGATCAATTGACTGGTTGAACCCACCGCGTCAGCTAATTCAACCACACTAGACGGCGATTCCGGATGTACCAAAACTGCCGCATCCGGATGCAGTGCTTTCATTTTGCGTAATGCACCAGCAGAAAACTCATCGTGAACCACACACTCACCTTGCCAAAGCAACATATCGGCACCGGTTTTATGGGCGATATAAGAGCCTAGATGGCGATCCGGAGCCCAAATAATCGACTTGCCTTGAGCATCTAGGTGTTCGACAATTTCTAACGCAATACTGGAGGTGACGACCCAATCAGCACGCGCTTTAACCGCAGCAGAAGTGTTGGCATACACTACAACGGTATGATCTGGATGCGCATCGCAAAACTCGGTGAACTTATCCGCTGGGCAACCTAAATCGAGTGAGCATTCGGCTTGTAAGGTTGGCATTAAAATCCGTTTTTCAGGGGTAAGGATCTTCGCCGATTCCCCCATAAAGCGCACACCAGCAATGATCAGCGTAGTTGCCGCATGATGATTGCCAAACTTGGCCATTTCTAGTGAATCACCCACAAAGCCACCGGTTGCTTCAGCCAGTGCCTGAATTTCCGGATCGGTATAATAATGGGCAATTAACACCGCATTTTTTTCAATCAATAGCTGTTTGATTTGGGCGATATAAGCTTGCTTCTCCTCACGAGTGAGCGGGATCGGCTTAGGAGGAAAAGGATAAACGGTATTGATAGTATCGAGTATGTGGCTCATGACTCTTGCTCTGCACAACTTTCATAGACCGCGCATTGTACACCTGAAATAAAGCTGTAAGCAAAAGTGAATCACACCAATTAGGAATATGCTTAAAAGGGCTGAATACTCAGCCCTTTTAATTTATTTTAAATTCTGTTTGGCAATTTCCGCCGAGGCACTGTCAGGGTATTCATCCATCGTTTGCTGATAAAACTTACGCGCTTGCTCAGCATTATTATTACGCTTAGCAATATCGCCCAATTTCACCAACGCATCGGCACGTTTATTTGAATCACGCTGAGAGACCACCGCCGCAAAACTCTTAGCTGCCGCTTGATCATCTTTGTTGGCAAAATAGAGTTGGCCTAACCAATAGTGGGCATTAGCCGATAAAGTCGAGTTGGGATAATCACTCTGAAACTGCTGAAACGCAGCAATCGCACCGGCGTAATCACGCTTTTTGAGGATCAGATCCACTGCATTTTGATAAGCCGCTTGCTCATTGGTATCACTACTGAATGTGCCTTGTGCAGCATCATTGCTGTTAGCGACTGAAGCAGCACTTGCTGCCGCGGGTGATTTAAGCTCACCACGCACTCGATCAAGTTCTACAAACAACTCACGTTGACGTTGCAACATTTGCTGCATGTCGTAGTTATTTTTTTCAATTTGGCCCCGTAGTTCATTGACCTCAAGTACCATGTCATCGAGCTGCTTTTGCATTTGCAACTGCACAAGATTACGGCTCTCAACTAAACGCTCAAGGCGTTCAAGGTCAGAATTCCGCGAACCACTCGCAGAACCAGCGGATACGTTGCGACTTAGGTCAGATACTGGAGCCGGTGCAGCGAGTACTTGACCCGCTGCACTAGCCAGTAACATCAGCATCACAACGTGCTTTAAGTTACTGAACATGAGGCATCACCTCAATTAGTAAACCAGAACTGCACGACGGTTTTTCGCGTACACATCTTCTGATTGACCAAGCATTAGCGGTTTCTCTTCGCCGTAGCTTACGATAGCGATTTGCTCAGTTTGCACGCCTAAAGCTTCTAGGTACTTAGCCACCGCTTGAGCACGACGCTCGCCCAGTGCAATGTTGTACTCTGGTGTACCACGCTCATCCGCATGACCTTCAACAGTCACTTTCAGGCTTGGGTTTTTAACCAAGTAAGTAGCATGTGCTGCTAACATGGTTTCGTAATCGCTGGCAATCGTTGCATTGTCGAATGCGAAGTAGATTGTTTGGTTTTGACGCAGTGCTTGTTGTTGCAGTTCTTGCTCAGTCAGTTGACCTTGCGCAGACAAAGCATTGCCATCAACATTAGAAACTTCAGATTGATTATTAGTTTGCGAACCTGAATTTGCTGCATCGTCACTTGAACTACAAGCAGTAACCGCTAAAACCGGTAGCGCAATCAATAGCCCTTTAAGAACTTTGTTAAGTTTCATTTTTTATTCCTTTCTATAAAACAGTTACTTGTTATAAAAACGGTGACCATGCTGGAGCGCGAACACGTCCATTGGTTGCCGGTAATCTTGCTTTAAAACGTCCATCAATGGAAACCATCGACAACACGTTGGCCTTATTGTAGATGGAGCTGTAAATCACCATACCACCATTGGGCGCAATACTTGGGGACTCATCTAACAGTGTTTTGGTTAGGATCTGCATTGCCCCGGTTTCTAAATCCTGCTTAGCGAGATTAAAGCCCGCATCACTACGATTGACCATCACCAAAAATTTACCATCTGGCGTGATTTGACCACCGAGGTTCTGGCTACCTTGCCAAGTTAAACGCTTAGTTTCACCGCTGGCTAAATTTACTTGATAAATCTGTGGTTTACCACCACGATCTGAGGTGAAAATTAACGATTTACCATCTGGATGCCAGAACGGCTCGGTGTTATTCGCACGACCAGTTGTGACCTCTTTTAAGCGTCGAGTGGCCAAGTCCATCGTGTAGACCTGTAAATTACCCGTTTTTGATAATACCAGCGCTAGAGTTTTACCATCTGGTGAGAATCTAGGCGCACCATTATGGCGTGGGAATGAGGTCAACTTTTCACGCTGGCCAGTATAGATGTTCATCATGTAAATTTCAGCTTGCCCGTTTTGAAAACTTACATAAGCAAGCATTTGACCATCTGGTGACCAAGCGGGTGACATCAAAGGTTGTTTAGATCGCAGCACTAGCCGTTCATTATAACCATCATAGTCCGCAATTCTCAGTTGATAAGGATAAGGGTCCTTATCATTGACCACCACATAAGCAATCCGAGTTAAAAATGCACCGCGTTCACCGGTGAGTTCTTCATATACTAAATCGGCAATCCGGTGAGCATACTCACGCAGCCGTGAAGCTGGTACTGTCGCTACTTTATTGAACAGCACATGATCTTTTGAAAGTACCAGTTGGCCATCCTGAGACAGTGATTTACTCTGCCCTTGCGTCAATTGACCACGAACAATGTCGATCAATTGATAATTGATCACATAATTACCCTCAGCATTCTGCGTGATGTTTCCGGTCAATAACGCATCGACCCCCATGGAGGTCCATTGGGTAAAATTCACTTGCTCATCGCTGTAGGGCGTTTGCGGCATATTATTGGTCGGTATAGGGCTAAACTTGCCACTGCGTTGTAAATCCGAAGCAATGACCGCCGAAACATCTTCCGGTAATTTGATCCCACCATCCCACTTGAAAGGGACAATCGCAATCGGACGTGCCGAATCAATACCGTCGGTGATCACCAGTTCTAATGCCGCATTAGCGACATGAACAGAGCTAGTACCGATGAGCATCAACATAAAAACTAATCGCTTAAACACAAGCCTTCCCTTCCTTATTCAGGTGCTACGGTTAAATTAATATTTCTTAGTTTTTCCACTACGTCAGGTTGATCCTTAGGTAGTGGAAAACTGTCCACTTGTGCCACGGCTCGTTGGGTTGCTGCGCACAAACGGCTATCACCATCAATCACGCTAAGGCTGCCCAGTAAAGCTCCTGTTCCGGTAGGGATCAGCCTTAAATTCACCCGGCACTGCTTACCTCTAAAACTCTCTTCCACTAATAAATTCTGGCGAATCAATTGGGTATAAATTGCACCGTAACGGCCAACTTCTGAAGTCACAAACTGTTGCCGCGCAGCATTATTTTGCTGATTTTCACTACTCAAACTGCCAAAAATGTCATTCAGTGCCGCTTCTTGTGCTTTACGCTCAGCCGCAGCTTTAGCGGCACGTTCTTTCTCTTGGCGCGCTTTCTCTGCCGCTTCTTTTGCCGCTTTTTCTTTGGCTAAACGTTCTTGCTCAGCTTTCGCGGCCAGCTCTTGCTCGCGTTTAGCTTTCTCTTGAGCTTGTTTGGCTTCCTGTTCCCGTTGGATGCGCTGCTGCTCAGCTTTGGCTGCCGCCGCTTCTTTGGCGACTCGCTCTTGTTCGGCTTTTCTCGCCGCATCTTCTTGAACTTTACGTTCAGCGGCGGCTTTAGCGGCACGCTGCTGTTCTTCACGCGCTTGTTGCTCGGCGGCAACACGCTGTTGCTCTTGCTGCTGGCGTAATTTTTCCGCTTCGCGGGCGGCCTTTGCGTCTTTGGCTTGCTGCTCTTTGAGCTGACGGATCCGCTCTTCTTCCGCTTGACGGTTTTTCTCAAGCAGCTCACTTTCTCGACGCAATTTATCTAATCGTTGCTGCTCTTTTTTAGCCGCTTCTTCGCGTTGATTACGAATTTGCTGGGCTTGTTGGCGCACCAATTGCGGATCAATCACCACCGCTTCAATCATTTGTCCTGTCGGTTCAGGCTCCGACATGCTGAAATCTGCGCCCCAGAATAAAATCACCACTAAAGCACCATGCATAGCCAGTGAAAGCGCGATTGATTTAGCATTACTACTGGTTCTGGACTTATTCTCTTTCATGCTCAATGTGAAACCTACTACTTAAGGTCGGTGAGTAACCCTACTTTGGGAATGCCGGCTCGACTCAACTCATCCAATACCAAAACAATCTCTGCATAAGGCGTAGCAGCATCCCCACCCACGGCAACTGGCGAATTAGGTTTAAGGCTCAATTCGGCTTTAACACGTACGATCACATCTTGCAGTGATAACCCGCGCTGTACATCCTCATCATTGACACTCAAGCCAACATTACCCTCTTTATCGACCTCAACAATAATAAAACTTGAATCGCTCTCTCCGGCCATATCGGCAGCTGATTTTGCCGAATGTGTTTTGGGTAATTCAACATCAACGCCTTGAGTGACAAATGGCGAAGTCACCATAAAGATAATCAACAGAACCAGCATAACGTCGATATAAGGCACCACGTTAATTTCTGCTTTCATCTCACGCTTTTTCGGTTGATAACCAGCCATAGCTACTCTCGACCCGCCATCGCTTGACGGTGCAAAATAGTATGGAACTCTTCAGAGAAAGTCGCATAGGTGTGCTCAAGCTTACTGACCTTATGGCTCAAACGGTTATACGCCATGACTGCAGGAATAGCGGCAAACAGGCCAATTGCAGTCGCAATCAGGGCTTCAGCAATCCCTGGCGCCACCATTGCCAGCGTGGCTTGCTTAACTTCACCAAGAGCAATAAAAGCATGCATAATGCCCCACACCGTGCCGAATAGACCGATATAAGGGCTGATAGAGCCAACCGTCGCCAAAAAAGGCAAACTGGTTTCTAAAGAATCCACTTCACGTGCTACCGCGACGCGCATCGCCCGTCCGGTGCCTTCCATCACAAAATCTGGGGCACTAGGATTGGTTTTACGTAAACGAGCAAACTCGGTAAAGCCAGCATAAAAGATCTCCTGAATACCATAGATCTCGTCTTTGCGTTTTTTTACATCTTGATAAAGAGCACCAAGATCAAGCCCAGACCAAAAACGGTCTTCAAATGCATCCGCTTCACGCTCCGCAGCGGCAATCACTCTACTGCGTTTGATAATGGCCGCCCAAGAAGCCACCGACATGCCTAGCAAGGTCAACATGACCATTTTTACCAAAAAACTGGCTTGTAAAAAAAGATCCAGAAATGAAATATCAGCGCTCACTACCGTTAAACTCCAAACTGATTAATTGAGGCAATGCCTTCGGCCTCATATTTTCATGATCAATACATGCTACCTTAACCTTCGCTTTAGACAATACAGCGCCGTCAGGATTAACCAGTTCCTGACAGAAGGTTAAAGAAGCTTTTCTTAATTCAGACACGTAAGTGATCACTTCAAGGTGGTCATCTAATTTTGCCCCTTTAAGAAAATCTATCTCCATGTGTCTGACCACAAAACCTGTATTTTGTTGCAGCAAACTTTGCTGATTAACGCCAAATGCTCGTAGCATTTCCGTACGAGCTCTTTCAAAGAATTTGAGATAATTGGCGTGATAAACGACACCACCAGCGTCAGTATCTTCGTAATACACTGTCACAGGCCAACGAAAAGTTTTCATGGTTTTGATAAAAATCTCATATACCTAGGATCGGCCGCTACTATAACGCAACTCTTCGATGATAGTACAAATGCGGATAAAGTTTTCTTAAGCGAATAATAAAAAATTGGCGCTATCTCAAAGAGACAGCGCCAATCTGCTTAAAAGCTCGTCAATTATTAACCCATCAGCTATACCCAAACAACTTGGAGTTGCAGGTAGGCGGCAAGTGAGTGAATCCCCATGAGCATAGGCAAACTATGTGATTGGGGTGAGCAAACGTAGCCAATACCGCTGCAACTTCAAGTAGGAAGAGGATAACCGATAAATGGCACCAAGGTCAGATAACTCAAGATCGTCAGTGAGATATAGGGACTAAACACCACCTGCCATAGCCAGTAACGCGGTTTAAACCCGATACCAAATATCATACTGGCACAGATAGCCCAGATCATCAGCGGAGCAAGCAGTGCGTTAAAGCCACCAATCCGAGCGGCATAACTGCTGGGATCCCACATCACCATTGCCGTATGGTAAAAACCTAACCCTAAAGATAAGGCCTGTAACCAGGCCTTATCTGTGATGCGGTGGAAAACGGCGATCTGTTCAGACCACGATTTCAACCGATTATTCACTATCTTTATCCATCATCTCAGAATGCTCTAGCCAAAGAGCATTGATGATACCGAATGAACAGGCCAGCAATACGCCCAAAATCCATGCGAAATACCACATAATAATTGCTCCTTAGTACAATGAATTTTTATTATTTTCGATGAATTGATCATCGAGACGGCCAAACATCTTGTAGTAACTCCAGATGGTATAACCCAAGATAATCGGTACCATCACCACGGCGACCATAGTCATTAATTCCAGGGTCAGCATGCTTGAGGTTGAATCCCACATGGTCAAGCTATGTGATGGATTGAGGCTAGAAGGCATCACAAATGGGAACATCGCAAAGCCAGCGGTCAAGATCACACCTGCGTTACCTAAGCTAGAAGCCAAGAACGCAAAACCACCTTTATTCAAGCGTGATGCAAGTACAGCCAGCAGCGGCATCAACACACCTAGAGCTGGGGCTAACCACAGTAGCGGCACTTGTTCAAAGTTACGCAGCCAAGCTCCCGCCTCACGAATCACTTCTTTATTCAACGGGTTCGAAGCGGCATTACCATCAACGACACCCACCCATAGATAACCTTCAATTTGCTGGATCCAGAAACCTGCGGCAACAAAACAAATTACGGTCAAAATACCCATCAGCTGGGCGACATTACGTGCACGTTGATGCACATGAGCCGTTGTTTTCATCTGTAGCCATGTCGAACCTTGCAGCAAGATCATAAACAAGCTAACCAAACCACACAGCAGTGCAAATGGATTAAGCAGACCAAAGAATGAGCCATGGTAGGTTGGCATCAAAAAGTCGCTCAATTGGAATGGTACGCCTTGCAGCAAATTGCCAAACGCAACCCCGAAAATCACCGGAGGAATGAAACCGGATGCTGAGATGGCTAAATCCCAATTATTGCGCCACTTGGTACTCTCAATTTTTGAGCGGTAATCAAGCCCGAGAGGACGCAGCCACAATGCGGCTAACGTCACCAGCATCGCGAGATAAAATCCAGAGAATGATGTCGCATACACTAATGGCCAAGCGGCAAACAGTGCGCCACCAGCGGTGATTAACCAAACTTGGTTACCATCCCAGTGTGGAGCGATCGAGTTGATCATCACGCGACGTTCATTATCGGTTTCACCAATCACAGGTACCAAGGCACCCACGCCCATATCAAAGCCATCGGTAATGGCGAAGCCGATCAGCAGCACACCAATCAGTACCCACCAGATAAGCCGTAAGATTTCGTAATCAAACATGGTTATTTCTCCTCGCCTTATGCTTCAACTTGACGATTAACTTGATCTTGAACAGACGCCGAGCCTTGTTCAAAGTGGTAACGCCCGGTTTTCAGGCTGCTTGGCCCAATCCGTGCGAACTTCACCATCAAATACACTTCAGCAATAAGGAAAATGGTATACAGCGCTAAAATAGCCAGCATGGAGATAATGATGTCTCCAGCATTAAGCGCAGAAGCGGCCACATTAACCGGTAAAATCTCACCGACCGCCCACGGCTGACGGCCAAATTCAGCCACAAACCAACCGGTTTCGACCGCGATCCAAGGTAGCGGAATACTGAATAATGCCGCTTTAAGTACCCATTTTTTCTGCTCAATTTTCTGACGACAGGTCTGGATAAAGGCAGCACCAAACACGATCAGCATAATAAAGCCACAAGCTACCATGATGCGGAATGACCAGAAAAGTGGCCATACGGTTGGAATTGAATCATCGGCAGCCGCTTGGATTTGCTCCTCGCTCGCATCGGTCACCTTGTCGGTGTAACGCTTAAGCAGAAGCCCGTAGCCCAGATCCTGTTTTACTTCATCAAAGGTTGCCATATTTTCTGGCGTTTTTTCACCAGCACGTAAACGCTCAAGTAGCTCATAGGCATACATACCATTACGGATCCGCTCTACGTGTTCAGCGCGCAGGTCACGCAAACCAATCACTTGTTCATCCAGTGAACGGGTTGCAATAATCCCCATCACGTAAGGAATTTTTATCGCATAGTCAGTATGCATGGTTTCTTGGTTTGGAATACCAAACAGAGTGAAAGCCGCAGGAGCAGGTTCGGTGTGCCATTCAGACTCAATCGCCGCCAATTTGACTCGCTGCACTTCACCCAGCTCATAGCCAGATTCATCGCCTAGTACGATAACCGACAGCACTGAAGCCATACCAAAAGAGGCCGCAATCGCAAAAGAACGGCGGGCAAACGCAACATCACGACCTTTCAATAAGTAGTAGGCGCTGATACCGAGAATAAACATCGCACCCGTGGTGTAACCTGCCGCGACAGTGTGGACAAATTTCACCTGTGCCACTGGGTTAAGCACTACTTCGGCAAAGCTCACCATCTCCATCCGCATGGTTTCAAAGTTAAACTCAGAACCGACTGGATTTTGCATCCAACCGTTAGCCACTAAGATCCACAATGCCGAGAAGTTAGAACCTAACGCCACCAACCAAGTTACGGTCAAGTGTTGGCGCTTAGATAGGCGATCCCAGCCAAAGAAGAATAAGCCGACAAAAGTAGATTCAAGGAAGAAAGCCACCAAGGCTTCAATCGCGAGAGGCGCGCCAAAAATATCGCCGACGTAGTGTGAATAGTAGGACCAGTTAGTACCAAACTGGAACTCCATGGTGAGGCCGGTGGCGACACCAAGCGCAAAGTTAATCCCAAATAACTTACCCCAGAACTTGGTCATGTCCTTGTAGATCTGTTTATCGGTCATAACATAGAGAGACTCCATAATGGCAAGTAAAAACGCCATACCTAGAGTCAGAGGAACAAACAGGAAGTGATACATCGCAGTCAGCGCAAACTGCAACCGCGATAAATCGACGACATCGATCATGATAACTCCTTTGTGTCGGCTGAATGACACGTTCGACATAGCACAACAATCACAAAACCAAACGTCAGTAAAATGCTGCGGTTGCGTTGCGATTTAGCACCAATATAATTAGTTAATTGTTAAGTCACAGCTGATATAAGCTAGCGCTAATACTAATGCCAAACAGAGCTTGTTTCAAAAGGTTTCTAGAAGAATTACGCTTTGATCTACATCAGTTTTACCCACAGAAAAGTGCGTAATAAATCATCATAATGATCTAAATCAAAATGGAAAAAGCCATGGAGTTATCAAGCGGTAAATGAAGTGATGCCACTCAAACAAAAAGCAACATAGCGCCAACAATTGATTAGTGATACCAACAATTGATTAGATGAAGTAAATGGTAGAAATGCGATCGTTATCAAACCAGTTGAACTCGCCCAATATACTGGGCGAGCAATACCACTATTATTTTTCAAGCCCAAAATGTAAGTAAGCGCGATCGGTGGCAATCCGACCACGCGGTGTACGTTGTAAATAACCTTGCTGGATCAAAAAAGGCTCTAACACATCTTCAATGGTATCTTTCTCTTCCCCAATTGCCGCAGCTAAGTTATCTAATCCCACTGGACCACCGGAAAATTTTTCCATAATCGCCAGCAACAATTTTCGGTCCATATAATCGAACCCTTGATGATCAACATCAAGCATATCGAGGGCTTTATCTGCCGTTTGCGCGCAAATATGCCCATCACCTTTGACTTCCGCATAATCTCGCACTCGGCGCAGCAAGCGGTTGGCAATCCGCGGGGTGCCGCGTGCCCGTCGTGCGACTTCTAATGCCCCATCACTGTCCATTGAAAGCCCTAAACAGTGGGCACTCCGCTGAACAATATTTTGTAAATCAGCCACTTGGTAATACTCCAAACGCTGGACTATCCCAAACCGATCACGCAGTGGTGAGGTTAAAGAGCCGGCACGAGTGGTCGCGCCGATTAAAGTAAAAGGAGGCAAATCAATTTTGATCGAGCGTGCCGCAGGCCCTTCACCAATCATAATATCCAGTTGGTAATCTTCCATCGCTGGATACAGCACTTCTTCGACCATCGGGCTTAAGCGATGAATCTCGTCGATAAACAGCACATCATTATGCTCAAGGTTGGTCAGCAGCGCCGCTAAATCACCGGCTTTTTCCAATACCGGGCCAGAAGTGGTACGAATATTCACCCCCATTTCATTGGCGACAATGTTGGCTAAGGTTGTTTTGCCCAGACCCGGCGGGCCAAAAATCAGCAGATGATCTAACGCCTCTTGGCGTTGTTGCGCGGCTTTAATGAAGATTTCCATTTGATCACGCACGTGATCTTGGCCTTGGTAATCGGCAAGCTGCTTAGGACGAATCGCGCGATCAATCACTTCTTCATCTTTAAAAGTGTGATTAACCGGAGCGATTAAACGATCGGCTTCTATCATATGTTCTCTATTGACTTAACGCTGAGTGGCAAATGGTGCATCAATCTCTGTGGCTACACCATAGATCGCAGAGCTTCGCGGATCAACGCTTCGCTGCTCATGCCCGGTTTGGCGACTTGGGTCACTGCTTTGGAAGCTTGAGGAGGCTTGTAGCCTAACGCCAACAACGCACTTATCGCTTCTTCTTGGGCGTTCTGCGCCATGGCAGGCATCGAATCCATCGGTGCGGCATCGGTCGCAGGAGTAAACAGATCACCCTCCCCCCAACCTTTTAAGCGATCTTTCATTTCGACCACCAGTCTTTCTGCTGTTTTTTTGCCCACACCAGGCAGTTTGATCAGGGTCGAAATATCTTCTTTTTCGACACAACGGACAAACTGAGTAGCGGTCATTCCCGATAAAATAGCCAGCCCCATTTTTGGCCCAACACCATTAGCTTTGATTACCTCACGAAATAGAGCTCGCTCATTAACGGTATTAAAGCCATACAGTAATTGCGCATCTTCACGCACCACAAAATGAGTATAAATGATCGCCTCTTCACCAAGGTTGGGCAGTTCATAAATACAGCTCATTGGCATCTGTACTTCATAGCCAATTCCGCCCACTTCAAGCAAAATTTGAGGTGGCAATTTTTCAATCAGCGTGCCGCGAAGACGTCCAATCACAGGAAATTCCTTATGGATGAGGGAAAAGTAAGATGGGCAAGATGATAATCAATAACTGGATGGATAGCCAGTAAAAACCAGCCTAAGTTTAATCCCCTCAACGATAGCGACCACGACGCGCACTGGTCGCCTGCCCCGCCAATGCCAATAACGTGTTATTGGTATTCGCATGACAAATCGCCACCCCTAATGCATCTGCGGCATCGGCTTGTGGTTTACCGGGCAGTTTTAACATTTGTTGTACCATATGTTGCACTTGGCTTTTGTCGGCAGCGCCAGTGCCGACGACAGCCTGCTTAATCAATCTGGCCGCATACTCATAAACCGGTAAATTAGCGTTTACCGCAGCGACAATCGCACTGCCTCTGGCTTGACCAAGCTTGAGGGCTGAATCGGCATTTTTGGCCATAAACACTTGTTCAATAGCAAAATCATCGGGCTGAAATTGAGTGATGATTTCACTCACTCCCGCATAAATTTGTTTTAGCCGCAGTGGTAATGCTTGCTCTGAAGTACGAATACAACCACTGCCAAGATAGATAAGTTGCCGCCCTTGCTGACGGATCACCCCATACCCCGTTACTCGTGATCCCGGGTCTATTCCTAAGATGATCGACATAACTCGCTTGCCTTGTTGATTGGAAACCGGCGCATAACACGCAAAAATACAAAACGCTTAAAAAATACAGAACCGTTAGCAAATATAAAACCGTTAGAAAAAGAGTGGGCCTAAGCCCACTCTTTGATTGGATGGTGGTTATTTACGACGCCAAGTCGTGCCGTTCGGGCCATCTTCCAGCACGATGCCCAACGCATTAAGCTGATCACGCGCCAGATCGGCATTCGCCCAATCTTTACTGGCACGCGAATCGTTACGCAGTTTGATTAACGCTTCAATTTGTTCTGCTTGTTCATCTTCAGCGCCACCTTGGAAAAACGCTTCTGGCTCTTGGTACAAAATACCAATCACATCCGCTAGCTCACGCATCAGGCTCGCCAATGCGCTGGCGTTGGTCACATCTTCACTTTTCAGGCGATTAATTTCACGCGCCATATCAAACAGCACCGAATACGCTTCTGGGGTATTGAAATCATCGTTCATCGCGGCAGTAAAACGAGAAACATACTCCTCACCACCAGCGGCAGGCACCGAGCGATCCAAACCACGTAGCGCGTTATACAATCTTTCTAACGAAGCGCGCGCTTGATTGAGGTTCTCTTCACTGTAATTTAACTGACTGCGGTAGTGGCCGGACATCAAGAAATAACGAATGGTTTCTGCATCGTAGTGACCAAGTACATCGCGGATAGTAAAAAAGTTGCCTAATGATTTAGACATCTTCTCTTTATCGACCATCACCATGCCACTGTGCATCCAAGTATTAACGTACTGGGTATCATGAGCGCAGCAAGATTGCGCAATTTCATTTTCATGGTGAGGAAATTGCAGATCCGAACCCCCACCGTGAATATCGAAATGATGACCTAAAATCGATGAGTTCATCGCAGAACATTCGATGTGCCAACCAGGGCGACCCGCTCCCCACGGTGATTGCCAAGTTGGCTCTCCCGGCTTTGACATTTTCCATAGCACAAAATCCAGCGGGCTACGTTTAGCGGCTTCAATGTCTACCCGAGCGCCAGCCTGCAATTGATCCAAATCTTGTTTAGATAACTTACCGTACTCACGGTATTGGCCCACTTCAAACATCACATCGCCGTTAGCCGCCACATAGGCGAAACCACGTTCAATCAAACGCTCAACCAGCGCAATAATCTCTTCAATGTAGGCCGTAGCGCGAGGTTCTACATCCGGACGCTTAATGTTTAATGCATCAAAATCGGCATACATTTCTTGAATCAAACGTTCGGTTAATGATTCGCAGCTTTCTTGGTTTTCTGTCGCACGTTTGATGATTTTGTCATCAATATCGGTAATGTTACGCACAAAGGTCAAATCATAGCCTAAGTAACGTAAGTAACGGGCGACCACATCGAAAGAGACGAAGGTCCGTCCGTGTCCAATATGACAGAGATCATAAATAGTGACACCACACACATACATGCCCACTTTACCAGCGGTGATGGGTTTAAATTCCTCTTTCTGTCGTGTAAGTGAGTTATAAATCTTCAACATGATCGCTATCTGATTACCAGCAAAATTATAAATGGCGGACAGTATAACAACTCAAAGATTGCCAGGTCATCCATTTGATGTTTTGAATGCACAAAAAGTTAAGCTAAACTCTGGCTCTCAATCGATAAATGCGAAGGTAAAACTCATGATCACCCTGCATACCAATTTTGGTGACATTAAAATTCAGCTCAACTTTGAACAAGCGCCAATCACTAGCGCGAACTTTGAGCAATATTGCCGTGAAGGTTTTTACGACAACACTTTGTTCCACCGCGTGATTGATGGTTTTATGATCCAAGGCGGCGGCATGACTTCTGGCCTGCGTGAAAAAGAGACACGCGACGCGATTCGCAATGAAGCCAACAATGGCCTGAGCAATAAAGTGGGTACTCTAGCGATGGCTCGTACCATGGATCCACATTCAGCCAGCTCGCAATTCTTTATTAACGTCAACAATAATACCTTCCTAGATTTTCGTGCCGAAAGCCGGGATGGATGGGGTTACTGCGTATTTGGCGAAGTGGTTGAAGGAATGGACATCGTCAATAAAATCAAGGCGGTTAGCACTGGATCTTATGGCATGCATCAAGATGTACCACTAGAAGAAGTGCTGATCACCAGCACCACTATTGAAGCTTAATTGGATGAGGAGCGCTTAGGCGCTCCTTTTGTTATAAAGATGCACACACTATTTATCTCTGATCTCCATCTCTCGGCTCACCAGCCTGAGATTACTGCCGCCTTTATCCAGTTTATGCGTGAACAGGCCACTCAAGCCGATGCACTCTATGTGCTTGGTGATCTGTTCGATTTTTGGGTGGGAGATGATGACCCAAGCGCCTTTGCTCAGCAGATCAAAGCCGAATTTCGCCAACTGACGCAACAAGGTGTCCCCTGCTATTTGATCAAAGGCAACCGTGATTTTCTACTCGGACCACAGTTTGCCAAACAGACCGGTGTACAATTGCTGGCGGATGAAGCGGTAGTTGATTTATATGGACAAACAGCCGTCTTGCTGCACGGTGATACCCTCTGCACCCAAGATACTCGCTATCTCGCTTTTCGTAACAAAGTTCACCAACCTTGGCTGCAGCGCTTGTTTGCATTATTGCCCTTTGCACTACGCCAGCGCATAGTAAGCAAGATTCAGTCTGATATTCGAGATCATAAACAGCACAAATCGATGCAGATCATGGATGTTACACCCAGTGAAGTGCTAAAGGTCATGCAACATCATCAGGTTGACTTAATGATCCACGGCCACACTCATCGCCCGGCGATTCACCAGATTGTGGCCGATCAAAATAAGCCAAAAACACGCATTGTATTAGGTGATTGGTATGAGCAAAGTTCAGTATTGGCCTATTCTAAACATATAGACTACCAATTATTGTCTAAACCACTTAGACATAACGGTTGATTGTATGCTAATAAAGGGACGTTTACGGGATAAAAGTCTTCGTATAATCAATAATGAATAATAAATGTAACAAGACTGAAGGATAGATGAACCTGTGAAATATTCATACGTAGCCAGACAACCGATTTTAGATCGCGATAAATGCACTATCGGCTATGAATTGCTGTTTCGGGATGGCCCCAAAAATACCTTTCCAGATATCGATCCTGAAGAAGCAACTAGCCGATTACTGTCCGACCACTTTTTGAGCGCGCATTACAAGACGCTTGGCGATCACCTTGGCTTTGTTAACTTTCCCTACCAAAGCCTGATCAATATGATCCCGACCCTATTTCCAGTTAAAAGTTTAGTGGTTGAGATCCTCGAAGACTGCCCTCCGAGTGATGAATTACTTAATGCAGTCAAAAAGATGGCTCAGTATGGTTACAAAATCGCGCTTGATGACTTTATTCCCAGCAATGAATGGAAAGCTTTTCTGCCTTATATTTCAATCATCAAGTTTGATATCCGTTTAGTCCCAATCCCGAAAGCGCGCCTGTTCATCAATAAACTGCGTGCGACCAAAATCCTGTTCTTGGCTGAAAAAGTAGAAAATTATCAAGAATTTGAAGAAGCTAAAGCCGCGGGATTTCACTACTTTCAAGGCTACTTTTTTAGTAAACCGGAAATTATTCAACGCAAAGCCCTGCAACCCTCTTTTCTTGCAGTGGTTAACTTACTGAGAGAAGTTTCCAAACCCGATGTCGATTTTAGAAAAATCGAAGCGATCGTCGCTCAAGATGTCTCGCTGTCGTATAAATTACTCAGTTTTGTTAACTCATCAACCACAGTGAGCACCAAAATTCAATCATTTCGCCAAGCCTTAGTCTATTTAGGGCTACAGAAATTACGTAAATTTATCGCATTAATGGCTGTTGCTTCGACCCAAGACTCAAAGCCAGAGTACTTATATGATCTGGCGATTTTACGCGCGCGTTTTTGTGAACGATTGTGTGAACAAGTCACGCCAGCCATCAATACGGAGGCTGGCTTTCTCACCGGAATGTTCTCATTACTGGATAGCTTACTCGACCAGCCTTTAGATTCGATTGTGCATGAAATACCCATCGAAGAAGAGATTAAAGTCGCATTAACCCAAGGTAGCGGTACGCTTGGACAGATCCTGAATTTAAACAAAGCGTATGAAATGGCCGACTGGGAACAAGTGCTAGCACTAACTAAAGCCCTCAATCTACCCAGTGATGCGCTCAACGAATGTTATATCGAAGCGATCAAATGGAGCGAAGATCTACTCGGCGCACAAGCTGGTAATTAAGCCCATCGATAGTTAAACTTGGCGGCTCGATCATCGGCTGAATATTGTTATGTCCTGTTATTGCGGAAATACCCCATCCTATGCCTTGTGCTGCCAACCGATCCATCATGATCCGTTGCAAGCCAAAACCCCAGAGCAACTGATGCGGGCACGCTTTAGTGCCCACATGCTGCAAGATGTTGATTTTGTAATCAAAACTTACCATCCATCTTGTCATGCCGAGGATGAACGCCAAGCGATCAGCGAATCGGTACACAGCCACTGGCAACGCCTCGAAGTGCTGACTGCCGAGCCTGGCACGACCAGCGAGGAAGGATTTGTAGAGTTTCGTGCCTATTTTGAGCAGCAAGGCAAAGAGCTGTGCCTTGCTGAGCGCTCGCGTTTTGTGCGTGAAAATGGGGCTTGGTACTATATTGATGGTGAATTTATTGATGGCGAATTTGCCGCCACACCGAAACAGGGGCGCAACGACCCTTGCGCCTGTGGTAGTGGCAAAAAATTTAAAAAGTGTTGTGGGTAAAAAATAAATAAAAAAGCCGATCAAATCGGCTTTTTTACATAGATAAGATCGATAACTAACTAGAAGTACCAGTAAGCTGCAGCAAATACCCAAGTCTCTTCTTGGTTAATACCTGCATCACCATTTTTGATGTCCTGTTTTACATCAAATTGGATGTCTACACCATTAAGATTGTAGAATCCTGATACGTTGATGTATGAAGCATCAACATCGGCGGAGCCTTTCTTTTCATCCGTTGTAGCAGAATAACCAAGCGCTAGAGTGAAATCATCTGTTAACTGATAAGCAGCACTGGTATAGAATCCTGTTGATTTCTTTTCATCTAAATTTTTACCAGTCAGATCACCCTTATCTCCATCATTAATCCACGCATTAAGACCGATTTGCAAAAGCCCGAATGTTGCGTTCCCTGATAGAGACATAACATCATATTTAGCCTCATCACGTGTTTCGTAACCAGCATAGATATTAAATAGATCAGATTCATAACCGATAAAACCATTTAGACCACTATCAGCTTCATCACGGTCATCACTGGTATCAAAGTAAGAGATACCATAAGCGATACTTGCAGTCTTACCACGGAATTGGAAAACATTGAACGCATCAGATGCATCGCCTGCACTATTACCAAACTCAGCTGTAAAATCACCAGCACCATCAACGACGTCAAGCGCTGTATCATTTTCCCAGCCCCAAGACAGAATGCCGTACCCTGTGTCAATACCAATCCAAGCTTTATCAATGTCAGTAGCAGGGCCATTTTGAATTGCACCTTCATATGGACTTACTTTACTTTCATTAGTATCAAAGTTCATCTCTAGATCAGCTTCTAGATAACCAACAATGTATCCATTTTTGTAGTGCACTTTCACTGTTGCTGCTGTAGCCCAATCATCGTATACAGAATTAGTATATGAGTCATAATAGCCACCAAGTCCAAGTTGGCCGCTCACTTTAAATTGATCAGCAGAAATAGCTTTCGGTGCTTCTGCAAATGCTTGCGTTGATAAAGTGGCTACTGCCACTGCTAATAATGTTTTTTTCATATTAATCCACTGCCTTTTCTTAAGTTGGGAATTCCCTATCCGGTTCCCTGTTTTGTGATGATGGTTTGCTAACTCTTTGTTTAGTCATAACCACCACTGTGCGTGACTAAGATTGCAAAAGAATATTCTGCATGTCAAATATCATAAAAAAAACCAACAAAAAAAATATAAAATGAAAAATATCATAGCGTTACACTTATTGCAGTGATTTTTTCGAGCGACTTCTGAACTAGAAGTCAGACAGGGTCGAAATGCTAATTGCAAGGCTAGATAGCACAAAACTCCAAGAAACAACCACAAAATATGAAAATATAGTTTTTAATAAAAACTTCATTACCTAGATCAAGGGATATATTTTTCACGCAACCAAGCAAACCCAGCACCTCAAAAGTTCATTTTTATTTCGTGATCCAGATCAAACTTTGAATCAAAACCATGGAATTTCGTGACCTAGGTATCACGGATTGAACTGTGCTACCATCACGGCAACGTACTTTGGGCCCCCTTATGCTGACAAAAAACATCCAAGACTCGATCCGCAACAGTTACCACAATCTACAACATCAACTGGATAACTTTATTCCACGACGCGCGCAAAATTTTCTGGTAGCTGAAATCGCGAAGACTCTGAGTGGCAACTATCACCCATCGAACCGAATCTTGGTGGCCGAAGCCGGAACCGGCATTGGTAAATCCCTCTCTTATTTAATGGCGGCGATCCCGGTTGCACTGGTCAATCGACGTAAAGTTGTGGTATCCACCGCGACGGTAGCACTGCAAGAGCAGCTGCTGAATAAAGATCTGCCGCTTTACCGGCGCATCAGTGATCAAAGCTTTTCCTTTATTCTGGCCAAGGGACGTCAACGTTATTGCTGTAGCGAGCGTTTAGCCGCCACTTGCACCGCCGATGATGCACAAATAGCCCTGTTCGAAAGCAAACCGAAACCGCAAGATACCGCATTGTTGAATGAGCTTTATAACGCGCTCAACCAAGGCAAATGGGATGGTGATCGCGACGCTTGGCCAACCCCGATTGCCGACCATTTATGGGCGATGATTGTCAGTGATAAACACAGTTGTAATGGCAGTTTTAGCGCTCATCGCCACTGTCCATTTCAAAAAGCACGTTCCGAGCTAGATAAAGCGGATGTGATTATTGCCAATCATAGTTTGGTGATGGCGGATGCTGATTTAGGTGGTGGGGTGATCCTGCCTGCGCCGGAAGAGACAATCTACGTATTTGATGAAGCGCATCATTTACCAACTGTCGCGCGCGAGCATGCCTCAGCGGCCGCCACATTAAAAGGCGCAGCCAGTTGGCTAGAAAAACTCAATCAATCATTAGCCAAATTTACCGCTTTGGGTGATGAGAAGCGTGCCGAGCGCTTTGCACAAGAAGCTCGCGAGGCAATGCAGTTTTTAATTCCCACGTTAGGTCAACTGCCTAAACAATTTGTCGCCCAGCAATTTGTCGAGGGTATCTACCGCTTTGAACATGGTGAGTTACCGGCGTGGCTGGCCGAAGAGTCGCAAGCACTAAGTAAGGCGGCGCAGAAAACCACACAAGCTATAGGCAAAATTACCGATTTAATTGCGGAAAAGGTCAAAGAGGGCGAATTGGCGGCCAGAATTGCCGAACCGGCATTAGGCGAACTCGGGTTTTATATTCAACGTTTAGAAAATCTCAGCCACGTTTGGCAACTGATGGCCAAACCCAATCAAGATAAAGGTGCGCCGCTGGCTCGTTGGTTAGAGATCAGTACCGAACGTGAAGGCGACTATTTAGTCAGCGTATCACCGCTAGAAATTGGTTGGCAGCTTGATAAGCAAATCTGGAGCCGCTGTATCGGCGCAGTGCTGGCCTCCGCCACGTTGAGAGCCTTAAATTCGTTTAGCTTTTTCTGCCGCCAAGCAGGGATCAGTGAAAAAGCCGAGGATGGGGTACAATTTTTGGCCCTCGCCTCACCATTTGATTATGCCACGCAAGGAGAATTGCTCATTCCTAACATGGCGCTTGAGCCACAATCGGCAGGTTATACCGCGTATTTAGCCGATAAAGTACTCTGCTACTTACAAGCAGATAAAGCCAATTTGGTGCTGTTTGCTTCCTATTGGCAAATGCGTGAAGTGGCAGAAATTTTACAAAAAGAGCTGACTAAGCGAGGTTGGGCATTGCAAATCCAAGGCGAAAAATCACGCCAAGAAATTCTAAATCAACATAAAAAACTAATAAAAAAGCAAAAAACCAGTATTTTATTTGGCACTGGCAGCTTTTCGGAAGGACTGGATCTGCCGGGCGATTTATTGGAGAACGTGATCATCACCAAAATCCCATTTGCGGTGCCAACTTCGCCCGTCGAGCAAGCTCATGCCGAGTATATTGAGCAATTCGGTGGCAATCCATTTATGCAGATCACCGTTCCACAAGCCAGTAAAAAACTCATCCAGTCGGTTGGCCGTTTACTGCGTAAAGAACGTGATTCTGGTAGAGTAGTCATCCTTGATCGGCGAGTCGTCTCTAAGCGTTACGGAAAAGCATTATTGGATGCCTTACCGCCGTTTAAACGTACCATCGAATACTAATTATAACGAATCATCGACTTAGGATGCGCTTTTGATGGAATGGATAGAACCCACCACTCTAGTGGTGCTGGCTCTGGTGGCTTTTATCGCCGGATTTATTGATGCGGTCGCCGGTGGCGGTGGCATGCTGACGGTGCCGGCTCTGCTGTCACTCGGTTTGCCTCCTCACCTTGCATTAGGCACCAACAAACTCGCAGCGACATTTGCCTCTTCAACCGCAGCGTGGGCTTACTATCGACAAAAATTGTTTGCTCCGGCTTGTTGGAAACGCGCTTTTATTGCCACTTTACTTGGCGCGATCATTGGCACTCTAACCGTTGATGCGATCAGCACCGAATGGCTCGCCAAAGTGCTACCATTACTGATCTTAGCCGCCGCTCTCTATACGGTATGGCATCGTCCGCAGTCCAATCGGCAAAGCACTACCCCACAACCTTGCCCCAAATTGCAGCGTAAACAAATTTTACAAGGTCTCGGGTTAGGTTTTTATGACGGTTTAGCGGGGCCAGGCACTGGCGCATTTTGGACGGTCAGTTCAATGGCGCTATACCGCTTTAATATTTTGTTCGCTTCAGGACTTGCTAAGGCGATGAACTTTACCAGTAACTTCTCCTCACTGGTGATATTTGCCCTGCTCGGCCATATTAACTGGTTACTCGGCCTGACCATGGGCATCTGCTTAATGGCGGGAGCATGGGTCGGAGCGCATTCCGCCATTCGTTTTGGCGCGCGTTTTATTCGGCCACTGTTTATTGTGCTGGTGACTTTGCTCGCCACAAAACTGGCTTACGATGCATGGTGGATAACATGATCGATAAATACACCAAACTGGATGAGGCGCTCAACGAGCTCAAATCTTCTGCGGCACATGTGGATCGCCAACGCGGTGAACACACCCAACCATTATTTGATGCGGTGCTGTTTCATTGTCATGGTAAGCTGTTGACACCTTGTGTTGCCGAAGCCTATGCCACTTTGCAAGCCTTGATCCGCGAAAAAGAGAGTGGCCGTTTGACCGCACTACGCGCTGAATATTTATCCGAACGTTTATTAGCACAAATCGCGGCGCTTAAGCGTGAGATTTCAACCCAAAATGTGCGCCGTAAAGAGCCGAAGCCCACCGGTTATTTTAAAAAGCCCATTAATGCGCTTTACCAAGAATTGGCGCAGCATCAGGATTGGGAACGTCGGCTGATGGAACTGGTGCGTGATAAAGAGCTATTGCTGGCGCAAGCGCCCCCAATCCAAAAAATGAACGCGCAACAAGCATTGCTGCTCGCCGAGCAGCGGCTAAACCGCTGCCAAGCGGCAAAAATCAAGCTTGAGCAACGCATCACCATGCAGGAGAGAAAAGCCTAAATGTCGCCGCAATCTACCCCTTTACAATCTATTCCATTAAATGAAGCCGCCGATGAGATCAAACTAGCGGTTGATCTGATCTATTTATTGGAATCTCATGCCATTGCACCACATATCGCACTGGCCGCGATTGAGATCGTCAAGCATGACTTAGAATCTAAATTAGCACCAAAACCACATTCGATTTAGCTAATATCACGCTTACGCAAGCGCTGGTGAGCTCTCAAATAGAGGTGATACCATCACCCTCCAGTCAATCAAAAGGAATCTCCATGAAAATCGTTAGCTTCAACATCAATGGTCTGCGAGCCAGATTGCATCAACTGCAAGCGTTGATCGATAAGCACCAGCCGGATGTGATTGGTTTGCAAGAAATTAAAGTTCATGATGAGGCGTTTCCTCGTCAAGCGGTGGAAGAGATGGGCTATCAAGTCTATTTCCATGGTCAAAAAGCCCATTATGGGGTAGCGATTTTATGCAAACAAACCCCGCTGGAAGTGATTAAAGGTTTCCCAACCGACAGCGAAGATCACCAAAAACGGATGATTATGGCGACATTTGCCGACCAAGCGGGTAATAAAACCACCATTCTTAACGGTTATTTCCCGCAAGGTGACAATATTGAGCATGAGACTAAGTTCCCTTATAAACGTCAGTTCTATCGTGATTTGATGGGCTACTTGCGCGAACAACGCAGCAATAGCGAACGTTTAGTGGTGATGGGCGATATCAACATCAGCCCTCTCGATCTGGATATCGGCATCGGTGAAGCTAACCGCAAGCGCTGGTTACAAACTGGTAAGTGTTCCTTCCAGCCACAAGAGCGTGAGTGGTTACAAACCTTATTAGATTGGGGTTTAGTCGATACCTTCCGTCAACTGCATCCAACGGTGGATGATCAATTCTCATGGTTTGACTACCGTTCACGTGGTTTTGAAGATAACCGCGGTCTACGTATTGATGTGATCCTTGCTACACCAGCGCTGGCAGAGACATGCCAAGAGGCTGGCATCGACTATGAGCTGCGCGCCATTGAGAAGCCATCAGATCACGCCCCGATTTGGGCCACTTTTAGTTAATAGCAACCCTTAGTCACTGCTTAACTCCCTTAATCACCGCTTAACCAACTGGCGATTCCCCTCCCCCTATTGAGCCATAATCAGGGGGAGATTCACCGCCTCGCATCGCGGTAGGCATATTGACCGATTGCAACCGAGCGAAGCAGAAATTATTCACCATACACATCGTAGGTGAAATATTTGGCTTGGATTTTCTGATAAATCCCCTTATCACGCAGCGCCTTGATCGCCGCGTTCAATTGCTGAGCTAAATCTTTATCTTGTTTACGTACGGCAATCCCAAACCCCTCACCAAACCATCTAGCATCGGTGAGAGCAGGGCCAACAAACTCATATCCATCGCCACCCACTTTATTGAGCACCGCCTCTAATACTGAAGCGTCGCCCAACAGCGTCACAATCCGTCCGCTAGCCAAATCTCGGTAAGCTTGCTCCGAAGATCCGTAGCGCACAATCTCTGCTACATCGCCATAATTATCGGTAAGATACTTATCGTGAGTGGTGGCTCGTTGCACCCCAATCTTCACCCCTTTTAAACCTTGTCGGCTAAACGATAGATTAGTGCCTTTTTTAGCAATAAACTTGTTCGGGATCAGCGCATATTTATCAGTAAAATCGACTTTCAATTTACGATCTTCGGTTATCGACATCGCGGCAATAATCGCGTCGTATTTGCGTGCGAGCAGCGCTGGAATGATCCCATCCCAATCTTGAGCAACGATTTTACACTCCACCTGCATTTCAGCGCACAGCGCATTCGCCATATCAACATCAAAGCCTTGTAGTGAACCATCAGCGGCAGTCCAACTAAAGGGAGGATACGCCCCTTCAATACCAAAGCGTAGCGTGGCCCATGGTTTTGCTTGGCTGACTCCACTCAGAGTCACCACCATTAATACGCTGGCAACTAACCATTTTTTCATATCGAGATTCCTGTGTTGGTGGTGATACTGTGTTACAGTGCGCGACTAGATAAAATACACTACTTTAAGTACACAAATAAAATCAAACTATCCTATTGATATTAATAATGATAATCAGGAATCATTCATTTACATAAGTAAAGTGATCAAGATCAATCGATACACAGAGTAAGCACGCTAAACTCGCCGCCAATCACAGACTTGCCTATAATGCTCAATCCTATAACCCTCGTAGTTAGGACACGAGCAATGAGTACGTATCTGGGGTGCAAAGTAGTACACCAACTGAGATGCGCAGGATGGATTTGATTGCTATGCTTGCTGTTAACTCGTGCTACAAGTCGACACTTGCAATCATCACCATTGATTATTGATGCCGATAGATAAACCGATCTTAGTGATACCAAATAAACTTTATTTTAATTTTTTAACTTTTATTGATTTAGTTTAAGGATTGCGATTTTTTTTTAGTGTAGAATAGCTGCGTTGCTGGAACTAATAGCAATATCCATATTCAAACTATGAAAGAGTGAATTTGGATATCGTTATTGAAGAGTGTACTGCGCCCTACGGGGATAGCTGACTCAACAGCGAAAACAGTACGTGTTTTTTCTACTAATAAAGGTAGGTATGTCATGGCAGAGCAATTTGCTAACGCTTGGGAAGGTTTTGCAGCAGGTGACTGGCAAAACGAAGTTAACGTTCGTGATTTTATTCAAAAGAACTACACACCGTATGAAGGCGACGAATCTTTCCTAGTTTCTGAAGGTACTGAAGCGACTAACAAGCTTTGGGAAAAAGTGATGGTTGGCATCAAACAGGAAAACTCAACTCACGCTCCTGTTGACTTCGACACTTCACTTATCTCTACCATCACCGCTCACGATGCTGGTTACATCAATAAAGACCTAGAAAAAATCGTTGGTCTACAAACTGATGCTCCTCTAAAACGCGCGATCATCCCTAACGGCGGCGTGCGTATGGTAGAAGGTTCATGCAAAGCCTACGGCCGTGAACTGGATCCACAAATTTCAAAAATCTACTCAGAATACCGTAAAACCCACAACGCGGGTGTTTTCGACATCTACACACCAGAAATTCTGGCTTGTCGTAAATCTGGCGTGCTGACTGGTCTGCCTGATGCATACGGTCGTGGTCGTATCATCGGTGACTACCGTCGTGTTGCACTGTACGGTATCGACTTCCTGATGAAAGACAAACTGGCTCAGTTCAAGTCTCTACAGGAAAGATTCGAAACTGGCGAAGATCTGCACATGACCATGCAACTGCGTGAAGAAATTGCAGAGCAACACCGTGCGCTAGGCCAAATGAAAGTCATGGCTCAGAAATATGGTTACGATATTTCTCGCCCTGCGGAAACTGCGCAAGAAGCGATCCAGTGGACTTACTTCGGCTACCTAGCTGCTGTTAAGTCTCAAAACGGTGCAGCGATGTCGCTTGGCCGTACTTCTACGTTCTTGGACGTGTACATTGAGCGCGACATCAAAGCCGGTAAGATCACCGAAGTTGATGCACAAGAAATGATCGACCACTTCGTAATGAAGCTGCGTATGGTTCGTTTCCTACGTACTCCTGAGTACGATGAGCTGTTCTCTGGCGACCCAATTTGGGCAACCGAATCTATGGGTGGTATGGGTCTGGATGGTCGTACGCTGGTAACACGTTCTAACTTCCGCTTCCTGAACTCACTGTACACTATGGGTCCATCTCCAGAGCCAAACATCACGGTTCTGTGGTCTGAAAAACTGCCTGAAGGCTTCAAGAAGTTCTGTGCGAAGGTATCGATCGATACATCTTCAATCCAGTACGAAAACGATGACTTGATGCGTCCAGACTTCGATAATGATGACTACGCGATCGCATGTTGTGTATCACCAATGGTGATTGGTAAACACATGCAATTCTTCGGTGCTCGTGCCAACTTGGCAAAAACTCTACTGTATGTAATCAACGGTGGTGTGGATGAGAAACTGAAAATCCAAGTCGGTCCAAAAATGCCTAAGATCATGGACGAAGTTCTTGACTTCAACGATGTATGGGACAAATTGGATCACTTCATGGATTGGCTGGCCACTCAATATGTCACTTCATTGAATGCTATCCATTTCATGCATGACAAGTACAGCTACGAAGCCGCTCTAATGGCGCTGCATGACCGTGATGTACGTCGTACTATGGCATGTGGTATCGCAGGTCTGTCTGTTGCAGCTGACTCGCTGTCTGCTATCAAGTACGCAAAAGTGAAACCAATTCGTGACGAAGATGGTGTAGCTATCGATTTCGCAATCGAAGGCGATTACCCTAAATTTGGTAACAACGATGCTCGCGTAGATGACATTGCTTGTGAATTGGTTGAGCGTTTCATGACCAAGATCCGTTCACTGAAAACTTACCGCAATGCGATTCCTACTCAGTCAATTCTGACTATCACATCAAACGTGGTATACGGTAAGAAAACAGGTAACACACCAGACGGTCGCCGTGCTGGCGCACCATTCGCACCAGGCGCAAACCCAATGCACGGCCGTGATGAAAAAGGTGCAGTAGCATCTTTGACTTCTGTTGGTAAACTGCCATTTGCTCATGCAAAAGACGGTATCTCTTATACTTTCTCTATCGTGCCAAATGCACTGGGTAAAGATGAGGGCGCACAACGTGCTAACCTAGCAGGTCTGATGGATGGTTACTTCCATCATGAAACTGGCATCGAAGGTGGTCAACACCTGAACGTTAACGTTCTAAACCGTGACACTCTGCTTGATGCTGTTAAGCACCCAGAAAAGTACCCACAACTGACTATCCGTGTATCAGGTTATGCAGTTCGCTTTAACTCTCTGACTGCAGAACAGCAGCAAGATGTTATCGCGCGTACTTTCACTGAGTCTCTGTAAGATTTAGCGAATTAAACTAAAGCCCCGTTGCAACGGGGCTTTTTGTTTTTCATCGTACGTAAAAAATTGTGTATCTGAGCGCACATTTGTGCTCTTCTCTACTAGGTTTATTACCCGCAATAGCTCATGATCCATCAGCTTTTGTTTTATTTTTCCAACACATAGTCCACTACATCATGAAATCGATTTGCTATTTGCCTTTGCTGCTGGTCAGCACTTATGCCGCCGCTGCACCTACGCCGACTTTTTCCCTCAGCATCGATAATGATGGTGTTTTTGGGATTGACCAAAACTATACCAATGGTTTTTTTCTCAGTTACACCTCAGGATCTATTAGCCCATATTGGTGGGCTCGCCCACTTAGCTTAAGCGTGTGGGGAGCGAGCAGCTTAGATAAATGGGAGTTCTCTCTCGGTCATAAAATGTGGACCCCCTCTGATATTGAGCTTATCGAACCACAACCGAATGAAAGACCTTATGCCGGTTATCTGCATACTGAATTTAATTATCTTAGCCTACATCCACAGCAAGCTCAGCGCTTCAACCTAACCTTAGGCTTAACTGGCGATGGCTCCTTATCCGAACAAGCCCAGAAAATCGTGCACAGTATTACCAACTCGGATAAACCGAATGGCTGGGAATACCAAGTCGAAGACAAATTTGTAGGCAGCTTAGGCTACCGATCGCATTTCAACTGGGGACGTTACCCAGCATTGGCAGGCACAACATTCGAGTTGGCTAACATCTCAGAAGTCAATGTGGGCAATTTTCGCAGTGATCTCTCTTCCGGCTTGATGCTGCGCTGGGGTAGCGATTTAGAAAACAACTTTGGTGCGGCACAAATCTCCTCTGAAAACCCATTTACCCCCGGTATGATTGGCGCATCCGACCAAGGTTGGTTTGTGTTTAGCGGCATCAAAGCACGTTACCGTTTTAACGATGTAACCATCGAGGGAAATCGACCACTGGATAATTTGGATCAGCCAGCTGAATACTATCAAGTGCATGTGAAACCATGGCAAACCACCGCTGTCGCAGGCTTTGCCATGTACGCTCGCAGTTTTGGCGCCAGCTTAACTCTCACCGCAAGTAGCCCTGAATATAAAGAGGATCAAAATTCGATCAGCGGTACTGGCAGCGTGACGCTGTATGCGTTTTTCTAATCTGAATGATCCACACCTGCCCGTGACTTAACCGGGCAGGCACTTTGCATCATATGTTGCGGTTCATATGCCGTGAACAGATTTGGCTTATCGAGCGAGAGCCCTTGCTACGGCTAGTAAAGCGAGCAACTCTCCGCGAGATAAGCCTATTTAATCCCTGCTATTTGTAATAAAATGCCGCTCAAATAACATAACTGAGAAGCGCTCATGTCTACCATTGGTCGAATCCACTCTTTCGAATCTTGTGGCACTGTTGATGGCCCAGGAATCCGCTTTATTGTATTCCTACAAGGGTGCTTATTTCGCTGTAAGTATTGCCATAACCGAGACACATGGGACACGCATAGTGGCAAAGAAGTCACGGTTGAGGAAATCATCCAAGAAGCCAAATCTTATCGCCATTTTATGAATGCCTCTGGTGGGGGTATTACTTGTTCCGGCGGCGAAGCGATGCTGCAACCGGAGTTTGTGCGTGATTTATTCCGCGCCGCCAAAGCCGAAGGTATTCACACTTGTTTAGATACCAATGGTCATATTCGTAAATTCACTCCGGTCATTGATGAAGTGCTGGAAGTCAGCGATTTGGTGATGCTCGATATCAAACAGATGAATGATGACATCCACCAAGATCTGATTGGCGTATCCAATAAACGCACTCTAGATTTTGCCCGCTATTTGCATCAGATTGGCCAAAAAACCTGGCTACGTTATGTCGTAGTTCCGGGTTATACCGATGATGCGGCATCAGCTCACCAGCTTGGCGAATTTATTAAAGATATGGAAAATATCGAGAAGATAGAGCTATTGCCTTACCACAAGCTGGGCGCTCATAAATGGGAAGCGATGGGTGAAGAATACCCGCTGGAAGGGGTCAATCCACCCAGCAAAGAAACAATGGATAGTATAGTCGCCATCCTTGAGCAGTATCACTCTAACGTCAAATACTGATCTCACATCACCTAAACTGTTCCAGCCATACCAACCGATCTGGTTGGTATTTTTTTGCCCGTCAGTAGTGAACAATTGGCTTTTTTTTACCCTTTCGCCCTCAAAAGTGTAGCCAGATCATATTTCACAATACACCAATCCTGTTAACCTTAATTCAGCAAAATAATAACTCTGATTTAAAGTGAGGCCTTATATGGAAATGACTAACGCTCAACGTTTGATCCTATCGAATCAATATTTCCTGATGTCACAGCTCGACCCAAGTAACGCCAATCAATACCAGCGATTACAAACTATTGTCGAACGTGGCTATGAACTGCAAATGCGCGAACTCAATCGTGAGTTCGGTTGCCTAGCAGAAAGCGAATGTCGTCAAATTATCGATATAATGGAAATGTATCATGCGATGCAGGAATCAAACCGCATGCTCGATGAAGCAGCACGCAAAGAAGTAGACCAGCGCCGCTTAACTTTCCTCGGTTTTGATTTGGCGAGCGAAGCGCAGCTCACCCACTACGTACGCTTTTTAGTCGACTCGGAAGGTTTATATCCTCAATTTGATAAAGGCGATCATCATTTCAACAGCCAAGTACCGATGCTGGCTAAATACCAACGTATGCTGACCACGTGGCGTGACTGCCCGCGTCAGTACCATCTCTCGGCCAATGAACTGCGGCAAATTATCAACGCTTAAGGCTAGCACTAAGCAATGGCTCATCGTTAACACCAAGCTCGTGAAATCCACTTTAAAGCTGGCCATAGTATGCCAGCTTTTTATTAGTCCAATTTTCAATCCCCTACTTTGCCTTTACTCACCCGTTTCATCCTGATCTCAATTGAAATTAATCAATGATTGATTAAGCAAAACCGTCAATCACTAACTAGGCTTAATACGTTAAGCATTGGTTTATGGCTGTGCTGTGTCGGGACGACATTTTCAAAGGGGAAACACAATGAGTATTTTTTCACACTTTCAGGCTCGCTATGAAGCCGCCAAAGATGAAGATCTGTCGATTCAAGATTTTCTGACCCTGTGTAAAGAAAACAAAAGTGCTTATGCCAATGCCGCCGAGCGCTTACTGATGGCCATTGGTGAGCCAATCATGGTCGATACCTCTAAACACCCGACCCTGAGCCGTATTTTCTCTAATCGAGTGATTGCACGTTATAAAACCTTCGAAAATTTCTATGGTATGGAAGAAGCGATCGAACAGATTGTGGCTTACCTGAAACATGCGGCACAAGGTTTAGAAGAGCGTAAACAAATCCTCTATTTGTTAGGCCCAGTCGGTGGCGGTAAATCTTCATTAGCCGAAAAGCTGAAAGCCTTGATGCAGCAAATGCCGATTTATGTGTTATCGGCCAATGGGCAGCGTAGCCCAGTCAACGATCACCCATTTAGTCTGTTTGATGTCAACGAAGATGGCGATCTACTCAAGCAAGAATACGGGATTGAACGCCGCTATTTGCACTCAATTATGTCGCCCTGGGCGGCAAAACGGCTGCACGAATTTGGTGGTGATATTACCCAGTTCAGAGTGGTGAAAGTACGCCCATCGATTTTGGATCAAATCGCGATTGCCAAAACCGAGCCGGGCGATGAAAACAACCAAGATATTTCGTCACTGGTTGGCAAAGTGGATATTCGCAAGCTGGAACATTTCTCACAAGATGATCCGGATGCTTATAGCTACTCCGGCGCACTGTGCCGCGCCAATCAAGGGTTAATGGAATTTGTGGAGATGTTCAAAGCGCCGATTAAAGTGCTGCATCCGCTCCTCACCGCAACTCAAGAAGGGAATTATAACGGCACTGAAGGGCTTTCCGCATTACCCTTTGATGGTATGATCCTCGCCCACTCCAACGAATCGGAATGGCAAACTTTCCGCCACAATAAAAACAACGAAGCATTCCTCGATCGGGTTTATATTGTCAAAGTGCCCTACTGCCTGCGTGTATCAGAAGAGGTGAAGATCTACCAAAAATTGCTCGATCACAGTGAGCTAGCTCAAGCACCTTGCGCGCCTAGCACGCTCGAACTACTGGCGCAATTTAGTGTACTGTCACGTCTGAAAGTCCCAGAAAACTCATCATTATTTTCCAAAATGCGGGTGTACGATGGTGAAACGCTAAAAGACACCGATCCCAAAGCCAAAAGCTATCAGGAATACCGTGATTATGCAGGGGTGGATGAAGGGATGGCCGGCCTTTCGACCCGCTTTGCGTTCAAAATTCTATCGCGCGTGTTTAACTTTGACCATTCCGAAGTCGCGGCCAACCCAGTGCATCTGTTCTATGTTATTGAGCAGCAAGTAGAGCGTGAACAGTTCGCGCCGGAAACGGCTGATCGCTATCATGAATTTCTCAAAGGGTATTTGATCCCGCGCTATGTCGAGTTTATCGGCAAAGAAATTCAAACTGCCTATTTGGAGTCCTACTCTGAATATGGGCAAAATATTTTTGATCGCTATGTCACCTATGCCGATTTCTGGATCCAAGATCAAGAGTATCGCGATCCGGAAACCGGTCAGCTATTTGAACGTTCAGCGCTGAACAGTGAATTAGAAAAAATTGAAAAAACCGCCGGGATCAGTAACCCGAAAGATTTTCGTAACGAAATCGTCAACTTCGTATTGCGCGCGCGCGCCAACCATAATGGTCAAAATCCACTGTGGACCAGCTACGAAAAATTGCGCACGGTGATCGAGAAAAAAATGTTCTCCAATACCGAAGATCTGCTGCCAGTGATTTCGTTTAATGCCAAAACCTCTTCTGATGATCAGAAAAAACACGATGATTTCGTGGCACGCATGATGGAAAAAGGCTACACCGAAAAACAAGTTCGCTTATTGTCTGAATGGTATTTACGAGTACGTAAATCATCATAAGTGCGATTGGCAGCTATGCTTGGCGTTCACCAAGCCAGCATAGTGGTTGCAAAAAATAGCAGATCGGAAATTGGCAACCACCAGATCGGCTCAATCTCTGTATTGAGCGGCGGTGATTAGGGAGCAGTGCATGGCGCAATTTATCGACAGAAGGCTAAACGGTAAGCACAAAAGTACCGTCAATCGGCAACGCTTTTTACGTCGCTATAAGCAGCAGATCAAAGAGTCAGTCGCGGATGCGGTTAACCGCCGCTCAATCACCAATACCGAAAGCGGTGAAGGCGTTGCCATACCAACTCGCGACATTAAAGAGCCGATGTTTCAGCAAGGCAAAGGTGGTGTGCGTGAGCAGGTGCATCCGGGTAATGACCAATTTATCCGCGGTGATAAAATCGAGCGTCCTAAAACCGGCCAAGGTAATAACGGTGCAGCGGAAGGCGATGCCAGTGCTGATGGCCAAGGCAGCGATGATTTCATTTTCCAGCTCTCCAGAGATGAATATCTTGATATTTTGTTTGAAGATTTAGCGCTACCCAACCTCAAAAAAAATCACGCTAATAAAATCGCCGAGTGGAAAACCCATCGCGCCGGTTTCAAAACCGCCGGTGTACCGTCTAACATTGCGGTGGTTCGTTCACTGCAACAATCATTAGCCCGTCGCACAGCGATGACTGCCAGCAAACGCCGTTTGCTTGATGAGTTACAACAACAATTAACCGAAATCCAGCGCCTTGAACCACCACAAATCATCGAACAGAGGCACATCAAACAACAGATTGAAGATCTGCGTAAAAAAATCGAGAGCGTGCCTTTTATCGATACCTTTGATTTGCGTTTTAAAAACTATGAGAAGCGGCCGATCCCATCCAGTCAAGCGGTCATGTTCTCGCTGATGGATGTCTCAGGCTCCATGGATCAAGCGACTAAAGAGATTGCTAAGCGCTTTTATGTACTGCTCTACTTATTTCTAACTCGCACTTATGACAATGTCGAGGTGGTGTTTATTCGTCACCATACCCAAGCCAAAGAGGTCAATGAACACGATTTTTTCTACTCACAAGAAACTGGCGGAACCATTGTTTCCAGTGCCTTGAAATTAATGAATGAGATCATTAAAGCGCGCTACCCACTTAACCAGTGGAATATTTATGGGGCACAAGCTTCGGATGGCGATAACTGGGCGGATGATTCGCCGCGCTGTAAAGAGCTACTGGCCAACCAATTGCTGCCTGATTGCCAATATTATGCCTATATCGAAATCACGCGCCGTTCACACCAAACGCTGTGGCACGAATATGAAAAATTGCAGCCCTCTTTCAGTCACTTTGCGATGAAACATATTCGTAGTGTCGATGATATTTTTCCGGTGTTTAGGGAGCTGTTTCAAAAGGAACACGAGTAGGGAGGGCGCAATATGACCATCCAAGCGACACTGCACCACCAACCACTGCCAGATGGCCCGGATTGGACATTTGAACTGCTGGAGCGCTATCACCAACAGATCAGCCGTGTAGCAGAGCTTTACCGTTTAGAGACTTACCCAAACCAGATTGAGATCATCACCTCAGAGCAGATGATGGATGCTTACTCCAGCATCGGTATGCCGATTAATTATCATCACTGGTCATTTGGTAAAAAATTCATCCAAACCGAGCAAAATTACCAACACGGTCAAATGGGCTTAGCCTACGAAATCGTGATCAACTCGGATCCGTGTATCGCCTATCTGATGGAAGAAAACACCATCACCATGCAAGCCTTGGTCATGGCACATGCCTGCTACGGGCATAACTCTTTTTTCAAAGGTAACTACCTGTTCCAAACTTGGACGGATGCCAGTTCGATTATCGATTATCTGCTGTTTGCCAAACATTACCTCGCCGAATGTGAACAAAAATTCGGGGTGGAGGAAGTTGAAACGCTACTCGATTCTTGTCATGCATTAATGAACTATGGGGTTGATCGCTATAAGCGGCCAGAAAAAATTTCCATCGCTGAAGAAAAAATACGCCAAGAAGAGCGCGAAAACTATCTGCAATCACAGGTTAATACACTGTGGCGTACCGTACCGAAAAAAAACGTGACCGCAGAACAACAGCACCGCTTCCCGGCTGAACCACAAGAAAACATTCTGTACTTTATTGAAAAACATGCCCCATTACTCGAACCTTGGCAGCGTGAAATTGTGCGTATCGTGCGTAAAATTAGCCAATATTTCTATCCGCAAAAACAAACCCAAGTCATGAATGAAGGTTGGGCGACCTTTTGGCACTATACCCTGCTCAATCATCTGTATGATGAAGGCTTACTCAGTGACCGCTTCATGCTCGAGTTTCTACATAGCCATACCAGTGTCGTCGCACAGCCACCTTATAACAGCCGTTATTTCAATGGGATTAACCCTTATGCACTTGGCTTTGCGATGTTTCGTGACATTAAACGCATCTGTGAAGAGCCAACCGAGGAGGATCAACGCTGGTTTCCCAAATTAGCCGGCAGCGATTGGTTAGAAGCGGTGCATTTTGCGATGCGTAACTTTAAAGATGAGAGCTTTATCAGCCAATACTTATCGCCCAAGCTGATCCGCGATTTTAAGCTGTTCGCGGTTTGTGATGACGATAGAAAGAATCAAATTGAAATCAGTGCCATTCATGATGAACTCGGCTATCAAGCGATCCGTGAAAAGCTCGCGGCACAATACAATCTGAGTAACTTAGAGCCGAATATTCAAGTGTATAGCGTCGATATTCGCGGTGATCGCTCCTTAACCTTACAATATGTGCCTCATAATCGCATCCCGTTAGAAGCCAACTATGAAGAGGTACTAAAACACTTGCACCGGCTGTGGGGCTTTGAGGTTAAGCTCGAAGAAGTTAAAGAGAGCGGGCGTCGAGATCTGCTGGCGACATGCCCGAAAAAGAGCCATTTTGAATGCCCGATTTAACCGCTTGGTGATTGGATGATCTGATGGTTTTGTAGTTGGTAGTTTTGTAGTCGATAGTTTGGTGATAATCAGTCAATCATTACTGACTATCACCAACGTATTATCGCGGATCAGGCGCTCAGTGAACTTGCTGAGCGACAATCTGCCGAACTAAAGCCAAATCTTCTGGGGTGTCAACGCCAGCCGGAGGCGCTTGTAAGGCCACTGCAACATGAATTTTCTCACCATGCCAAAGTACGCGCAGCTGCTCTAAGCTCTCAATTTTTTCCAATTGGCTAGGTTGCCACTGAAGGTAGGTGTGGATGAAACCCGCACGATAAGCATAAATGCCAATGTGGCGCAGCACTGGCTGTGCAATTGTTGGCTCTGGCGTGGCAAAATGATCGCGATCCCAAGGAATGGTCGCGCGACTAAAATACAGCGCATAACCGTGTTTATCAGTCACCACCTTAACCGCATTGGGATTAAACACTTCCGCTTGCTGCTCAATTTGCACAGCCAGAGTCGCCATGGGCGCATGGCAAGCAGCTAGGTTGTCCGCGACTTGACGGATAATCACTGGTGGGATCAAAGGCTCATCACCTTGCACATTAACCACAATGTGCTCAGCAGGGATCGCCATTTTTTCAACCACTTCCGCCAATCGCTCGGTACCTGATTGATGATCAGGCGAGGTCATACACACTACACCACCAAACGCTTGCACGACATCAGCCACCCGCTGATCGTCAGTGGCAATAATCACTCGCTCAGCTCCCGCTTGCATCGCTTGCTGGTACACCCATTGAATCATTGGCTTGCCACCAATATCGGCCAGCGGCTTACCCGGCAAACGGGTTGATTGATAGCGGGCTGGGATCACAACCGTAAATGACATTAGCGTCCCTCATCCATACTCATGCTACGAGCTTCTGACTCTAACAGCACCGGAATACCTTGTTTGATTTGATAAGCCAGACGATCCAGTTTACAAATCAATTCTTGGCGAGTTTTATCGTAACTCAGCTTACCCTTACACACTGGACAAGCGACTATTTCAAGCAGACGGTGATCCATATGAATCCATTACCTCTTTAATTTTGTCGACAATACGCAGCTCCATGTCTGGAGCGAATTGAGCCGAAACGGGCAAATACCACCAATTGGCTTGTGCAAATCCAGCACATTTAACCGCATCTTTTTCCGTCATGATCAGATGGTCACCCTGTTGTGCCAGTTGCTTTAACTGCGTGGCATCAAACGCGTGGTGATCCGCAAACCCTTGGCAAACCAACAAATCCGCATTCAGTGCCCGTAAAGTATTAAAAAATCGCGTTGGGTGACCAATTCCAGCCATAGCGCACACACGAGTCAATTGGTTGACTGGGCAACGCTCACCGGTGCGCAGGTTAACCGCCAAATCTGGCTGCAGGTGCATAGCGATTTCATTGGGCTGCGCACGACCGCCGTTGGTAATAATAAAATCCACTTGCTGTAACCGGCTAATCGGTTCACGCAGCGGCCCAAGCGGGATCAACTGCTGATTACCAAAACGGCGCACGCCATCAACCACGGCAATTTCAATATCGCGCTGCAAAGCATAATGCTGTAAACCATCATCACTGATGATGATATTCACTCCACATGCCACGAGTGCTTGTACCGCTTGGCTACGTACCGGATCCACCGCCACTGGTGCGCCGCTGCGTTGAAAGATCAGCTTTGGCTCATCACCACAATGCTCTGGCGGTGTGTGCTGATTAACCAGCAGTGGGTAACTCGGCGCTTTCGCCCCATAACCACGTGATACGACGCCCGGCCGATAACCCAGTTTTTGCAACGTTTCCACTAACCAAATCACCACTGGCGTTTTACCATTACCGCCAGCGGTAATATTACCCACCACCACCACAGGGATCGGAGCTCGGAAAGTGGCTTTACGGCCAGTTTGATAAGCGTTACGCCGTGCGCGGCTGATCGCAGCGAATATCAAGCTTAACGGCCACAACAGTGGCCATAATAAGTAACTCAGCAGATGGCGTTGAAACCAAATTTTTTCAATCACCGTTATTCACCAAACTGAATGCGGTGCAGTTGAGTATAGGCGCCGTCTTGAGCTAGCAACTCAGCATGACGACCACGCTCAATGATTTGCCCTTCATCAACCACCAAGATTTCATCCGCTTGTTCAATGGTCGATAAACGGTGGGCAATCACTAACACTGTTTTGTTTTTCTGTAGCTCATCGAGTGCCGCTTGAATGGCTCGCTCTGATTCCGTATCCAGCGCCGAAGTTGCTTCATCAAGGATCAGCACTGGTGCATCACGCAACAACGCCCGAGCAATAGCCACTCGCTGCCGCTGACCACCAGACAAACTGGTGCCATTTTCACCGATCACGGTATCCAAGCCTTGCGGCAGATTTTCGATAAACTCCATCGCATGGGCTTGACGTGCCGCTTGCTCAATCTGCTCTCGGGTGTATTCGCCTTCCGCAGCATAGGCAATATTGTTGGCGATGCTGTCATTAAATAGGTGTACGTTCTGTGATACCAATGCGAAATGGCGACGAAGATTGGTCAGCTTATAATCGCGCACATCGTGCTGATCTAAACGGATCGCGCCACTATCCACATCGTAAAAACGAGTAAAGAGGTTCGCGATGGTCGATTTGCCAGAGCCTGAGCGCCCCACCAATGCGACGGTTTTACCTTGCTCAATGGTGAACGACACATTGGATAACGCCGGCTTGTCTTTGCCTTGGTAAGTGAAAGTGACATCTTGCACCACCACCTCACCTTTCACACGATCCACCGCATATTTGCCATTATCACGCTCGGTTTCCAGATCCATCAAACCAAATAAGGTTTGACATGCGGCCATCCCGCGTTGGAAATCCGAAGTGACATTGGTTAACGCTTTCAGCGGACGCATTAAGCCAAACATGGCGGAAAACACCACAGTAAAGGTACCCGGGGTCAATTCGGCCCGAATAGAATCGACGCTCGCCAAAAACAACACCGCAAACAGTGCCAGGGAAGCAATCATCTGGATCACGGGATCCGCCGTCGCCTGTGCCGACACCAATTTCATGGTTTGCTGACGCATTCGGTTACTGACTTGGTCGAAACGCTTACGCTCCACCGCTTGCCCACCGTAACTGAGCACCACTTTATGCCCTTTGAGCATCTGCTCGGCAGACGAAGTGACGTGTCCCATCGTCGTCTGCATATTGCGGGAAATCTTGCGAAAACGCTTCGAGACAAAGCTAATTGCAAACGCCACCACTGGTGCAACCACAATCAAGACTAAAGAGAGCTGCCAACTGTTCCAAAACATCAGTACCAGCAAGCCAACAATACTGGCCCCTTCCCGCACAATGCTCACCAAAGCTCGGCTGGTGGCTCCAGCGACTTGCTCCGAATCATAAGTGATCCGCGACAAAAGTCCGCCCGTGGATTGTTGATCGAAAAAGCTCACTGGCATATGCATAAAATGGTTAAACAAACCACGGCGCATTTGCATCACCACGTTGCCAGATACCCAGCTCAAGCAGTAGGCAGAAGCAAAACTACTTAGTCCACGCACAAACATCAGACCTAAAATCATAAACGGTAGAATGCGCAAAAAAGTCGATTCAGCATCACCAAACCCTTCATCTAATAAGGGTTTAAGCAGTGAAATCATGTAGGTATCGGCAACCGCATTAATGATCAACGCGATGGTTGCCACCACCAGCCCCGCTTTATAGGTGCTGATATAAGTCCACAGACGTTTAAAGGTCTGCCAGTTAGATTCGTCAGAGTGAAGTGACATAGAAAGGCTTTTCTGATTACAAAATTGGCCTCATTCTACCCCTTTACGTAGCATCTGCCTATACCAAGGCTCCCAGTAGCGCCGCCGCTGAGCCAACCAATCAAGCTGATCCGGATAGAAAAATAGCGAAATCTGCCCCATTTGTCCGGTATCTAGCCACTGCACTTGTTGCTGCTGATAACGTGCAACCACCTGTGGATGAGGCAAGTTCCAGCGGTTATCTTTGGCCAGAGAAGCGATCGCCAACTGGGGTTGCACTTGGGCTATAAACTCGGCGGTCGATGAGGTTTTACTGCCATGATGCGGCACTAGCATCACATCACTTTGTAATACAACGCCATCTCGGGCGAGTAACCACTCACCCAGCGCGGTGACATCACCGGATAACAACACCGAATGCTGGGATTGTGTATCGCTGACGCGGATCACGCAGGAGTGCGGGTTATAAGCTCGGCTCACCCGTTGCGGCGGCCATAACACATTAAATTCAAGTGACTGCCACTGCCAACTCACACCTCGGACACAAGGCTCAAATTGCACACCGTGTTGACTACTACGGATCCAACGCGGCTGCCAGCGGCTAGCCAATCCTTGCCAATCTCCCGCATGATCATTATCCAGATGACTTAAAATCAGCCCATCTAATTGCTGAATCCCACGCTGCTGTAACAGCGGCTCAATCACGCTGTGAGCGTAGCTTCCAGTCGGCCAACTGCTGCCAGTATCGTAGATAATCGCCCGCTGATTCTGCTCAATCATGATCGCCAAGCCATGCCCAACATCCAGCACATCGATTCGCCAAAGCGGCTTGATGCCGGGAAACCACCACCATAACCCAATCATGATCAATATCAACGCGCACGCTTGGCGGCTAATGATTCGATACAACAAACTCACCGCCACAATTCCGATCACGATACCTTGTACCTGCTTGGGTACCACCAACCAACCGACTTCAGCAAATTGCAGCGCCCACTCCAGTGGCATAAAAGTCCAATCCACCCATGGCCAGTAGCCAGGTGCCCAACTCGGAAGCGCCACCATCAGTAGCAGACCGAAGAATAGCACCGGTACAATCACCAATGAAAACCACGGGATAAACAACAAATTGTACAGCACAGCCGTAATGCTCAATCCACCAAAAAAATACGCCGTGACCGGCGCCATTAAACAGACCAGAGAGATTTGCGCCCACAATAATCTCTGCCACTTGGCTTGACGTTGATTTTGGCTGGCGAGCTGATAAAGCACCACTGCAACCGCGAGAAATGACATCCAAAAGCTATTGGAGAGCGAAGCGAACGGCGACCAAAACAGCACCACCGCGAGGGTGAGTAAAATGCGCTGATACGCCGACAATGGCAAAGCCAATACCACCAACGCCACGTTGAGCAGACACATGATCAGCGCACGCTGAGTGGGTAGCGTGAATCCGGCCAACCAAGCATACAGCAGTGCTAATAAGCCACCGAGGATAAAAGGCGACCAGATCAGCTTGACATGCCAACGCATCAAACCCGCCCCCAGCACATAGCCTAAGCTGAATGCGATACCAATATGTAAGCCAGAAATAGCCACTAAATGAATCAAACCGCTGTTGCGCAGTGCTTGCCACTCGGATTCCTCGATCGCTTTACGCTCACCAAAGGTCAGCGCTAAGATCAAGCCTTGGAAGCGGCTAGCATCAGTCAATGCGGTCAATTGGGTTAGCCAAGCAGACCGGACATCTCCCCGCTGGATAATTTGGTAGCTGGTATTGGGTTTAACACTGGCGCGAGCTAAGACCGATTGCGCCATCGAATGCGCTTCTAAATCAAAACCGACTTGATTAAGTCGCCCAATCACCGGTTTCAAGGTTACGGAAAATTCGAATTGATCATTGGGCTGTAACGGTAATGGCGCGGTTAAACGC
Source organism: Vibrio chanodichtyis (assembly GCF_028863985.1). NCBI lineage: Bacteria > Pseudomonadati > Pseudomonadota > Gammaproteobacteria > Vibrionales > Vibrionaceae > Vibrio > Vibrio chanodichtyis. The sequence continues at coordinate 250,812 of NZ_JARBFT010000001.1, read as the reverse complement.
ACGCGCGGTTGATGCCATCGGTGCAATCTTTGACCATTGACCTGATGAATTAAGATCAACCCCTCATAGGCGTAACGAGTTTGTGTAAAAAAGCTGTCAACTCGGCCTTTTATGCTAATATCCGGGCCTGCTTGATAGAGCAGGTTGGATTGATCTCGTATAAGATTGCCATGTAGCACTATGGTCAGGATGGCCAATCCTAAACCAAGCCATTGACGGCAAATTCGGTAATAGATGCACAGGCCACATATCATGAGGCAAAACCACGCCCAGCCCCACGTTGGCATCCATGGCCAATATGGTGCAGAGAGCATGGTGAGTGAAAATGCCATTAGCGACCAGTAATTCGACAAGAGAGTCATAATCCCGTATGCCAAAAAAATTTATTAAACGGTTTATGCCTGACCACGATGTGATCAAACGCCAAAAAGCCCTGCGCGTATTTGGAAATGTGTTATACAACCCAAACCTTTGGTGTCTTAATCGCCGCTCAGCGGCAGGGGCTTTTGCGGTTGGTCTATTTATGGCTTTTATCCCTCTACCCAGTCAGATGATCATGGCCGCAGGTGCAGCAATTGCTCTGGGGGTTAACTTACCGCTATCCGTTGCGTTAGTGTGGATCACCAACCCCATCACCATGCCAGTGATCTTCTATTGCACTTATAAAGTGGGCGCTTGGCTCATGGGCATCCCTCCCCAATCATTCCACTTAGAGTTGAGTTGGGAATTTCTGCTCAATCAAATGAACACCATCGGCCTGCCGTTTTTACTCGGCTCGGTAGTTTGCGCTGTGATAGCAGCATTAATCGGCTATTTTAGTATTCATGCCTTATGGCGTTATTCGGTGGTGCGCAGTTGGCAAAAACGCCGTCTTAATAGTCGAATTAATAAAAGCCGCGTCAATAACATGCCGGAGAATCGACCGTAATGCACCGCGGCCTCCCCCTGGGCCAAGTAAATTGTGAGTGATAAGCGAACTACCGATGCAAAGCGTGTCAAATTAAGATGAAAAAAGGACCATTCGGTCCTTTTTTGTTGATGTTGCCTGCAGTGGCCTCAGTTATCCCACATGGAGATTATTTACTACTGAGCACTTGGGCTGGATTTAATCGACTGGCGCGCCGCGCTGGGTACCAGGTCGCCAACAGGCTCAACACGATCGCAGTACCGGACACCAATAGCACATCCAAGGCTTCAACTTGTGAAGGCAAAAAATCGACAAAATAGATATCGCCAGATAAAAACTGATGGCCAATCAACTGCTCTAACCCGTTGACCAATCGGGTTAAATTGAATGCAATTAATACTCCCGCGATGCTGCCAGCCACACTGCCTAGCACACCAGAAAAGACCCCTTGCCAGACAAAGATACGCTTAATCAGGCCATCACTGGCCCCCATGGTACGTAAAATAGCAATCTCCGCCGCCCGATCTTTGACCGCCATCATCAAGGTAGAGACAATGTTAAAGCTCGCGACCCCGATCACCAATACCATTACTAAATACATAATGGTGCGCACCAGCTGAATATCACGGTATAAAAAGCCATATTTTTGCTGCCAGCTATTGAGATAAACATATTCGCTAAGCTGGTTGCCCACCTCACGTACGATCTGGGTCGCTTGCAGGACCTGATCAACTTTCACCGCCACCCCGGTGACACCATCACCTAAATTGGCGTAACGCTGGGCATCCTCAAGCGGTATTAGCGCCAAGCTGTGATCAATTTGCCCATTGAGCGCCAACAAGCCACTCACGGTGACTCGCACTCGCTTCGGAGCTTGTAATTTGTCACCACTGGCGGTACTGGGCAGTAGCAAAGTGATCATATCACCGATTTGCACACCCAGTTTTTCTGCCACCCCTTGGCCCAAAATCACCTGCTGCTGATCGGGGACAAAATTTTGCCACGCCTGCGCACTGATAAATTGTGCCAGACGCGATACCGTTTGCTCACGCTGTGGATCGACTCCACGTACTTCAAGCGCTTTTAGCTGAGTGCCGTTTTCTGCCAACGCCGTCATTTTTACATAAGGCGCCGCCGCAACAATTTGCCGATGTTCGGTCGCTTGTGCGATCAGCTCCGGCCAACGCTGCACCGGGCCACGCACCCCTTCAAACTCACCATGAGGGATCACCGACAACACCCGCGATTGCAACTCACGCTCAAAACCATTCATCGCCGACAGACCAATAATGATCACCGCCACTCCAACGGCAATCCCCAGCGTTGATGAGAGTGAAATAAACGACACCATCTTATTGCGTTGTTTGGCACGACTAAAACGCCCACCAATAAACAGAGCGAGAGAAATCAAGCGTTACGCCCCCGTAATCTCGGTTAATAATCCATCTTTCATCTGCATCTGCCGATCCATTTTCGCCGCCAGTTCACTATCATGGGTCACCACTAAAAACGCGGTGCCCGATTCGCGATTCAACTCACGCATCAAATCGTAAATCGACAGCGCCGTTTGATGATCAAGATTACCTGTCGGCTCATCGGCCAGTACCAAATCCGGTTTATTGACTAAGGCACGTGCAATCGCGACTCGTTGACGCTCCCCGCCAGATAACTCAGCGGGACGATGAGTTAAGCGGTGGGCTAAACCCACCCGCTCAAGCAAACGTTGTGCGGCTGCTTTGGCGGCCGCAACCGGATGACCACCGATCAACAGCGGCATGGCCACATTTTCTAACGCCGAAAAATCAGCTAACAAATGATGAAATTGATAGATAAACCCCAGATGCTGGTTGCGGATTTTCGCTTGCTGATTAGAACTGAGTTGCGACAAGGGTTGATCAAGAAACGCCACTTGGCCAGAGCTCGCGTCATCCAATGCGCCAAGAATATGCAGCAAGGTACTTTTGCCGGAGCCAGAGGAGCCAATAATCGACACCAACTCGCCATGTTTCAGTTCAAAACTTATCCCTTGCAGCACTTGGGTGTGTAGTTCGCCTTCTTGATAGGTTTTACACACCTGCGAACAACATAACAACTTATTCATAACGTAATGCCTCAGTGGGTTGAACAGAAGATGCGCGATAGGCAGGAAACAGTGTCGCCAATAGACTTAAAACCACCGCAAGAGCAATCACCAGCCCAATTTGCCATAGATTAATCACCACCGGTAACCCGCCACCCGCCGAAAATAGGGCTACGCCGAAGGTTTCCAACAAACGATTCAAGTTCGCCGCCAACAGCCCGCCAAGCAAACCACCACTAAGTGCGCCAAGCACGCCACTGCTCGCGCCTTGCACCATGAAAATGGCCAGCACTTGCTGCGCTTGCATACCTTGGGTTTTGAGTATCGCTACTTCCGCTTGCTTTTCCATTACCACCATGATCAACGCAGCAATAATATTAAACGCCGCCACGCCAACAATTAAACCCAGCATTAGGCCCATCATGTTCTTTTCCATACGTACCGCTTGAAACAGCTCGCCACGCTGCTCGCGCCAGTCGCTCCAACGCCAACCCTCTGGTAAAGAGCGTTGGGCATAATCACTCACCACAAAGGGATCATCAAAAAATAGCCGCCAGCCTGAAATGGTCTGCGCATCGTAACGCAGTAAGCGAGCGGCATCTTGGCGATGGGTGACCATGAGTTGGCCGTCAACATCCGAGCCGGTGTTAAATATCCCAGCCACGGTAAAATTACGCTGACTGGGTAAGCGACCTAGCGGGGTAAATTGGCTGGCTTCAGTGACCATAAGGCGCACCTTATCACCAAGCGTGACATTTAAATTGCGTGCCAATAGATGACCAAGCAGCAATTGATATTCGCCCACCTGTAAGGTCGAAACACTGCCAGCCATTAAATAGCCACTCAACGGATCGTTATGCTGCGGCTCAATGCCGATCAGCAGACCCGCCGCCAATTGCGCTGGGCTTTGTATTACCGCCTCACTGCGCACCAAAGGCTCAGCTGGGCGCGAAGGCGATAACGCTGCGATAAAACTTGGCGGAGTGGCCGTCAGAGTCGTTTTTCCCATCGCCTCACTGACCACCGCTTGTGGCAGTACCCCAAGAATGCGTGATTTAAGCTGCGCTTCAAAGCCATTCATCACCGATAACACGGTCACCAACGACATCACACCAATCGTGATCCCTGCTGTCGACATATACGAGACAAAACGGCTAAAACGATCGCCAGAACGACCGCGCAAATAACGCCAACCAATAAAAGCCGATACCGGATGAAACATAAATCCAACCTTAGAAATACCATGGCGCTACTGTAACGAGAATCCCTGTTCGGTTGTAGTTTTTCTTTCGCAAATCAATGCAACAAAGCATTTATTTCACACCGAGAACAAGGACATACCTTGATTAGTTACCGCTTATGACGATAATCAACATTGATGTGAGAAGGAACCCCCTATGACCAACCAAGAATTTTTTACTGTTCACCATGCACTGACTCTCAATGTCCAGCCGCTGGCTAGCGATTTTACCCTGCCTTCTCACCCCGTTTTTGAAGCCGAGATCCCCGCTCCATTTGTAGTGGCGAGCGAGTTTAGCCAGTTAGAGCAGCTTAGCGATAATGCGCGCAGCGAGCTCAAAAACAGCGATTTTCCAAGTGTATTGCAACTGCTCGAAGCACAGAACGCCAAACTCAATCTGCTGCTGACCTTTATGCTCGCCCAGCAAGATGATCCCGACTTACGCACCAGCACCACGAGCTTTGGTGCCAGCCAACTCACCTATTTGGCACCAGCCCCACTCCCTTTAGGCCAAAAAGTGCGGATCAAACTGTTTTTGGAATACCCCGCAGCGGCGATTTATGGCTACGCGAGCGTGACTGAATGCCTATTGCAACCTGAACATTGCTTAATCACGCTCAAATATGAACTGCTGCGTGATATGGATCAGGATCTGTTGATCAAAGCCGCCTTATACCAGCAGCAGCGCCTGCTGCGTCAACGCTCACTAGATCGAGAAAAAACAGCGTGACTATGACTAGAAACTCCCTACTCTCTCTGTTTGCGGCGCAAGGTGCCGGAGACAAAAAAGCCATCGGTAATTTACCGGGCGCCAGCTTAGCGCTGGCGATTGCCGAACTGGCGAATGCCCACCACAGCCATACCTTACTGGCAGTGCCGGATCCACAAACCGCGCTTAAACTGCTGCAGGAAATCGAGCAATTTAGCCAGTATGAGGTTGCGCTATTCCCAGATTGGGAAACGCTACCCTATGATAATTTTTCACCGCATCAAGACATTATTTCTGATCGGATTGCGCGGCTCTACCAGCTTCCGAGCCAAACTCACGGCATCACGATTGTGCCGATCAGCACCTTGCTGCAGCGCCAATCCCCACGTGAGTTTTTGCTGCAACACACTTTAATCGTTAAACGTGGTGATCATTGCTCGCTCGATAAACTGCGTTTGCAACTGACCAACAACGGCTATCGCCATGTGGATCAAGTATTTGGTCCCGGTGAGTATGCCAGTCGCGGCTCAATTCTCGATCTGTTCCCAATGGGTAGCAGTGACCCATTCCGGATCGATTTTTTCGATGATGAAATCGATACCATCCGCACATTCGATCCGGACAACCAACGCTCAATCGCAGAAATGGATGAAATTCGCCTACTACCGGCCCATGAATTTCCCACCAGTGCTGCGGCGATTGAAGAGTTCCGTAATCGATGGCGGCAGCGCTTTGAAGCGCGTCGTGAACCCGAATCTGTCTATAGTCAAGTCTCTAAAGGTACTTGGCCTGCGGGCATTGAATATTGGCAACCGCTATTTTTTGAACATTGCGAAACCTTATTTGATTACCTGCCCACCGACAGTCAACTGTTGGTGGTGGGTGAAATCGAACAATCCATCGACCAATTTTTAGCCGATGTGGCACATCGCTACGACCAACGCAATATTGATCCGCTGCGCCCACTGCTCGCACCCAATGAATTGTGGCTACGCAAAGATGAGCTATTCAGCCACTTTAAAGCTCTACCCCAGATCTTACTCTCGAACGAGCCGATTGAGCTGCGCGCCGGTCGCATCAATCCACCTTTGCAGGCGCTGCCGCCATTAGCGGTTGAGCATCAAAATAAAGATCCACTGGCGGCACTGCGGCAATTCAGTGAACAGTTCACCGGCAAGATCATTTTCTCGGTCGAATCGGAAGGTCGCCGTGAAGCGCTGCTGGAACTGCTGCAACGGATTAAGTTACGCCCAGTGAATCACCCTACGTTCAGCGCGGCGTGTCAGCAACCCGAGAAATTTTCGCTGATCTTAGGCGCAGCCGAACACGGATTTATCTTCACCGGTCATGATAATCCATCACCGATCGCACTAATTTGTGAGAGTGATTTACTTGGCGATCGCGTGCTGCAACGTCGTCGTAAAAAAGATCGCAAGACCACGACCAATAGCGATGCGGTGATCCGCAATCTGGCGGAGCTAAAACCAGGGCAACCGGTGGTGCATATCGATCACGGGATTGGTCGTTACTTAGGCTTACAAACGCTGAGTGCCGGCGGCATGATCAGCGAATACGTGATGCTTGAGTACCAAAATGAAGCCAAGCTGTATGTGCCCGTCTCTTCACTCAATTTGATCAGCCGTTATTCTGGCGGCGCAGAAGAGTCGGCCCAATTGCACAAGCTCGGTGGTGAAGCTTGGATTAAGGCCCGTCGCAAAGCGGCAGAAAAAGTGCGCGATGTGGCTGCCGAACTGCTCGATGTTTATGCCAAACGTGAAATCAAACCCGGCTTTAAATTCCAGCTTGATCGCGAACAATACGCGACCTTTAAAGCCACATTCCCGTTTGAAGAAACCGACGACCAAGCCATGGCGATCAACGCGGTACTGTCTGATATGTGCCAAGCCAAAGCAATGGATCGATTAGTGTGCGGCGATGTCGGTTTTGGTAAAACCGAGGTGGCGATGCGCGCTGCTTTCGTCGCCACCGATAACAATAAACAAGTCGCGGTATTAGTGCCAACCACTCTACTGGCTCAACAACATTTTGAGAATTTGCGCGACCGTTTTGCCAATTTGCCGATCCGCGTGGAAGTGTTATCGCGCTTTAAATCGGCCAAGGAGCAAAAACAGATCTTACAAGAGGTCGCCGAGGGTAAGGTTGATATTCTGGTCGGCACCCATAAATTATTATCGAGCGAGCTGCAATTCGCCGATCTTGGTTTATTGATTGTCGATGAAGAACACCGCTTTGGGGTGCGGCAAAAAGAGAAAGTCAAAGCGATGCGGGCCGATGTGGATATTTTGACCCTGACCGCCACGCCAATCCCACGGACTCTGAATATGGCGATGAGTGGTATGCGCGATCTCTCGATCATCGCTACGCCGCCAGCACGCCGGCTCGCCATCAAAACCTTTGTACGCCAAACCGAAGAGAGCGTGATCCGCGAAGCGGTGCTGCGTGAAATCATGCGCGGTGGCCAAGTTTATTTCTTGCACAATCAAGTCGAAAGTATCGATAAAGTTGCAGCAGATTTAGAAAAGCTGATCCCTGAAGCCCGAATCACCATTGCCCATGGCCAAATGCGTGAACGTGAGTTAGAAAAGGTGATGAACGATTTCTACCACCAGCGCTTTAACTTACTGGTGTGTACCACGATTATCGAAACCGGGATCGACGTCCCAACCGCGAATACGATTATTATTAATCGTGCGGACAACTTAGGCTTAGCTCAATTACATCAATTGCGTGGCCGAGTCGGTCGTTCGCATCATCAAGCGTATGCGTATTTACTCACGCCCCCACCTAAAGCCATCACCAAAGATGCGGTGAAACGTTTAGAAGCAATCGCCTCTTTAGAAGATTTGGGGGCGGGTTTCACCCTCGCGACTCACGATTTAGAGATCCGCGGCGCTGGTGAACTGCTAGGCGAAGAGCAAAGTGGCCAGATCCAATCGGTCGGCTTTACCTTATATATGGAGATGCTCGAACAAGCCGTTGAAGCGCTTAAATCAGGTAAAGAGCCAGCGCTGGATGATCTGCTGCGCGAGCAAACCGAAGTCGAAATGCGCCTGCCGGCCTTACTGCCTGAGGAGTATATCCCAGATATCAATACTCGCTTATCGATGTACAAACAGATCGCCAGCGTAGCAAATGAAGATGAGTTAGCCGAGCTTAAAGTCGAGTTGATTGATCGCTTTGGTAAATTGCCAGATGCCGCGTTAAACTTGCTGACCATTGCTGAGCTAAAACTGAATGCGATGCGGCTGAAAGTACGCAAAATTGAAGCCCATGAGCGGGGTGGCTATATTGAGTTCTATCCCAATGCTGACATTAATCCACTGTTTTTGGTTAAACTGCTGCAATCGCAGCCTAAGCAGTTTGCCATGGATGGACCTACTAAGTTCAAATTTACGTTACCTTTGCTTGAACGCAGTGCGCGGATCCAATTTGTCGCTGACATGTTGCATAATTTCCAGCAAAATGTGCTGCCTGCGCGTTAAGTTATCGGCAAGTGAGTGAGTCCCCATGAGCATAAGCAAACTGAGTGATTGGGGTGACCGAACCTAGCCAACACCGCTGTAGTTTCAAGTAGCAAGGCTATAGCAACGTCGGTGATTAACCAGCAATAATTGAACACCGATAGGCAATGCCTTGAGGTAATAACCCAGTGTTGAGCACTGAACGATGGAGTGACAATGAACCGATTGATCCCACTGCTGCTATTGCTGTTGGCTATGCCTAGCATGGCGGCTCGCCAGTTTGATATTGAAGTGATCATGTTTAAACGAGCGGTCGATGCAGAAAAAGTGAGTGAATCTTGGCCCAATAGCCTACCACCACTGAATTTTGCCCGCGCAGGCAGTTTTGCCGATGTCAGCTTTCGCCAAAGCAAAGGTGTCATTTTACTGCCCTCATCGGCCTATCAACTCAATGAGCAAGCTCAGAAATTAAGTAACCATGCCGGTTTCACGGTACTACTGCATACCGCTTGGCGACAAAATGATCAGGGACGCCAAGCGGCACCAGTATTTCATATCCAAGCTGGACAAGATTTCGCGGATCAATTTCAGGCGGACGGCAACCCAATCGGCAGCCGTACTAGCGATGCTCCGATTGATGGTGTCACCGAAATGAGCATTGCTAAACCACTTTATGAGCTAGATGGCACTTTGCAAATCTATGTACAACATTTTTTATTTGCCGAAGCACTATTGGATTTGAAAAAACCAGCCGTGCGTGAAGTGACACTGCAAGATGCCCCATTGCAACTGAGTCTAATGCCAGAGGAGCAAGATGCGACTGTACAAGCTGGGTTGCTTGAAGCGGTATCACCGCAAGTTCAAGAGCAACGCTTCCTCAAAAGCTATCGGCTTGATCAAAAGCGTCGGATGCGCAGTGGTGAAACCCACTATCTGGATCACCCATTGATGGGTGTGATCATTCAAGTCCGTCGAGTCGCCGAATAATCTCTCTTAGGGGTTTGAGCCGTGATAGCCATTGTGGCGGCAAACCCCTTTACCAACCCAGTTCCTGTCTACGGCCGCTGGCCAATTATAGTTAGCCCCACGACCATTCCCCCGAGGCATTTGTCTCATAAACCTTACGCTATCTCATTTATAACAATGAGATCTGTCTGTAACACAAGAACTCTCCTAAGTTGCAGTGTTGTTGGGTTGAATCATCCATGATCCAACACCGATAATCCTGTCACTATCAGTATATTTTCTTCATGTTTGCTTAGTGATCAGCCTCCATCCCTAACACCATCTAATGCTGCTTATAACACGAAGATACGATCTGGATATAAACGATAAGGACAGCCCATGAAACTTAACCTCCCCCTATGCACCCTTGGGGCCGTAGTACTCAGTAGCTGGGGGATTCAAGATCCTGCCCATGCTGCAGATGAGATCCTAACCCAACTGAAATGGTCTTGGTCAACCAGTGCTTTTCATCCTGAGTCTAACCAAGTGATGACGACCCCGATTGTGGTACAGCTCAATGACGATAATGGCGATGGAAAAATTGATCAGCATGATGTGGCTGACATTGTGATTGTGACTTTTGCCGGTAATCAATATTCCCAAGGTGGCTACCTTCGAGCACTAAGTGGCATTGATGGTTCAGAGCTTTGGGACTACAGCAATGGTGGAGTGATTGCCGATGCACGCTATGCTCCCGCTGCCGCAGATCTTGATGGCGATGGAATCGTCGAAATTGTCTCCACCAGCGGGCTAAGCCCCTATATCAATATTGTCGATCACCAAGGCAACCTCAAACAGCAATTGCTGAAATCAGCCTCTGGCTGGCGTTCTGTCGGCGATATTAGCCTTGCCGATCTTGATAACGATGGCCAGATTGATATTTTAGCGGCCGATGGCGTGTACAACTACCATTCGGGTCTACTGTTTAGCCATGACTGGGCTCCCAGTTCGCTGGCCTTTGATAGCGATGATGATGGCCAACGTGAAGTGTTTGCCAATGGCACCTTGTACCAAAATAGTGGTGCGTATTTATGGCAATATTCCGCCAACGATACTGTGTGGTTCTCTTCTGTCGCTAACCTCGATTCGGATCCACAACCTGAACTGATTGTTTCTGTTCCGGCGTCACTTAGCACCGCGCAAAACAGTACCATCGCGGTGCTTGAACACGATGGCAGTGTGAAATGGCAGGTCAATAACCCATCTAATCCTGGCGGTAGCGTACAAGCCGTTTCCAGTTTCTTGGCCAAACCGAGTCGGATCGCAACCACAGTCGATGCCGAATCTTTGGTGTACGGTTACTCCGAGTGGGGTGATCGCCAAAAGATCGTAGTCGAACCAGGCCAACCACTACTGATTCGCTCTGGTGCGGTAGTTGATGCAATAGGTGTAAATAGCCAAACCATGTTTGGGGGTAACGGTGGCTCAGTAAGCAGCATCGATACCAGTAAAGTCCGCGCCATTGAAGTGACTTATGGTAAGAATAAATATTGGTGGACTTACGGAATACTTGAAATGATCTTTACACTCGATAATGGCGAACAAGTCACTGTTGGGACTAAGGATTCAGCTTTTACTTATCCGAGTTTTGAATGGAAAACCAAAACCATCACTTACTTAGACTTTGAATGGCAAAGCAAAACGGTGTCTTATTGGTTATTTGGCTGGCACACCAAGCAAGTCTCCTACTTAGCACCGGTATGGAAAGAAAAAACCATTCCTTACCCAGTTCCAGTAATGCTGTCAAAATCGACGACAGTTCGTTATGAGGTCCCACAAGACTCACAACTGTTAGGGGTCAATGTGTGGAGTAAACCACCACATCAGATCAAGCAATTACAGCAGGTTAACGCGGTGCAATTTTTGACCGGTAAACTCAGTACCGACGCCTCACATATGGGCATCGTATATGCCGGATATTATGCGGTTGATATGTACGATGCGGCAGGTAACCAAGTCTGGTCTGTAGCAAATGATGATTTAAACAGCGGTAAGATTGGAGTGTCGGCCTACGATTTCACTGGTGATGGCATCGATGAAGTGCTCGTGCAAGATCGTTTAAGAATGCGCATTCTTGATGGTAAAACCGGTCAGGTATTAAGCACTATTGCCAACTCATCAGGCACACTGTGGGAATACCCTATCGTCGTCGATTTGGCCGGCGACAATAATGCAGCACTGATCATGGTGGCCAATGATTACGATCGCGACAGCAAAATCAACCATGGTGTATATGTGTATGAATCGGCAGACCCAAGTAAACCTTGGCAAAATGCCACTCGGACATGGGAGCAATATGCTTTCCATTTCTCAGCGGTGAATAATGACGACCCTAATCCGCCACTGCCAAGTTGGTTAAGCCATAACAGCTTCCGCTCGGCGACAGTTCGGGTTCCATTACAGTAGCTTTAAGTTCCACACCAAACAAACCAAGCGGCCATTGGCCGCTTGGTTTGTTTCGTTGGGAAGTCTTAGTGTAATTTAAGGTTGGGTCTAAGCACTCGGTTAATTCTACCGACTAACATCATCAGTCCGGTTTTAAACACACCATGCAAAGCCATTTGGTGCATACGATACAGCGAAATATAAACGACGCGCGCAATACGTCCTTCAACCATCATCGAACCACGAGTGAGGTTACCCATCAAACTACCGACGGTTGAGAAACGGCTGAGTGATACCAATGAACCATGATCTTTATACACGTAGTGTTTCAATTCGCGACCATACATTTTGGCCACGATATTACGAAATGCCAATGAAGCCATTTGATGGGCAGCTTGAGCGCGTGGTGGGACAAATTTACCATCGGCTTGCGTGCATTGTGCCAAATCACCAATCACAAAAATGTCATCGTCACGGGTCGTTTGTAGGGTATTTTTCACCACCAGTTGATTGATGCGGTTGGTTTCTAGACCGGCAATATCTTTGATAAAGTTAGGTGCTTTGATGCCAGCCGCCCATACCATAATCTGTGCCGCAATTTTTTCACCATCTTTGGTGGTTAAACCGTCTTGCTCCGCTTTAGTCACCATCGTCATGGTACGCACATTCACCCCAAGTTTGGTCAACTCTTGATGTGCAGCAGCAGAAATACGTGGGGGTAACGCAGGTAAAATACGCTCACCCGCTTCAATCAGATTAACATTCAATTTACTTGAATCAAGATCGCCAAAGCCATAAGTGTGCAGTTCTTTGACGGCATTGTGCAGTTCAGCAGACAGTTCAACCCCAGTCGCACCTGCACCCACAATCGCAATATCAACCGTACCCTGACCGTTTTTCGCGTGCAGCTTGAGGAACTCATTGTTCATCTCAGTACGGAAGCGATTAGCCTGCTCAGGACTATCTAGGAAAATACAGTGCTCTTTCACCCCTGGGGTATTGAAATCGTTCGAGGTTGAGCCAATCGCTAATACCAACATATCGTATGCTAAATCACGTTTAGGCATCAGCAGCTCACCGTGCTCATCTTTGAGCTCACTTAACGTGATGGTTTTATTGTCGCGGTCAATCGACTCCAAACTACCAAGCTGGAAATCAAAACGGTGATTCTTCGCATGTGCACGGTAACTGAGCGCATCTACCCCCTCATCCAATGAACCAGTGGCCACTTCATGCAGCAGTGGTTTCCACAAATGGCTTGAATTACGATCCACTAGCGTAATATTGGCTCGTCCCTTACGACCAAGAGTGCGACCCAGTTTGGTGACTAGCTCTAAACCGCCAGCGCCACCACCTACAACGATAATTCGTGTCACAGCAACAATCCTCAACTAAAGATTAATAATTATTATCCAGCTCGATCACTCGCGCTGAGAAAATGGGTTACCAGCAGCAACTTATTGGCTGACTGGCAGATTTGGGTGCGGGTGGATTACTCTCAGCAACACGTTATAAGGTAGCAAAAGCTTGCGTTAGCACAAGTTATTGGCAAGTTTATCACTCGCTCTCAATTTTTTTTGATATTTATCAATAAATTTTAGTGTGAGCCATTATATCGGCCTGATTGGATCCTGCAACTATAGATTGATGTGCTTTGATGAGGTTTCTGGTGGGTAACGATAAAATAAAACAGCCTCACGAAGAGACTGTTGCTGCATATCATCAGTTTGGACAATTAGGCGCTTTTAAAAGCCTTAATCGTTTGTAAATGGTGAGAAATCTTTTTGAATTTATGTGTCTGAGTTTCATCCCATCGGATTGGATAATAATCCTGCAACTCTTGCGCGCTGCACTGATTATCATGGATTTCATCCTGACGCGATAAGATCACTAAACAGCGGCCTTGGTTCTTGGCGCGAAATTTTGCTACGCATTTGGTCGCAATATCGTCATATTCTTCTGGGCGATCAATTCGACCAAGCATCGTACGTTCGGGATGCAAATTAGGATTAAACAGCACCTGTTTTATTCCACACAAGAAGCCAATCCGTTCTGACCAGTAACCACCAAGCCCAACACCACAAATTAACGGCTGCGGATCATCCGATTGATGGATCGCTTTATCCACTTCTTTCAACAAGTGTTGCATATCGTGTTTTGGATGTAAGGTGCTGTAATTAATAAAACGTACATCACTATCAATAAACTGCAATTGCAGCACTTTTTCATGGTTGCCCGGGCTGGTTGAATCAAATCCATGTAAATAAATAATCATAATATTTCCCCCGTTGCTTGAAACTTCACTCTATCACGAAGAATTTTAATCCACTACGAGCTGTAGGGTTAAATTACGGTGCTAACTCTAACTCGCCGCCAACAGAATTTTCTCTAAGCGCTGTGCCTGCAGCCGATAAAGCTCATCGCCCCACAACTGATAAGCAAGCAGATACCAAAGCATCGCTAACATTGTGGTACGCGGCTGCCACGCGAGTACCCCTTCCACCCAATCATCAATCGCGGATAATTGACGCAATTGGCAATAACGAAATACCGCCTCTTGCACAGGGTGATCGGCGACATCAATACTCAGTGCTAAATCAATCCTCGGATCCGCTAACGCGGCATATTCCCAATCAATCACTCGCGGCCCCTGTGCACTGCCAACCATGTTATAACCAGCCAGATCAAAGTGGCATAACGCTTGGCCAACATCCACCAAATTGGGGATGTTACGCCACTTGGCATACAGCGCTTTAATTGAGTCCGATTTCAACCCATCACCGATTTGCAACCAGTAATGATCGATTCGACCAAGATAATTAAATGGAGCAACTGGGATGCGATGAATCGCCAATTGATGGATGCGGGTTTGAGTTTTGAGTAACGAATCAAAGGTAAGATTATCGGTCAGAGATTCTCCGGCGATCCACTCAACCAACAAACCTTGTGGATTAATCAGTTCCGCTTTAGGACCAATCGCAGCATGCTCAATCGCTTTAAGTATTTGATATTCTTGAACGCGAGAAATTGAAAATGCTTTGGTGATCGCCGTCACCGGACGCCATACAAAAGCACGCTCACCAGCCACAATTTTCCAGCAACGATTGGTCAGACCTCCGGTTAAGGTCTGCGCATAATCCGGAGGCTGCGAGAAAAAGTGGTTCAATGACAACAAAGTAGGGTCGAGCGAACAAGCTTCTCGCCACGCAATCTTTGCCATCATGTCACTCCTTTCCTATCCATGCTTTAAAAAGCCATGCGTGAAAAACCTAGGTGTTAAAAACCCTATACGTTAAAAAACTACGCACTAAAAACCGAGCAGACTCTTCGATTGTTGTTTACGAATTTCTGTTTCGTCAGCCCACTCAATTAAGCCGGTTTGTAAATCCATCAAACGCATGGTCATCTTGTAATAGACATCTTTATCCTTACCAGCACTTTTGTTAATGCTCGAAAGGTTACCGTACAACATATATTGCGCGCCGACCATTTTACCAAACTGAATCGCCGTGCTTTGATTGACTAGCTCATCGTTATTTTGGAAGTTAAGCTGATTGCGTACCGCTTCCACCCGATCCATATCAACAAAACGGAACTTACCGGAATTGAGCATTTTGGTACTGATGGTATCGGTGATCGACTCAGTATCAATATGCTCACTGGTTTTGTTCTTAATCCGCTCAACAAAAACAATCGGACGGCTATCACGCGTTATCGCCGCCACCGAGCCTGACATCATCATACTATCAACCATTTCGGCCGCAATTTTCTGCAAATCGGTAGAGCCAAAATCGACCGTGACGGTTTCCACAGCTTGAGCATCACCGTAACTGACTTTATTTGAACATCCGCCTAAAATGACCGCTAAACCTAGCAGGGCAAAAATACTTTTTTTCATCATAATTCCTCTTAACACACTGATTCTTTATTGGTGACTTGCTTGTTGGTTGACTGTTTTTGTGTTTATTGATTGTTTTTTCGTTTATTGACTGTTTTCGCGGATCTGGACGCGAAACTGCTTGCCATTAGGATTCACGGAAATCTCACTCAGTGACACCGTCTCCATACCGCGCAAAATCACAATTTTCCAAGGACTTAACTTGGTGTTCACCTCAAGCCCATCATTGTCATACCAGTAAAACCGATACTGAATATTCAAGTCACTTTTCTTTTGATTGAGGATCTGCACTACCCCTCGGGTATGGCCATCAACCAGTGTGGTTGTGATGCCCTCAATCTTGAGATGGTTGCTCAAACTGCTGTCATTAAATAACACCTGTCGCGATGCACCATCAACGCGCAAGCCCGCAGTATTCGCACTGCATCCCACCAACAGTAACCCAGTTAGTACAGCGAATAGCCATGTTTTCATTAGCGTATCCCCAGTTGTTTATGCCAAATGGTCGCACTATTAGCTTGCTGTGATAGCCAAACTAATGCAGTGCCATTTTCTGGAACATGGAAGGTATAGCGAGTCCCTGCAATATCCAGCACTTGATCGCCTGCACTGACCACTTGAGTGGCAGTATTAACAGTCGCAGGCAAAGTTAACCAGCTGCGCGTATCGGGCTGCTCGGTTAAGGTATTCCAAATATTAAACACTAAATTCGCCACATCCTCATCTTTGGCAGCCTCTTTGCGCAGTTGGTCTTTCGCAATCACCCGCAGAGCTTGACGCAATACTAATGTCGGCATTTGCTCACTTAATGCGTTGGAGGCCATTAAGTTCACATCCATCACTGGCATTGATGTCAGTTGACGGCCATTGAGTAATAATGGCGAATTATTGGCTAACACTGATGACGGGTAATACGGCAGTGCAAGAGAATACAACGCGGTGTTACCACGACTGTCAAATAACGGTAAAGCAATGCGCCACCCTTGTTTGGCTTGCACAATGCCCTGCTCAGCCAGCACGATCACTCGGGCTTGCCCAGCCGCCAAACGTTGCGGTTCGCCGTATTGCTGCTTAAGTAATGCAAGATCTTGCGTCATCCCTAAGCGCGACGCGACCCTCAACGTACCGTCGATCACCGCGCGATTATTGGGTGCCACCGCCAGTGCTCGGCGATAGTCGACATAAGCTGAGTTCAAATCGTTATCGGCTTCATAAAGTAGCGCAGACAGGTAAAGCAGATAGCCATTTTGTACCGCTTGTAAACTTTTACCCGCATCTGGGTATTGAGCCAGCACACTCCCTAAATTTGGTGATAAGCCTTGGGCACGCATCTCTTGCTCAGCTTTCCCCAACTGCTGTTCTCGCTGCTGTTTAGCTTGCTCCTGCACTTGATTAGCCCGCCGAATTTCGACCAATGCGCTATTTAAATCATTGCTGCGTACATAGTTCAACGCTAAGTACAAATGTAAAAAGCCTAGCTCATAATCGCTAGGCTCATATTCATTTAAATTATCATTAACTGCCAGTGAACCAACGCTGGTTGCACTACTACTCAGTGAGATGATCGCGCGATCTTGCTGCTGCTGCACTGCTTGATCAGCGGCCGCTAAACTTTGTCGACTTTCGGCGTATTGTTGATTAAGAAAATAAACGCGACCTCTTTCAAGGTTATCGAGCACCTCGCCTGCCACATATTCCGGCAATAATTGTGTCGCTTGCTGATATTGCCCTGCGGCAACCGATTGGTGTAATCCACTGTTTTGTGCGCTGTAATGACTAAAAAGATTGCCCGCGGTGAGATTGCTACACCCCGCGAGCAGTAATGGTGTCAAAATCAGTGTAATGCGCGAGAAAAAACGTTGCATATATTGAATCACTTTAATTGGTCACCTTGGCACAACCTACTCTGGTTTAACCCATTAAGAGAGGACCTAAAGGACGGCCGCCGACTAAATGCATATGAATATGATAGACCTCTTGGCCGCCGTGTGAATTACAATTCATGATCAAACGGTAACCATCTTCGGCAATCCCTTCTTGTTGGGCGATTTTTTTGGCCACAGTGAACATCCGGCCTAGCGCTAATTCATCGGCCATTTCTACATCATTCACCGTTGGGATCAACTTATTCGGAATGATCAAAATATGGCTTGGCGCACGCGGATGAAGGTCGCGAAATGCAGTGACCAGATCATCTTGATAAAGAATATCGGCCGCAATTTCTCTGCGAACAATTTTACTGAAAATGGTTTCTTGCGCCATGAGTGACTCCATACAAAGCTTGGGATTGAAAAATTTCTGATTTGAGTATGCGTTAAGCAGTGCCAAAGCTCAATAAAAAACACTGTACAGTTAACAGAACCCGAGCCAGTTCACTGCTGAAAGAGTTTTTTTGCTGTCTCGGTCATAAAATGCGTTTCTCAACCTCAATACAATGCGGATCGTTTTGTTATTTTTTTAAGACACCTTTGTCTTTCATTTATTTTCATCAGAATGCGTCATTTTCGAGGGAGAGAACATATGCGGGGTTCCGTAATTAGACGTATGTATGCAGGTTTTGCACTCATTATTATTATGTTTATTGTTACCGTCACAATCGTATTGCGTGGCATGAGTCAGATCCACAGTAATTTTGAAAGCGTCTCTAACATCGCGCTACCTTTGGTTTCGTTGTCAAACCAAACCAGTGTTCAATTGTTATCGGCCGATAAATCGTTTAAAGATTTTTTGACCACGCAAAACACGGCACGCATGCAAGACATGCGTCAAGAATTTGTCGAATCAAAACGGCAATTTCAAACCGTTCTTGCGGCATTGAGTCAAGCAAGCCTAAATCATCCCAAACTTGAACAGCCACTTGCTGAACTAAAACAGCTCGAAGCACGTTATTTTAACGAAGCAGATTTAGCCATGAATAATTATCAGGCGATGTTTGCTGCGCAAGAGTCGGTGCAAAAATCAACCCGTGAGTTTCAACGCCTGCACTCAGAGTTAAGTATCGGTATGAAAGAGTTTGTCGACAATAACGACAGCATTTCAGTCAAGGTGATGGCGAAAAGTTATTTCATCAAATTGAAAGATGCCGAAGTGATCACCTCCGATGCATTAGCCAGTTCCGATGTGGTTTTTGTCGACAAAGCGGTTAATCAGAATCGGAAGGCGGTCACGCATCTGAATTATGCCTACCGTGGGCTGGCAACCCAAATGCCACAATTAAAAGATCGTTTTGATGAATTAGTCGAAAAATTTAGTCGAGATATTGGCCAAAAAGGTGGGGTACTCGATCAACATGATGAGTATTTACGAGCCAGAACCGCGCTGTATGACAACATCACCAATCTCGCTAATCAAGTCGATAATGCGATGATCATTTTAGACGCGTTTAACCACACCGCGACTGATGATCTCAATCAATCTCTTGCCGAAGCGGGTACGGTTTACCAGCAAGGCGTCATCAAAGCGTTGGTGATTAGCGTTGCGGTTATTTTGCTCGCCACGGCGATCGGCTATCACTTAGCACACAGTGTGCGCGAACCTGTCACCCGCATTCTAAAAGCATTAGAAAGCCTAACCCAAGGTAATATGACCCAACGGATTGAAATTAGCTCCAATAATGAATTTAGTCGCTTAAGTCGCCATATCAACACTCTCGCAGATAGCTTGCACGAGATTTTAGTCAAACTAAACAGCGCATCCGATGATTTAACCGCTACCGCAGCCAATAACCAAAACACCTCACTGAGTGCGCAAAGCCAGCTCAATAGCCAACGAGAGCAAACCTCAAATGTGGCGACTGCGATGACTGAAATGGCTCATTCGGTGCAAGAAGTTGCCAATAGTGCGCAAAATTCTCTGGCGATGGTCCAGCAAGTAGAAGCAGCTTCTGAATCTGGTCGCCATATTATGAGCACCAATATCAGCACCATTGGTCAGCTAGAAGCGCGTTTAATTGAGTCGGTCAAAGCCGTGGCGGATTTACGTAAGATGAGTAGCCAGATCGGCTCAATCCTTGATGTAATCCGCAACATTGCCGAACAAACCAACCTGTTGGCACTCAATGCCGCCATTGAAGCAGCACGTGCGGGTGAACAAGGGCGCGGTTTTGCGGTGGTCGCAGATGAAGTCCGTGTGCTGGCCCAGCGTACCACTCAATCAACTTCAGAAATCGAGTCAATGATCAGCAATCTGCAAGCTAGCTCTTCACTGGCCAATAATGTGATTGAAAGTTGTATGCAAGATATGGAACTGTCGGTTGAACAAGCTTCCCATGCCAACAGTGCGATGGAGGAAATTCAAGCTTTAATCATCGAAATTAGTCATATGAGTACCCATATTTCTCAAGCCGCGGGTGAACAAAATGAGACCACCAGCTCGATTGCACGCAGCATTGAAGATATCAACCATATCTCTGATGCAAGCTATCAAGCGATGTCGCAAATCGCGCAAACTAGCACCAACTTAACCACACTGGCCGAACAACAGAGTTCATTAGTACATCGATTTAAACTCTAACCCAACGGTTCACTACAACAGCTTAGTGTCAATTTTTCCTCAAAGAGCGACTTTTCACCGGAGTCGCTCTTGTTTTTTGGGCTCTTGACCGTTATATGACGGATAACACTTACCCAAGGTTTGCTTGATTTCGGCAAGCCACTGATGAGGATGGTTTATGGCAATTCACGTCGGGATTATTGACCAAGATCCGGTACGCTTAATCACACCGCTACTCGATAACCGAATGCTCAGCCGCCACATTATTTTCATTGGCGACCAAAGCCAGCAATTGATGTTCCAGCGCCTGAGTGCGGTATTACAACAACGCGCTATTGGCTCGGATTTTTTTGAGATCCCAGCAGGAGCCAATACTTCTGCCATCAAAAATGCGATTGGTCAGTTGGCTGCCACATTGCAAGCTCGGGGAGATGAGGTCAAATTTAATGCCAGTTGTGGCCTACGTCATCGCTTACTCTCTGCCTATGAAATTTTTCGTAGCTATCAGTGGCCGATCTTTGTGGTCGAGCCAAACAGTGATTGCCTGTGCTGGCTTTACCCTGATGGAAATCAGGACACTCAAGTGCAAGATCACATCACCATCGCCGATTATCTGACCATTTTTGGTGCGCGAGCTGAATTCAATCCATACCAAATTCCCCCACCATTAGACCAACGGCAGCACCAATTAGGCGAACGCTGGGCTGGAAAAGCGTTGGAATTCGGTCCCGGTCTAGCCACGTTGAATTATTTGGCCACTACTTGCCGCAAGGAACAACGACTCGATGTTGAGCTATCCGATAAACAACAAGGTTATCGTGAACTCAATTTATTAATAGCTGACTTGGTCGATGCCAATCTCGCCCATTATGCTAATGGCACCCTAACTTTCAGTAGTGAAGAAGCACGTCGATTTGCCAATGGTGAATGGCTAGAAGCGCTGGTGCATAACACCGTGAAGCAAATACAAGATGATCTGCCCACCATTCAAGATAGCTCGCTCAATGTTCAAGTTTATCGTCAAATCGGCGAACGTGAGGTACGTAACGAGTTGGATGTCGCCACGGTAGTCAATAACAAATTGCACATCATTGAATGCAAAACCAAAGGTATGCGCGATGATGGTGACGATACCTTGTACAAACTGGAATCGCTGCGTGATCTGCTTGGCGGTTTACAAGCCCGAGCGATGTTGGTTAGCTTCCGGCCATTACGCCACAATGATATTACTCGTGCCGCCGATCTGGGGCTAGCGCTGATCGGCCCTGACGAGTTAAGAGATCTAAAAACCCATTTGACGCAATGGTTCAAAGAGGCCGGAGGACATTAATCCTTATCCCGTTGGCTTGATGTGATAACCGCACTGCTTTGACTGCAAGCTGTGCGGTTTTGGAGTTTGGAGCCAAGACTCACTCAACTATCCTAACAATCATCTTCAGTAAAGTTCGATGGCAAGGTCATTTTCATCTCATTCCAGATGTGAGCACTGGCAATACCGTATTGACGGATCACATGAGGCAATTGCTCTCGTTCACCGCTTTGGCAAACCGCCAATAATTGGCGATAAAAATCCATCGCTAATTCACGCGCTTGCGGATTAGAGAAGTAGTAACAGCCGACCCGATCGTATAGCTTCTTTACCCCATTAAAAATCAAGCCATAAATCTGATTCCCAGAGTGGAACGCCAAGCGCTGAAACAGCATATAGTCATAGAAATTGAAGGTCTTCGCGATCAAGATCTCCTGCCGCTTCAACTCATCTTTTTCGCTATCCTCTTTGACCTGCTGCAAAATTTTTTCAGCATAAGGTGAAGTGGTAATAAACTCCGTCCAAGATGGGGCTTGAATTAGCGCCTCACACGATTCAATCACATTGAGTATGATGCGCTCA
Organism: Vibrio chanodichtyis; assembly: GCF_028863985.1. NCBI lineage: Bacteria > Pseudomonadati > Pseudomonadota > Gammaproteobacteria > Vibrionales > Vibrionaceae > Vibrio > Vibrio chanodichtyis. The sequence continues at coordinate 228,724 of NZ_JARBFT010000001.1, read as the reverse complement.
GCACTCTCTTTATTGAGTTTGAAAGTATTGCGCATAAAAATAGGGCTAATATTGGTTCTCGCCGACAGCAGATCTTCCACAATACTGGTGGCATTGTCGGCATCGAGTGTCATCAAGGTGTCCAAGATATGTAACCCGGAAGTTTCCATAAACTGATTCACTTTGGTTGGTTTACCGTGCTGGATTGTCAGCCAGCCATCACGCGCCAAACGCTGTAATACTTCTCGCAAAGTGGTACGCGTCACGCCGATCAATTCAGAAAGCTCACGCTCTGCAGGTAAAATCGAGCCAGGGGGAAAGCGACCATTCCAAATACTTTCAATAATGTACTTCTCAGCGAAACCTGCTGGGCTTTTTGCCTTAATGACCATTAATCAGTTATCCAATGCTTATTTTATTTGGGTCGAATGGCACTCATCATACCACTAGTTGCTCTTCGCCGAAAACCAAGCAGCACTATTCTTGTCACAAAGCTGAAATAGTGTAATTACTCTAATTTAACCTAACAGAACCAACTGGAGCCATTTGCTGCAAAAATAAGCTGAAATAAATTTGCATACACCGAACCACATAAATTACTTGGAATTAAATAGAGTTAGCTCACACTTTGATGAATCTTTTTAGCAAAATAAACTTACTCCAAAGAGGTATTTATTCCGAGTTAATATGTATTAAATTCCATTTTGCCTGACTGACCGCGACTAGGTGATTTTTTAGATGGTTTAATCCATGGCATACGCCACCTTGATCGCGTTTTTAACTAAAGCTAGCCAATTTTTTATCATCATCCTGTTGATTGTTGACTATTATTTAACGGTGCAATTTCGTTGTAAGTTCAATATCCACACGATTTGGAATGATGCGTTGGCGGCAGGCCAGCCAATCATTAACCGCAGATGCAAACTAAAGTCATCACCTATACCCAAACGACTTGGAGTTGCAGGTAGGCGGCAAGTAAGTGAGTCCCGATGAGCATAGGCAAACTATGTGATTGAGGTGAACGAACGTAGCCAACACCGCTGCAGCTTCAAGTAGGAAGGGGATAACAACTTAAGAGTAATCACCATGCCAATATCCCTCGGAAATGTGTTTATCAAAAATTTCCTTGGTAAAGCGCCTGATTGGTACAAAGTAGCCATCATCGCTTTTCTTATTATTAATCCTATCGTGTTCTTTTTTATCAATCCGTTCTTGGCCGGTTGGTTACTGGTGATTGAGTTTATTTTTACTCTCGCGATGGCTCTGAAGTGCTATCCGCTACAGCCTGGCGGATTACTGGCACTAGAAGCGATTGCGATTGGCATGACCAGCCCAGAACAAGTCAAACATGAACTGGTCGCCAATATTGAAGTGCTGCTGCTGCTGGTATTTATGGTCGCAGGCATCTACTTTATGAAACAGTTGCTACTGTTCATTTTTACCAAGATCCTGCTTGGTATTCGTTCTAAAATCCTCCTTTCGATTGCCTTTAGTGTCACCGCGGCCTTTTTGTCCGCCTTTCTCGATGCATTAACCGTGATTGCCGTGATCATCAGTGTCGCGGTAGGTTTTTATTCGATTTATCACAAAGTAGCCTCAGGTCAGCCCAGTTTGTCTGCAGCCGATGAAAAGGCCGATGAGCAAGACGATGATGATGGCGTATCGGAATTGACTCGTGATGACTTACAACGTTATCGCGCATTTTTACGCTCATTACTTATGCATGCTGGGGTGGGAACCGCATTGGGTGGCGTTACCACTATGGTTGGTGAGCCGCAAAACCTGATCATCGCCGATCAAGCAGGCTGGCAATTTGGTGAGTTTTTACTGCGTATGGCTCCGGTTACGGTACCGGTATTTATCGCTGGCATAATCACTTGCGCGCTGATCGAAAAATTCCAGCTGTTTGGTTATGGCGCACATTTGCCTACCAATGTGCGGCAAATTTTGCTCGATTTTGATGCAGAACAACGCCAAAATCTCACCAAGCAAGATATCGCCAAACTTTGGGTACAAGGCATGATCGCAGTATGGCTGATTGTGGGTTTAGCGCTCCATTTAGCAGCGGTCGGTCTAATCGGTTTATCGGTGATCATTCTCGCCACCGCATTTACTGGCATTATTGAAGAGCATTCACTCGGCAAGGCTTTCGAAGATGCACTACCTTTCACCGCGTTACTGACCGTGTTTTTCTCGATTGTCGCTGTCATTATCGACCAAGAGCTGTTTAAACCCTTGATTGATGCAGTACTTAATGTCGAAGATCATGGCACCCAACTTGCCTTATTTTATGTCGCCAATGGCTTGTTATCTATGGTGTCAGATAACGTGTTTGTCGGTACGGTCTACATCACAGAAGTAAAAACTGCACTAATTGAAGGGATGATTTCGCGCGATCAGTTTGATTTATTGGCGGTCGCCATCAATACCGGTACCAATTTACCTTCGGTTGCGACCCCGAACGGCCAAGCCGCCTTCCTGTTTTTATTAACCTCAGCACTCGCACCGCTGATCCGGCTCTCTTATGGGCGCATGGTCGTGATGGCGTTCCCTTATACCCTAGCGCTATCACTGATCGGTTTTATTAGCATCATGTTCTTGCTAGAGCCAATGACCGAGCTTTTCTATAGTTTGGGCTGGATCACTCATCACCCCGTGCCGACGGCAACGCTACTGCCCAATGGCCACTAAATTTGCGTTGCACCGGAAACTAATCCAAGCTAAAAAGCTCTGAGTTATTCAGAGCTTTTTTCAAAAGGATCTATCTGTGCGTTTACTCTGTTCACTGAACCGCTTTTCTCAATCACGGCTAGCTTGGCTATTGCTACTGGCTTTTGTGGTTTTCTTTACCTTATGTGCGCTGTATTTCCAACATATACTGCAGCTTGCGCCTTGCGTGATGTGCATCTACGAACGTATTGCGATGTTGGGTATCGGAGCTGCCGCGTTAATCGGTGCGGTGGCACCACAAAATCCAGTGGTGCGTTGGCTCGGTTTTGCCGCTTGGGGAGCCAGCAGCTATAAAGGTTTGAGCTTGGCGATTGAACATGTCAACTATCAGTTCAATCCATCACCTTTTGCCACCTGTGATCTGTTTGTTACCTTTCCGGCTTGGGCACCGCTGAATCAATGGGCTCCTAACCTGTTCGAAGCTTATGGCGATTGCAGTAAAATTGTCTGGCAATTTTTAACCCTTTCAATGCCGCAATGGCTAGTGATTATTTTTGCTGCCAATTTAATCGCGTTAGCGATTTTCGTGCTGGCACAGTTGGCTAAACTATTAAAAGCATAGCGTTTAGCTAACGCTCGAGCGCGACGGCTTACCCTCATCCATAATTGAAGGATTCAAATAACTAAGGCGCTTATAGCGCCTTAGTTATTTTTTAACCACGTAGTGATGCTTGATTAATCACGCATTGGCGCAGGGGCAAGCACATCGCGGTTACCATTATGGCCCGGAGAACTGACAATACCTTGTGCTTCAAGTTGCTCAACGATGCGTGCTGCTCGGTTATAGCCAATTTTAAAGCGGCGTTGAACACCTGAGACCGAGCCGCGGCGTGTTTCAACCACATGCTCAACCACTTGATCAAATAGCGGATCGAGATCCTCATCCGATTCTAACTGCTCACCCGGCAACATCGCTTCAGGGCCATGATCACCTTGAATGATTTCGCTGATGTAATTCGGTTTACCGCGCGCTTTCCAGTTATTAACGACCGCATGCACATCATCGTCCGAAGCAAAAGCACCATGTACCCGAATCGTGTGGCTTGAACCCGGTGGTAAATAGAGCATATCCCCCATACCGAGCAATGATTCCGCACCACTTTGATCCAAAATGGTTCGCGAATCCGTTTTGGTCGATACCGTAAAGGCGACCCGAGTTGGGATGTTGGCTTTAATCAGTCCGGTGATCACATCGACCGATGGACGCTGAGTGGCCAAAATCAGGTGAATACCAGCCGCACGAGCCTTTTGTGCCAAACGGGCGATCAACTCTTCAACTTTTTTACCGACCACCATCATCAGATCGGCAAATTCATCAACCACCACCACAATATAAGGCAATTTTTCCAACAGCGGTGGCTCGCTCTCCATACTATCACCCTCTTTCCAGAGCGGATCGTAGATCGGATGCCCCGCTTCTGCGGCCATGCGTAACTTATCATTAAAGCCTTTGATGTTACGCACCCCAAGCACGGACATCAGCTTATAACGTCGCTCCATTTCACCCACACACCAACGCAGAGCATTCGCCGCATCTTTCATATCGGTGACTACTTCAGCGAGCAAGTGAGGAATGCCTTCATAAACCGAAAGCTCAAGCATTTTAGGGTCAATCATGATGAAACGAACCTCTTCCGGAGACGCTTTATAAAGCATGCTCAGGATCATCACGTTGACGCCGACCGATTTACCGGAGCCCGTGGTACCAGCCACCAGCACATGTGGCATTTTAGCCAGATCTACCACTACTGCGTCGCCAGCAATATCTTGTCCAAGGACCACTGAGGTTGGTGATTTTGATTCTTTAAACTGGGCGCTGGCAATCACATCAGAAAGATACACCGTCTGACGTGACATATTGGGCAATTCCAGCCCCACATAGGGTTTACCTGGGATCACTTCCACAACCCGAACCGCCATCGCCGATAATGAGCGAGCTAAATCCATCGAAAGGCTAGAAATACGGCTAACTTTAACCCCAGGCGCTAAATCCAATTCAAAACGAGTAATCACTGGACCAGGGAAAATATCCACTACCTGAGCTTGGATTTTGTAATCGGCTAATTTGGCTTCCACCAAACGCGCGATCTCTTCTAGTGCTTCGCGGTCGATAAAGTTTTCACGCTTCTCTGGGTGATACAGCAGCTCTAAGGTCGGCATGGGCTCGGTCGGCTTAGGTAAATTGACCGCTTGCTGCACTAAAAATGGGTTCTGTTTGGCCGCCACACTGGCCTGTGCTTGCGCGACAATATTTTGAAATGCACTGACATCGCTATCCGCGAATTGATCATCATCTTGCGCATCCAACTCAGGTTCCATCGAAATCGCAGGTAACTCATCAAGCTCCTCTTCTGACCAATCCATATTTGAGATGCGCGGTTCACTCTCTTCATCGGCAATATCGACGTTAAAACTGTGGCTAAAAGGCTCATCACTCGTTTCATCGTCTGACGTGATAACCGGCGATACAGGGTTGTCAGCCAGATGAGTGATTGAGTTTTGCTCAGCCAATTCATCGGCATAATCATCTACCAAACGCGCTTGTTGATCGAGCTCTTCAATCGTGGCATCCCACTGCTGAGTACGAGTCGAAAACCTAGCTGGCTCAGCGATTATTACTTCTGGTGCTGGCGGTTCAGGTTGACGCAGCGACGATGGGTCAATCGGTGCGCTATCACGCGCTTCAGGCATATGAATATTAAAGCGCCGTGAGTTAAGTGTGGGTTCAACAAGGGCAACTTCGCTCGTAGCGGACAATGGTGGTTCCAACTCTGCAGAGAGCAATTCAGGTTGGTGCAGATCTGCGTTGACCAATTCTGGCTTAATTAACTCAGGGATCAGCCGTTCGCTTTTTTCACCACGTAGCCGACTCAATACGCGAATAAACGCACTAATACTGCGCTCACCAATCCACTCGACGATCCGCAACCAAGAGATCCCAGTCAGCAACGTAAAGCCAGCTCCCCATGAAAAAAGTAAAACTAACGTGGTGCCGAGTAAATTGAGCGTGGGCAGCGCTAAGCTGGTTAATACATCGCCAATCACACCGCCCGATGAGAAATACCAAATATCGTCAAAGTTGATGTCCGCCAAGCCACAACTGGTCAGTAAAAGGATGGTTAAGCCAAGTAGCTTGGTCGCCCAAAGGGTAAAATCAATCTGCTCATCTTGATCACGAGTGCGCAGCGTGACCCAAGCCATCGCCGCCACAATCACTGGCAATGGATAGGCCAAACAACCAAAAATGAAAAATAGCGTATCGGCGAGCCAAGCTCCGGCCAGACCACCGACATTATGAATATCACTGCCCCAAGCCGTTTGTGACCATGATGGATCGGCCGGATTAAAACTAAACAGTGCAATCGCCAGAAAAATAGCAAATAAAACAGCTAAAATCAGACTGCTTTCTTTCAGACGTTGTGAGCCATTGAGTCGAGAGGAAGGGAGCTCCTCACTCGTTTTAATAATGGTTTCGACTTTATTTTTGCGCTCTTTGAACATAAACCAACTTGAATACGATTAAGGCCACACTACGTAATACAATACGCAGCTTAATGGCGTGAAAACAGTCCGAGCGGCATACGCCGCTCGGTTTGTTGGGAGATTTAACCATATCAACAGCAAAAACCCAATTCGCGTAAGTCAGAATGTGGCAATATCTCCAACATTCGCTGTTGCTTAACGAGTTTTAATCACTAGCTGGTTGGTTTGTTTCACTTCTTCCATCACTACGTAGGTACGTGTGTCATTGACGCCAGGTAAACGCAGCAAGGTATCGCCAAGCAAACGACGATAAGCGCCCATGTCCGATACCCGAGTTTTAAGCAGATAATCAAAATCACCCGACACTAGATGACACTCTTGAATATCATCCAATTTTTGTACCGCGGTATTGAATTGTTCAAATACATCCGGCGCACCACGATTTAACGTAATTTCAACAAATACCAATAGTGACGCGTCCAGATACTGGGGATTTAATAACGCGGTGTAACCGGTAATAAATCCTTGACGTTCCAAACGTCGTACCCGCTCAAGACATGGTGTAGGTGAAAGCCCTACACGTTTTGATAATTCTACGTTTGAAATTCGACCATCTTTTTGCAATTCATTCAATATATTGCGATCAATACGGTCTAAGTCCTTAGACGGCTTCTTATAACTATCCACCATTTTTTATTCCACCTTATTACTTCCTTGCAAAAAAATACACTACAACTGCTTAATATTTGGCATCAAATTTTCTACACTAGTTACTATACTAGTCATAAACTCGACAGAACAAGCCTACATCTAGTCAATATAACCAAATCAATCTAAGGAGTCAGGATGATTATTGGTGTTCCAAAAGAAATCAAAAACCACGAATATCGAGTGGGTATGATTCCCGCTAGCGTGCGCGAACTTATCGCACACGGCCACCAAGTTAATGTAGAAACAAATGCCGGTTGTGGCATCGGCTTTTCAGACGATGATTACATCGCTGTAGGCGCATCCATTCTTCCTACCGCTGCAGACGTCTTCGCGAGCGCAGAGATGATTGTAAAGGTTAAAGAACCTCAAACTGCTGAGCGAGCAATGCTCAAAGAAGGGCAAATATTATTTACTTATCTGCACCTTGCTCCCGATTTTCCACAAACTACAGAGCTAATCAATAGCAAAGCCGTCTGCATCGCCTATGAGACTGTAACAGATAATATGGGTCGCTTACCACTGTTGGCTCCAATGTCTGAAGTTGCAGGGCGCATGTCAATCCAAGCTGGCGCACAAGCGTTAGAAAAATCACGCGGTGGCAGCGGGTTATTGCTCGGTGGTGTACCGGGAGTTGCGCCGGCTAAAGTGGTGATCCTTGGCGGTGGTGTGGTCGGTGCCAATGCCGCTCGTATGGCGATTGGGCTGCGCAGCGAAGTGACTGTTTTAGATCGCAATATTGATACGCTACGTAGACTCGATCAAGAGTTTCAAGGCCGAGCAAGATTAGTTTACTCAACGGCCGATGCCATCGAACAATACGTATTAGAGGCCGATCTCGTCATCGGTGCAGTGCTTATCCCAGGTGCTGCTGCACCTAAGCTGGTCACTAAACAGCTAATTCAACGCATGAAACCGGGCTCAGCGGTGGTCGATGTTGCTATCGATCAAGGCGGCTGTTTTGCTACCTCGCACCCGACTACCCATGCCGATCCGACTTATATCGTTGATCAGGTAGTACACTACTGTGTTGCTAATATGCCTGGTGCAGTAGCGCGAACTTCAACCTTTGCCCTTAATAACGCCACCCTGCCCTACATTGTAAAACTCGCCAATCAAGGTTACCAAAAAGCACTATTGCAAGATGGCGGATTTTTAAAAGGGCTCAACGTTATCCACGGTAAAGTCACCTGTAAGGAGGTGGCGGACAATTTTGGTCTCGATTATCTCGATCCTGCTCAAGCGATCGCGATGTTCAACGAATGATCAATATTCAACAAATAGTCGCCGAGAGCCGAAGCTATCGGCTCTGGCTGACAATACGCTGCGCATTCACCATCAGATTACGCGGCGTAGTTTGTCTGTCACAAAATTCGCCAATCGTGACTTGATAGCCTTGTTCTTGTAAATACAGCGCCTTATCTAACACTAACCACATTTCGAGTAAACGCCGAAACCCTTGCTGAACGAGACTGACTCGCTCCATCTGCCAAAAACGCTGTTCGCCTAATTGCTCGAAATAGGCTAGATCGTACTGTGTCACATCCAAATCAATATTTTTCTGGTGCAGCGCCCAATCACAAAACGCAGCAAAGCCTTGGTTTAAATTCGATTTTTGAATACTCGGTATCGGTATATAGGCGGTTTGGTTCAACTCATGGCTTAATAATGCATCCAAGCCTAAGCGGTAAACCATCTCCTGTTGACGCTGCCTACGCACTCTTTCGCCACCGGTTACCGTCTCCTGAAGTGGTAAACGTAGCTCTTGCTGAGTCAAGTGTAGTGCGGAATGCTGGGCTAAATTCGACATCGCTTGATAATGCGAATCGCGGATCAAATGATAGCAGCACGGCGAAAAACTGATCGCAGCCACTTGTGCAGCCGTTGCGTATTGCAACAGTTTGACGTGCAAATCGCCGCATGCATGCAGCGCAACCGCATGAGTATTCGCTTCAAATAACCTTGCCACCTCAGATTGAAATGCATCACCTTGTACAAAATTCATGGGTAAGTGCAGCAATTTGGCTTGTTGCTGACCCGCAGCACAAAGTTCAGCTTGATATTCAAAGCTAACCACCGGCTGCTGGCTAACACTGGCTAAAATCCGGCCCAGATAACCTTTACCTGCACACCATTCTAACCATTGTGTTCCTTGATGGTGAGCCAATAACACACTGCCCATTGCGACAATTTGTTGCCATTTACGCCCAGGGATCCCTTGGTCAAGATACTTTGGCAAGCTTAGTACGGTAGCGCGGGGAGCGAGCTTGATCGCAAGCATCGCCTTAATTTTAGCCAGTTGCGGAAAAAACTCACTCAAGATCGCACACAAATGCTCGGGGTTAAGTTTGTAATACTCAATCTGATCTTGCTCAAGCGCAGTCAGCCATGCACTAAGTTCCGGATGCTGATCACCCCATGGTAAGTCACTTCCACGACATGTGTGAAACGCCTCATAGCGCCAAAATGATTGCGATTGAGTTAAAAATAAATCGAGTAATTTAAACTGTGCGTGCATGCATCCTCCCGTGGGAGGAGCATTTTAGAAGCAAGCATGATGAAGTGGAAGTAAAAGCACGTTAGCGAACGGGTAAGTCGATATCTTTAAACATTTCGGCTATCTCAACGTTGGACTTTAATGAAATCGCTTGTTCAACCACCGGACGCGTAAGATGTGGCGCAAAGCGTTGCATAAAATCAAACATGTAAGAGCGCAAGAAAGTGCCTCGACGAAAGCCAATACTGGTGGTGCTGGCACTAAAAATATGACTGGCATCGATAGCAACCAGATCGGTGTCCTGTTTTTTATCGACCGCCATACTCGCAATCACCCCAACCCCAATCCCCATTCGTACATAGGTTTTGATCACATCAGCATCGGTAGCGGTGAACACTACTTTAGGGGTCATGCCGACACGATTAAACGCACTATCTAGCTCGGAACGCCCTGTAAATCCAAACACATAAGTCACCAATGGATACCCCGCAAGATCCTCTATCGTGACATGCTCTTTTTTGGTCAGTGGATGATCTTTCGGCACGACAATCGAACGATTCCAATGGTAACAAGGCAACATGATCGCATCTTGATACAAATGCAGCGCTTCGGTGGCAATGGCAAAATTGGCCGTACCTTTCGCAATCGCTTCTGACATTTGCGTTGGTGTACCCTGATGCATGTGTAACGAGACTCTAGGGTAACGTTTGGTAAAACCTTTGATCACTTCTGGCAACGCGTATCTGGCTTGGGTATGGGTAGTTGAGATATTCAAAGTGCCCATTTCAGGGTGGGTATGCTCGGCGGCTACCGCTTTAATACTTTCGACTCGGGATAAAATCTCAGTCGCGATGCGCACAATATGTTCACCCGCAGGTGTCACTTGAGTTAAATGCTTGCCGCTACGCTCAAAAATTTGAATGCCCAGCTCATCTTCTAATAGCCTGACCTGTTTACTGATCCCTGGTTGCGATGTATAAAGATTCTCGGCAGTGGCTGACACATTCAAATTGTAATTGACCACTTCCACTATGTACTTCAACTGCTGCAATTTCATTGTTGCGATAATCCCTTGTGGGGTTTGCCAGATAAACCCATATTCTATAATGATTAGTTATAACGCTTCAGCGTGATAATTCCTAGCCTTTAGCGCAAGAAGCGTGATTAGGCAATTTAGCCGTTTGCTTCATTCGGCAGAAAATTTACCATCTAACCCTCAAAACTATCGTAACATCGCTGTTTTTACTTGATAAAACAGCAATAATTAGCAGAGTAAATTGTCGGGATCACCATGAACGTGTATCCTTAATCGTTCGCCATTGAAACTGAAGATACGGATTTTATGAATACAGCTTTAATCATTGCTCTGGTGGCCATTTTGCTTGTCTTGGTCCTTGGCTACAACATTATGTTGCAATACCGAGTGAGGCTCGAAAGTGTTAAGAAACAAGAATCTTCACGTTATGTTGCGATTATTGATGCCACCGAAGATCTGATCGGTAATGCTCACCATCTACCATTTAGTAAAGAACTTTTAGTTTGCTTGAATAACCGTATTCTCGATGCGCTACAAAGTATGTATGACCTTGACCCCAAAAATAAGCAATTAGCTCAACGAATTGAAAATATGAAGGGGCAGATCGATCATCTTAAAAATAATCATTCCGGTAGTGAAAGTACCTCATTTAAAGTACCGAGCGGCGATAAACAAGCGATTGTTATGTTGAAATTGGTGAAACGCCTACGTGACACCATTCGTAGTGAGCACAACAAAGGTCGTTTTGAAACCCAAAGTTATGTGACTGAAAATGCCCGTTTAGAAACCATCCAGATCCGCATCAACATTGAAAACGTCATCAAACGGGCTAATGATTCCATTCTACGTGGCCAGCCTGGCACGGCCATCCAATTACTGCGTAAAGGGATTGATGTCTTAGCGTCAAAAAATGACAGTTACTCCAACCAAGCGCGTGAGAAACTGCAAACCATGTACGATGAACTTGAGCAAAAACGTCAGCATAAAAGTGCCGCTGACTTGCAGCAACTCGAAGAGAATGAACGTAAAAGTGATATGGACGTGCTATTTGGTGAGAAGAAAAAATGGTAATGCGCTACGCCATATTGCTTTAATTCATTCAGCACCAACAATAACGCCCTAGTAAGCTAGGGCGTTATGTTATTGAGCCATCCACACTAGAGATTAGATAAGGGAGCGATTGATAGCTTGCAGTACTAAGTCCGGTTGCTGCGCTTGGGTAATAGGACGGCCAATCACTAAATAGTCAGAGCCAGAAATCATAGCTTGGGCTGGCGTCATGATCCGGCGCTGATCGCCTTGCTCTGCCCCCTCAGGACGGATCCCTGGGGTAATTAGCTTAAACTCCGCGCCTAAATGCTGTTTCAATAGTGATGCTTCTTGCGCCGAGCAAACTACCCCATCCAAACCTGCATTTTTGGTTAATGTTGCCAAGCGCAATACATGATCCTGCGGAGCACACTCGATACCGATACCTTGTAAATCAGTTGCTTCCATACTGGTTAACACCGTTACACCAATCAATAACGGACGCTGTTTACCATAGGGCTCTAAGATCTCGCGCGCAGCAACCATCATACGTTCACCGCCACTGGCGTGCACATTGACCATCCATACCCCAAGCTCAGCCGCCGCCTTCACCGCTTTTGAGCAAGTATTCGGAATATCATGGAATTTCAAATCTAGAAACACTGAAAAACCACGCTTGTGCAATTCACGAACAAAATCTGGACCAAATAAAGTAAACATCTCTTTGCCTACTTTGAGTCGGCAGGTGTTTGGATCGATTTTATCTACAAACGCGAGCGCATCCGCGAGATTGTCATAGTCCAGTGCAACAATCACTTTTGGGTCGTTCATCGTTTCTCCTATCTGTACTGCATGTTTAAAAAAGCAGCGAAAGTCGCTGCATGGTAATCAAATGATGGGCTCATTCGCCATCCAAACCTCGGATCGGTTTAATCGATCCCCAACTTTTACACGACGGACAATGCCAATAAAGTGAATGGGTGGAAAAACCACACTTGCGACACCGATAATGAGGCTTCACTTTAAGTTGTTCACCAACCAAACGCTGTAAGGTTGATAAGCTCGCTTTGGCTCTGCCCTCTTCCGCTTCGGCAATATGAAAATCAATTAACCGATAGAAGCCTTTCATGGTCGGGTTTTTGACTAATTGGCGGGTTAAAATCTCTTGAGCGGATGCAATGCCCTCATGCTCAGCGACTAACTGAGCTAACATTAATTCAGCCGACACACCGGCTTTTTCCGCAATACAACGCCGTAAGAAAGCGATCAAATCTTGCTCACGGCCTAAATGATGGTAACACTCGGCCAAGATATTGAGCACTTCGCTGACAAAATCAATATCCTGTTCAAGTACCTTTTCTAAATAATCAATCGTATTCTGGTAATCTCGATTTTGCAGATAAAGCTTACCCAATGAAATGGAGGCACGCACACATTGAGCGTCTTCATGTAATGCTTTTTTAAACAATTGCATCGCTTTATGATCATGACCATCGGCTTTTTCAAGCATGGCCAACTCACAATAAAAATGGGCGATACTCACCTTCATGCGCTTACGCCCAAGCCTCACCAACGCGGATGCACATTCAATAGCTTTGTGCCATTCACGAGTTTGTTGGTAAATCGCGGTCAATTGCTGGAGCGCTGACTCACGATGCTCCGGTTCATCGATCAATTGCTCAAAAATTTTCTCCGCGCGGTCCAGAAAACCAGCCACCATGTAATCTTTCGCTAACTGCTGCAGAGCCAAATTCTTCTGATCTATGGTCAAGCCTGAGCGTGAAATAAGATTTTGGTGGATCCGGATCGCTCGATCGACTTCACCACGCGAGCGGAATAGATTACCTAACGCCAAGTGGGTATCGATCGTTTCATTATCCACTTGCAATAGTTCGATAAAGTGATCAACCGCTTTATCCGATTGATCAGAAAGCAACAGGTTCAAACCCGTGACGTATTGACGAGAAATTTGGTGTGATTGCTTCTGCTTGTCTTGCTGAGCACTGCGATGCCCCATATACCAGCCGTAAGCGGCGGCAATCGGCAATAACAAGAACAGTATTTCTAACATTGAAGCAGCCTTATCCGCTATGTACTGTGGTTGCTGGTGCTGATTGCTGATTAGTAACTAGTTTGAGTTGCTTAGTCAGCCTGCGGATCTTCAATTGTGATTTGAGATGCAAACCAGCGAAAAGCACACCAGCACAAGCAAAGCCAAGTACAAATACGCTACCCAGTAAGGTCGATAGATGAAACTCACCTTGCGCCAATAAGTAGTTAAACACCACCACCGATTGATTTTGAGAGCCTAAAGCTAATGCGATTAAGAAAAGAGCCAGCACCGCGACTATCTTTATAATTTTCATAAGTCATCACCTTTTCACAAAATGGCACACAGATTATGCAGGAAAACAGTACGACAAACCACGGCTAATCACCGCCCGCTATAAAAAAGCGGCACGCTAAATCAGCATGCCGCTCAGATGAACAAATTATACTCAATAACGCTTACAGGTTAACGCGCTCGCGCAGTTCCTTGCCAGGTTTAAAGTGTGGCACGTACTTACCTTCTAGCTCTACTTTATCGCCTGTTTTAGGATTGCGTCCAAAACGTGGCTCACGGTAGTGTAAAGAAAAACTACCAAAACCACGAATCTCGATTCGCTCACCAGCTTCTAGGGTCGCGGCCATCTGCTCAAGGATGTTTTTTACCGCATCTTCGATTTCTTTCGCAGACAAGTGTGTTTGTTCAGCACAGAGTCTTTCAATCAGTTCGGACTTAGTCATAGCTTCCCTCTTCGAGTGTTTACCGACTAATTATAGTCAGTAATATCAATTCCAACAAACATCTGATTTACATTGGATAAAAAGAATTTGATCGTGAACCGACTCTTATTCTAGATTCATCATTCAGCTTATTAACCGTGCGTATCATCATACGATTTCGCCACGTTTAGTCGTTATTCAGCTCTGTTCGCCAGCATGAGATGATAAGCACAAAAAAGGAGCCTTGCGGCTCCTTTTATCTATTTGCGTTAAGCTATTATTCGCCTTTCGCCGCTTTGAAAGCGTCAGCCATAGCATTACCGAACGCAGCTTCATCTTGCTTGTTCAGAGTTGCCATTACTTCTTGCTCTTCAGCTTCATCTTTTGCTTTGATAGACAGGTTGATTACGCGGTTTTTACGGTCAACACCAGTAAATTTCGCTTCAACTTTGTCACCAACGCTCAGGATCAGTGATGCATCTTCGATACGATCACGTGATACTTCAGAAGCACGGATGTAACCTTCAACGCCGTCTTCCAGCTCGATGGTTGCGCCTTTCGCGTCAACTGCAGTAACAGTACCGTTAACCAGAGCACCTTTCTTGTTGTCTGCTACATAAGCGTTGAATGGATCATTTTCCATTTGCTTGATGCCCAGAGAAATGCGCTCACGCTCAGCGTCTACTGCCAGAACTACTGCAGAGATTTCGTCGCCTTTCTTGAATTCACGAACTGCTTCTTCTCCAGGTACATTCCAAGAGATGTCAGACAGGTGAACCAGACCATCGATACCGCCGTCTAGACCGATGAAGATACCAAAGTCAGTGATAGACTTGATCTTACCCGTTACTTTGTCGCCTTTAGCTTGCGCTTCAGCGAAAGATTGCCATGGGTTAGCTTTACACTGTTTCAGGCCTAGAGAGATACGACGACGTTCTTCGTCGATATCCAGAACCATAACCTCAACTTCGTCGCCAACATTAACAACTTTAGATGGGTGGATGTTCTTGTTAGTCCAGTCCATTTCAGAAACGTGTACCAGACCTTCAACGCCTTCTTCGATTTCAACGAAGCAGCCGTAGTCAGTTAGGTTAGTTACACGACCTGACAGACGGTGACCTTCTGGGTAACGCTTAGCGATTGCTACCCATGGATCTTCGCCTAGCTGTTTCAGACCTAGCGATACGCGAGTACGATCACGATCGAACTTCAGTACTTTAACTAGGATTTCGTCACCAACGTTAACGATTTCTGATGGATGCTTAACGCGTTTCCAAGCCATGTCAGTGATGTGTAGCAGACCGTCAACACCGCCCAAATCAACGAATGCACCGTAGTCAGTCAGGTTCTTAACGATACCTTTAACTTCAGTACCTTCTTGCAGAGTTTCCAGCAGTTCATCACGCTCTACGCTGCTTTCAGATTCGATCACTGCACGACGAGAAACAACAACGTTGTTACGCTTCTGGTCTAGCTTGATAACTTTGAACTCTAGCTCTTTGTTTTCTAGGTGAGCAGTGTCACGGATTGGACGCACGTCAACCAGAGAACCTGGTAGGAACGCACGGATGCCGTTCAGTTCAACAGTGAAACCACCTTTAACTTTACCGTTAATGATACCGATAACAGTTGCAGCTTCTTCGTAAGCTTTTTCAAGTACGATCCAAGCTTCATGGCGCTTCGCTTTCTCACGAGAAAGTTGAGTTTCACCGAAACCATCTTCAACCGCGTCCAGAGCTACGTCTACTTCAGAACCAACTTGAACTTCTAGTTCGCCAGCAGCGTTCTTGAATTGTTCAGCAGGGATAGCAGACTCAGACTTCAGGCCAGCATCAACCAGAACGTAGCCGTTCTCGATCGCTACTACAGTACCTTTAACGATGGTACCTTGTTGGAATTGGGTCTCGTTCAGAAACTCTTCAAAGAGTTGAGCAAAAGATTCAGTCATTTATTTAATCTTCAATAAGTAAACGGCCACGGGTATCCTACCACATGGGGTTATTAGCTTCGCCGGTCATCATCCTTGCGACCAACGTTCTCACCTGACGTGATTAACTCACACCAGTTTAGATTCGATATATTGTAGCGCTTGTTCAACCACTTGATCGATAGTCAATGCGGTTGAATCTAGCACTAACGCGTCTTCAGCAGGACGTAAAGGAGCCACAGTACGATTTCTATCGCGATCGTCTCTTTGCTGAATTTCGCTTAAAAGGGCGTCAAATTTAACATCAAGCCCTTTGAGTTGCAACTGCTTGAAGCGTCTACGCGCTCTTTCTTCTGCGCTAGCATCAAGGAAGATTTTGGCTTCTGCCGTTGGGAAAACCACAGTTCCCATATCGCGCCCATCCGCGACTAAACCAATACCACTAGCAAATGCGCGTTGACGACGTAGCAACGCTTCACGAACACGTGGCAATGCGGCAACTTTTGATGCCGCCATACCCGTCTCTTCTTTGCGCAATTCACGAGAAACGTCTTCACCTTCGAGAATAACCTTGACCAAATCGCCTTCGGCAATAAATTGAACATCAAGGTGGGTCGCCAGAGGAACTAGCGCCGGTTCCGATTCAAGATCTACCCCATGATGAAGCGCCGCCAGTGCGAGTACGCGATAGATCGCTCCGGAGTCCAAAAGTTGAAAACCGAGTTGTTTAGCCAACAACATGCACAATGTGCCTTTACCTGCACCGCTAGGCCCATCAACGGTAACAATCGGCGTATGAGAAGACATGTTTTTCTCCACTTTTTGTTTTAGGCGGTCGAGAGCACGTCCGCATTTTCGGCGTAGAATTATAAGTGTAAAGGCGTCGAGGTGCTAGGTAAGAGTCCTGAGAATAGCCAGAAAAAGCCGATCCAGTTAAAAAAATCAACTCGGCCTAAGCCGAGTTTCACAATGAGTATTCGTGTTAAATCCGATCCACACACTGACAGTGCCAAATCATCAGCCAGTTTATAGCAAAATTCTTGCTGCATTTTGGCGCACGATAGACTCTCCAATTCCAGTCACTTGGGTAAGATCATCAGCACTCGCAAACGGGCCATTGGTTTGTCGATAATCCACAATCGCTTGTGCTTTCTTAATACCAACCCCTTTCAGTAAAGTAGCCAGCTCTTCTGCTGATGCGGTATTAATATTTACCGTGATCACTATCCC
This sequence comes from Vibrio chanodichtyis, assembly GCF_028863985.1. NCBI lineage: Bacteria > Pseudomonadati > Pseudomonadota > Gammaproteobacteria > Vibrionales > Vibrionaceae > Vibrio > Vibrio chanodichtyis. The sequence goes on along the minus strand of NZ_JARBFT010000001.1, from coordinate 211,339 downwards.
TTCTTCGATCGGTGCAACCGATGTCGCCTCTTGTGCACAAGTCAACATCGGAGCCGCAGGTAAACACAGTACAAGCAAGGCCGTCATCATTCTAGTTTTGAATTGCATAATAGACTCTCATATTGGGTTATGGAGTCCGCAGCATAGCGAGGTTAAATCGAGGCGAAAATTACAGTTTAATATAAATACAACGGGCTATTGCTATAGCCCGTTTATTTAAACATATCAATTACATCGTAACTGCTTATTCGGTCGCAATGTGATATTCAATCTTAGTACTTTGGCGTAATACACTAACCACACCAGTCAAATCTTGCTGTGCACCGATCCGTTGTAGTTGGCTAGCAATTTGCTCATGGTAAGCTGGGGTGGTTTTACTTTCTACCTTATTCAGTTCAATCACCACAATGTTGCCATCAAAATCTTTAGCTTGTGCGTACACTTGCTGTCCATCTTGCGGTTTAACCATCGCATAAACGGTATTGGCCAGTGGTGAGCTGCGATCAATCATTTGCGATTCACCAAACGCTAAGCCAGATTCGCTCAGTAGCGCACTATTACCCGCCGCTAAACCAGCAACCAGTTGGTTAGCCAACTCTAAGGCTTGCTGTTCACCTTTCATGCGAGACAATTGCTCAACCACTTGAGCCTTGACCTCAGCCAAAGGCAATAGGGTTTCAGGACGTGACTCCTCAACACGCACCACCACGACATGCTCTGGTGCTACTTCAATCAGTTCAGAGTTAAGGCCATCTTCTTTAACTTCTGCTGATTTGAGAACCTGTAGGACGGCAGGTATTGCCAGTGGATCGGGAAGTTGTGCGAATGAGACAAACTCAGTGTGCTCCACTCTAGCAGCAATGGCTTTAGCGGCGTCATCCAGAGAATCGGCATGCTCAAAAGCCAGCTTTTCCAACTCACTTTGTTTGGCATAGAAACTATCTAATGCTTGTTGATCGGCCAGTTCTAGTTTGATCGCTTGTTCAACCTCACTGTATGGCTTAACCACTGGGGCTTTCACTTCATCCAGACGAATGATGTGATAACCGAATTCCGATTTGACCAAACCTGAGACTTGGTTAGGTTCGGTAAGTGCAAATGCCGCCGCCTCAAAAGCCGGATCCATCGTATCACGCTCAATCCAGCCCAATGAGCCACCATCTTGCGCGCTACCTACATCTTGCGATTTTTGTTGGGCAAGAGTTGCAAAATCACCACCCGCCTTCAGTTGATCCAAAATGGCCTGTGCTGACTGCGCATCATCGCCCTCAATCAGGATATGACTTACCTTACGCTGCTCTGCCGTGGAGTATTTGTCCAGATGCTCTTGATAGAACTGCTGTGCAGCGTGATCATCAATGCTCAAAGTCGCTTTTAATCCATCGGCTGACAGCTCAATGTAAGAGACTTTGATCTGCTCTGGACGCGTGAAACGCTCAGTATTCGCTTGGTAATATTGCTCAATCTCTTCATCACTCAGAGTCACTTTTTGGGCAAAATCAGCCAAGGATAAAGCAATGGTGCGGATATTTCGTGTTTGTGAGATCAATTGATCTTGTAAATTCACTTCACCAGGCAAACTGAATTCACTGCCTTGCAATGCACTGATTAACTGGTTACGCACTAAATCGGTACGCAAATACTCAGCAAACATATCAGGCGAGAATCCTGCTCGGCGTAGCGCCGTTTGGTACAGTTCCTGATCAAATTGACCTTGTAGCTGAAACTGTGGCATCTCTAAAATCATTTGTCGCACTTGCTGATCACTGACACGCAAACCCAGTGAGGCGGCATATTGCTCAATCAACAAATCGTTGACCATACGATCAAGTACTGATTTACGGAAAGAAGCAACATAAGCCGGATCCGCCAGTAAATTGGAGAAATAATCCCCCAGTTGAGCTTGCATACGGTTACGTTCGTTTTGATAGGCTTGCTCAAAGTCACCACGACTGATTTCTGCATTGCCTACTTTAGCGGCCGCATTATTACCACCACTGATCAGGTAGTTACCTACACCAGCAAAAATGAAAGACAGGATAATTAATCCAAGGATAATTTTAACCGCGATGCTGTTCACGCCTTCGCGTAATCGATCCATCATAATGCTACTACTCTCCGGGGTTGATATCAGGCCTATAAGCCCAAAGTGAATGGCGCGATAATATCAGAAAAAGAAATGCGCATCAGTAGGATGCGCATAATTTCAAAAGGTTCGCAGAGATTTTGCAAAAAAACCGCAAAATCTTGATTCAAATTAGTTACAAGCGTCTTTTAGCGCTTTACCTGCTTTGAATGCAGGCACTTTTGCTTCAGCGATTTTGATCTCTTCACCGGTTTTTGGATTACGGCCAGTACGCGCGGCACGAGTACGTACGCTGAATGTACCAAAACCAACCAGTGCCACTTGGTCACCAGATTGAAGCGTATCGCTTACCGCTTCGATAAATGCATCAAGAGCGCGACCTGCAGAGGCTTTAGAAATGTCTGCATTAGCGGCAATTTGTTCTACTAGTTGTGTCTTATTCACTGTGATTCCCCTTTGGTCACCCTTTATTATTTTATCGGTGCCGATTTCGTTCCATTAAAGTTTAAAACTAGCCTAAAGCCTTGTTGCATCAGGGCTACAAGCTATAGCTCGTAACGTTAGCGCCCAAAAAAAACGCTGACAAGCCTTTTTAGGTCTATCAGCGTAAAGATTTACTTATTTTTGCTGCGCATCACTCTTTTTGCTCTCAAAGCTAACCCCGGTCGGGTCTTGCTCTAAGGCAACCTTGAGTACCTCATCGATCCACTGCACTGGTAGCACTTGCAGATCGGCAATCACATTGTCCGGAATATCTTCCAGATCACGCTCATTATCTTTCGGGATCAGCACGGTTTTAATCCCACCGCGGTGTGCTGCCAGCAACTTCTCTTTCAAACCACCAATCGGTAATACTTCACCACGTAAGGTAATTTCACCGGTCATCGCCACTTCGGCTTTGACTGGATTGCCAGTCAAGCTCGATACCAATGCTGTACACATCGCGATACCCGCACTTGGGCCATCTTTAGGCGTGGCACCTTCTGGCACATGCACGTGGATATCTTTTTTCTCGTAAAAATCGGGGTTGATGCCCAATTTTTCAGCGCGCGAGCGTACCACGGTCATCGCGGCTTGAATCGACTCTTGCATCACATCGCCAAGCGAACCGGTTTGAGTGAGCTTGCCTTTCCCAGGCATCGATTGGGTTTCAATGGTCAGCAGATCGCCGCCCACTTCGGTCCAAGCTAAACCGTTAACTTGGCCAATTCGGTTGCTCTCTTCCGCCTTGCCATAGTCAAAACGCTGAACCCCCAAAAACTCTTTTAAGTTTTGTTGGTTAATCACTACGGTTTTAACACTATTATCCAACAAAATTTTCTTCACCGCTTTGCGGCAAATTTTGGAAATTTCACGTTCTAGACCACGCACTCCAGCCTCACGGGTGTAGTAACGGATGATGCCAACAATCGCTGAGTCTTCGATAACAATTTCGCTAGCTTTCAGGCCATTGCGTTCAATTTGCTTATTGACCAGATGATCTTTGGCAATATTGAGTTTTTCATCTTCGGTGTAACCCGATAAGCGGATCACTTCCATCCGGTCGAGTAGTGGCCCCGGAATATTCATCGAATTGGATGTCGCGACGAACATCACATCAGAAAGATCGTAATCGACTTCCAGATAGTGGTCGTTAAACGAATTATTTTGCTCTGGATCGAGCACTTCTAGCAAGGCAGAAGCGGGATCGCCACGCATGTCAGAGGACATCTTGTCAATTTCATCGAGCAAGAACAGCGGGTTTTTAACCCCGACTTTCGCCATCTTTTGAATCAGCTTACCCGGCATAGAGCCAATGTAGGTACGGCGATGACCACGGATTTCTGCTTCATCGCGCACGCCACCCAGTGCCATACGTACATATTGGCGACCAGTAGCGGCAGCAATTGAACGGCCTAGTGAGGTTTTGCCCACCCCCGGCGGTCCAACTAAGCACAAGATCGGCCCTTTCAGCTTGTTAATTCGGCTTTGTACCGCGAGGTATTCTAGAATACGCTCTTTAACCCGCTCTAACCCATAATGATCGGCGTTGAGGATCTCCTCCGCTTTGGCGAGATCTTTTTTGACTTTGCTGCGCTTAGTCCACGGCACATTAATCATCCAATCAATGTAACTGCGCACTACGGTTGCTTCCGCTGACATCGGCGACATCATTTTCAGCTTGTGCAGCTCTTGCTCGGTTTTCTCGCGTGCCTCTTTAGGCATTTTCGAATCTTCGATTTTCTTTTGCAGCGTAGCAAATTCATCAGGTGTGTCTTCCATTTCACCCAACTCTTTTTGGATCGCTTTCATCTGCTCATTCAGATAGTACTCACGCTGCGATTTTTCCATCTGTTTTTTAACTCGAGTGCGAATACGCTTCTCGACTTGCAACAGCTCGATTTCGGACTCCATTTGTCCCATCAAAAACTCTAAACGTTCAGTCACGTCGAGCAATTCGAGCACTTTTTGTTTATCAACCAATTTGAGTGGCATATGCGCCGCAATGGTATCCGCTAGCCGCGCCGCTTCATCAATCCCGTTAAGTGAGGTTAACACTTCTGGCGGGATCTTTTTATTCAGTTTGATAAAGCCTTCAAATTGATTAATTGCGCTGCGTACCACCACCTCTTGCTCACGCTCATCCAGCTCAGGGGTGATCAGATACTGCGCATCCGCCAAAAGATACTCTTCTTCATAGAACTGGGTAATTTTGGCGCGTTGCTGCCCTTCAACCAGCACTTTTACCGTACCGTCAGGTAATTTCAGCAATTGTAGGATGGTGGCGATGGTCCCGACTTCAAATAAATCGGCCACTGTCGGCTCATCCGTTTCCGCTTTCTTTTGGGCGACCAACAGAACTTGCTTGTTGTGATCCATCGCTGCTTCTAAGCATTGGATCGATTTTTCGCGGCCAACAAACAGAGGGATGACCATATGTGGGTAGACAACCACGTCACGCAGGGGTAGTACGGGGATCTCGATACGCTCGGAACGCTCCAAGTTCATATTTTTCTCTCTTCCGCTTTGCATTTGTTACGCAGTATATGGGGGCTAACTGACTGGATTCAATGACAGAATAAAAAAAAGGAGGTATTGAATACCTCCTGATTATTTTTTGTTACTTGAGATTACTCTGCGCCTGCGGCTTGACTCTCATTGGCGCTGTAGATCAGCAGCGGAGCTGACTCACCGTTGATCACAGATTCATCAATCACCACTTTACTGACCTCATCCATTGAAGGCAGTTCGTACATGGTTTCTAGCAGTACCGCTTCAAGGATAGAACGTAGGCCACGTGCCCCGGTTTTACGCTTCATTGCTTTAGCCGCAATGGCTTTTAGCGCATCTTCACGAAACTCAAGGTCAACATTTTCTAATTCAAACAACGCCGCATATTGCTTAGTCAATGCGTTTTTCGGCTCACACAGAATTTGAATCAATGCCGCTTCGTCCAGCTCAGTCAGCGTTGCCGTAACAGGCAAACGACCGATAAATTCTGGGATCAAACCGTATTTCACCAAGTCTTCTGGTTCAACCTGAGTAAACAGTTCACTCAAGGTTTTGCTGTTATCTTTAGAGCGCACATCCGCACCAAAACCGATACCAGTGCCCGTTGCCACACGCTGTTCAATCACTTTATCTAGGCCAGCAAAAGCGCCACCACAGATAAATAAGATTTTTGAAGTGTCCACTTGCAGGAATTCCTGCTGCGGATGCTTACGTCCACCCTGTGGCGGCACAGAGGCTACCGTGCCTTCGATCAGTTTCAACAACGCTTGCTGAACCCCTTCACCCGAGACATCACGGGTAATCGATGGGTTTTCTGACTTACGAGAAATTTTGTCAATTTCATCGATATAGACAATACCACGCTCTGCTTTAGCGACATCGTAATCACATTTTTGCAGCAGCTTTTGAATAATATTTTCTACATCTTCACCCACGTAACCCGCTTCGGTCAGCGTGGTCGCATCGGCCATCGTAAATGGCACATCCAACAAACGCGCCAGTGTTTCTGCCAGCAGGGTTTTACCGCTACCGGTTGGGCCAATCAGCAAAATATTACTTTTGCCAAGTTCAACGCCATCCCCTGTCGTATCACCATTACGTAAACGCTTGTAGTGGTTATATACCGCAACCGCTAACACTTTTTTGGCGTGTTCTTGACCAATCACATAGTCGTCAAGATGTTCACGAATCTTTCTTGGCGTTGGTAACGCCGTCGATTCCTTTCGCGGTAGAACATCTTTTATCTCTTCACGAATGATGTCGTTGCATAAATCAACGCACTCATCACAAATGTATACCGACGGACCTGCGATCAGTTTGCGAACTTCGTGTTGGCTTTTGCCACAGAAAGAGCAGTACAGCAGTTTACTGCTACCGCCCTCTTTGCTTTTATCTGTCATTCGCTAACCTCTTAGCCTTTACTCATTTTGGTTTGAGTGTATAACAATTCCATCAGAAATGCGTTATACAATTACCCGCTTACCCAGCGCGATGTTTGAGCACCGCGTCCACCAAACCATACTCTACTGCTTGATCGGCCGACATGAAGTTATCACGGTCCGTGTCACGCTCAATCACTTCGAGTGGTTGACCGGTGTGCTCAGCCAGTAAGCGGTTCAGCTTATTCTTAATGGTCAAAATTTCTTGTGCATGGATTTGAATATCCGATGCTTGGCCTTGGAATCCGCCCAGTGGTTGATGGATCATCACGCGTGAATTCGGTAGCACATAACGCTTACCTGGCGCACCACCGGCAAGCAAGAAAGCACCCATTGAACAAGCTTGCCCCATACACACAGTGCTCACATTAGGCTTGATAAACTGCATGGTGTCGTAGATCGACATCCCTGCGGTCACACTGCCACCTGGCGAGTTGATGTAGAGGAAAATATCTTTATCAGGGTTTTCAGATTCTAAGAAAAGCAGTTGAGCCACAACAAGATTTGCCATGTGATCTTCTACTTGACCAGTTAAGAAAATCACCCGCTCTTTAAGTAGGCGAGAATAGATGTCGTAGGAACGCTCACCACGGGAGGTTTGTTCAACCACCATAGGCACTAGTGCGTCAACAATCGGCGACATTGCATTTTTTTCTTGATAGATCATAGCCTTATATCCCTAAAATAAATGGCCCGAATGATGGGTATCACACGGACCATTGTTAGCAGATGATTGCTTATTACGTCAACCTTCTACACGACAGTTTGCTGATTAAGCGGCAACTGGGTTCATCAGCTCGCTAAAGCTGATTGCTTTTTCAGTTACTTGTGCTTTCGCAATGATCGCATCTACCGCTTGCTCTTCAAGAGCAACGTTACGCATATTGTTCATCAACTGTTGGTTTTGCTCGTAGTAAGCCACAACTTCTGTTGGGTCTTCGTACGCCGTCGCCATTTCAGTGATCAGCGCTTGAACTTTTTCTTCGTCCGCTTTCAGATCATAAGTACGGATCACTTCACCCAGCAGCAGGCCAACCATAGCACGGCGTTTCGCTTGCTCTTCGAACAGTTCACTTGGCAGTTGAGCAGCGGCTTCAACATTACCACCAAAGCGTTGTGCTGCTTGCTGACGCAGCGCATTCACTTCTTGCTCGATCAGTGCCGCAGGAACTTGGATTTCGTTCTCTTTGACCAAACCTTCAATCGCTTGCTCTTTGATGCGCGCTTTGATGGCTTGATGCAGTTCACGTTGCATATTCTTACGCACTTCCGCTTTCAGAGCCTCAACGCCACCTTCAGCAACACCAAAACGAGCGACAAACTCATCGTTCAGCTCTGGCAGTTCACGCGCTTCAACTTTGTTCACTTTGATCGCGAACTGAGCAGCTTTACCTTTCAGGTTTTCTGCGTGGTACTCTTCTGGGAATGTCACGTCGATCACCAGTTCCATACCTTTAGTTTTGCCAACGATACCGTCTTCAAAACCAGGGATCATGCGACCAGCGCCCATTTCCAGAGGGAAGTTTTCCGCTTTACCGCCTTCAAACTCTTCACCATCAATCGAACCAACGAAATCGATAGAAACACGTTTGCCGTTATCTGCAGCTTCGTCAACTTCTTTCCAAGTCGCTTGTTGCTTACGCAGTGTTTCCAGCATTTCTGCCACATCCGCGTCAGTCACTTCAGCAGTTGGTTTTTCTACGTTGATGTTTTCTAGACCTTTCAGTTCAACTTCTGGGTACACTTCAAATGTTGCAGTGAAAACCAGATCTTTGCCTTCAGCAATTTCTACTGGAGCAAAAGTCGGAGTGCCCGCTGGATTGATTTTCTCTTTCACAATCGCTTCAATGAAATGACGGTGCATGACTTCGCCCAGCATATCTTGACGCACAGCTTTACCGTACATTTTTGCAACCATCGCCATTGGCACTTTGCCTTTACGGAAACCATCGAAACGACGATTCTTCGCGATATTGCGTAATTCTGATGTTACAGCGTCTTCAATGTTGGCAGCTGGAACAGTAATATTCAGACGGCGCTGTAGGCCTTCTAGGGTTTCAACAGTAACTTGCATTATTTCTAAACCTCAAAAACTGGCTCAGGATCTCTGAGCATCATGCGCCAACACCACAAGGTGAGACGGCATTGTTGTGTTGTGCCCGATTGAACACTGAAATGTAAATATTGAGCATCGGTTTTCAAGTACATGACCCGAAAACCAGACTAATGAGCGATATCTTTAACTAAAGGTATCTCCGATTAGTCTCAGGACAAAATTTCAGACGCGACATTCTAACGACCACAGCCTAAGCTGTCGAGTGAATCCCCGTCATAGTCAAGCCAATCTTCTGAAAACCCAATCAAGTGCTAAAAATTCCACCACAAGGGAACCTCTAACGATTCTAAAATGGGGACAATATAGGCTTTTTCAATGGAATCGAGGCTTTTTTTTATTGAAAAGCAGAAAAGGAGATCTTGCTCTTATTTTGCAAGCCGAGCTTTGAACTCGGCTTGGCGATTTTTATACCCAAACAGCTTGGAGTTGCAGGTAGGCGGCAAGTGAGTGAGTCCCCATGCGCATAGACAAACTATATGATTGGGGTGAACGAACGTAGCCAACACCGCGGCAGTTCAAGTAGGAAGCGGATTGTGCCATTACAGCAGGATGAAAGTGACTCCTAATGCCAGCAAGGAAAACACTAAAATACGACCCACAACACCTAGCACACTAGGTTGTACCATTTCAACGTGTTCCATAGTGAACCCCTTGAGCTTTATGTTTATGACACTGTAATGACAATATGGTTAAGTTTCAAAAAATCAGCAACGCATTGAAAAATTAATTTTTCGTGACATAAATGACTGCAGCTCGCAGCTCTTCTCGTGCGGCAATTTTTGTGAGCTTTCCCAGCAAAGTGAGTAAGCAAATAGAGCCGTGAGCGATAATTGACTTGGTTTTGTAGCAAGCCATCCCCATTGATGGCAGTAAAGCTGGTGAAAAAGTTGTGCTTTTCAATAAAGATTGACGTATCGCAATGCGTCATCGACCGCGCCAGATTCATTATTCGCTTCTGTTTCGAAGCACCACCGATAGGATTTGTAAGATGTCTGATGTTTCCACTACCGTCGAATTTGCTACCCAAACCGTTCAGCCTGTTGTTGAATCTAGCGGCTCAATCTGGGGATATGTGGTCGGCGGAATTGTACTGGTGATCGCGGCCGGGTATTTGGGGTTTAGAAAGATCAATAAACCTGCGTTTATGATCAAGCAATTGCGTAAACGCAACCAAAAAGAGATGAAAAAACAAGGGGTAGAAAGCGCCGAAGCGATGGGCGATCTCGACCTACTACTGGATGCGGTGGAAGTGTATGCTACCGAGAAAAAGATGAAAGGCACCGAAATGGTGAAACTGCTGGCACCACTGAATGATGCAAAAAAAGTTAAATCAGCCAGTGATTTTTATCATGCGATGTCGTTTATCGCCAAAGGGATTGATAATCCAACCCTCGCGAAAAATTTGCTGAACAAATCTAAGCAAGTGAAATCCAGCTCAGCACTGATGGCTGGATTACTCAAGCGCGCAGGCATTTAATCTCGCACTAGCCGATACAGTAAGAGCCACGTGAAGTGGCTCTTATACTATTTAACCTCATTAACCTCATTAACCTCATTAACCTCACCCAATGTTATTTCATCTCAGCCAACAAAGTTTGTGAATATTGATAAGGCGTTAATTGAAACTGCTGCTTAAAGCGCGCAGAAAAACGGGTCAGTGATTGATAGCCACAAGCCAGCGCTACCTCCATTAGAGGGCGTAACTCTTGCAACAAGGCGAGCGCATAGTTCATCCGTACTTCACTCAATACTTCACGAAAGCCACTCCCTTCTCCCGCTAAATGACGAGCCAAGGTTGCGCGACTCATCGCAAAGTGTGTGGCCACCGTTTCGATGCTGTGTTCATCACCCGGATTGACACTCAGATAACGTGCGACACGCTCACGCATCGAAGCATTCGCGCTTGGAAACAGCAAATGCAGCGCATTGGCCTCACGTAACTGGGCATACAAGCCGAGTACCAGTTGGCGCTGCGTCTCTGTCGCAAGTGACTGTTGATGCATTTGGTAAACCAGCTCAAAGCACCAAGCTAAAGCAGACGTCACTTTAATTTTCGGCGGCTGACTGAGCGCTGATTGGTTCGATTGTGCGATCCATTCTGCGGGAGGGGCTTGATATAAGGTTAAAGTACGCGAATAAAATTGTGCTTGCTGCGGCACATTCACAAAAGTCAGGTACTGATTGGCGGGTAACAGCAGCCAATCAGTAGCGTTAAAATTCAGCGTCGTATCATGCCACCAGAGCTGTTTATCGCCTTGCGTCACCCAGATGATCGTCGGCGCGTAAATCAACACATTATGCAGAGGTTGTTTACGTAAACCTTTAAACTGCCCAGTTTGGACGATAGCCTGACTCATTATTGCTCCTTATTACTCGCTCACATAAGTTGCGGTGAGTGTGGCTTGGCCGAGCGCATTAGCGCGCAGCATAAAACCGACTAAAGCATTCGAAGCGCCTTGCGGGATCTCCATTTTTTCGAAAGGAAGTGCCCATACGGTAAATTGATAACGATGCATACCATGACCTTGTGGAGGACAAGCACCACCAAAGCCGCTAAATCCGTAATCGTTGTTCAGTTCACGTACCCCTTTAAGCTGCTTTGCGGCACCACGAGCCACCGCTTGTTGATTTGGTGCAATATCTAATGCAACCCAATGCCACCAACCACTGCCAGTAGGCGCATCTGGATCATAGGCGGTGATCGCAAAACTTTTGGTACCTTGCGGCGCATTATTCCAGCTCAGTTGTGGCGACAAATTATCACCGCTGCAACCAAAACCATTGAAGGCAAAATGATTCGCCATGCGGCTGCCTTCTTGGATATCTTGACTGGTGATGGTCATCATTGAGCTACTCAGCGCAGGAAAAGTTACCGCTGCGGCGAGTACAGGTAAAACATAAAGTGCTTTCATAGATATTCTCCTAATTAAGTTGACCCAACTACTCTACCTTTTTTTACGCGGAGCGGGGCAACACAAAAACTCATAATAACCACCAAATAAATATCATTTGAGCATATCTGTATGCTTGCAGCAATATGACTCGTCTACTAAGTGATGGCGATCCTTTATAGGATATCGCAGACCTCACGCGCTAAGCTGATCATACACAGACAAAAAAGCCCAACTCGAAGGTTGGGCTTAGCTAAAAACTCAATTTAGCTTAGATTTTGCATACCGCTTTCCATGAGCCATCTGCCGCAGAAGGTGTACTGTTGGTCCACCAGTTGGCTTGCCATACTGAACCATTGTGGATCAGTTGATCACCGCCGGCTGCGTGATCGCCGCGTGGAAACTCAGGGTAAACTTTCAGTCCCGTTGGGTTAATACCAGCATCAGCACAAGATTGACTCGCACCACCTTCGCTACCATTGCCGCCATCGGTGGCACCTGCAAACGCTGGCAGAGTTGGGAACTCTTTCTTCAAGCCAACTGTTTCATTACCAACAATAAAGCGTACCCCGTTAGCCACACCTGAAACTGGCGTGTAGTACACCATATCGACACTGTATTCACCGCCAGCTGGGATCGTTTCCGTGGCACGTAGCGTTACCGCTACTTTGTGGAACAGTTTCTTCTCACCATTTACTGAGAAGTTAGTGCCAGTATGGCCACTTTCGATCACTTTAAGCCCTGCGCCACTCCAATCTTTAACGATGTCACCGGTTGAGGTTGGCATTAAGAACTCAATCGTAGAACCACCAGGGATGGCAACGTCTGAGTGGTTTTTAAACACTACCGTTGGGTTGATTGGGTAGTTGCTATCGCCTTCTGGCCAATCGGTGGTCGACACTGTGATATCAATCACCGAGTCAGGCTGTGGCAGATCGTTATGACGAATATCCATCGGATCTGCTGCTGCAAACACTTCATGAGCATAAGTGGTCATGTCTGAACCAATCACATATTCACGTTTCACCGCATCATACGAATAGTCGCCAGCCATTTCCCAAATCATCATGCCGCCTAAACCGTTATCGACGATGTAGTCCAGTTTTGGCTTAAGTGAGTCTTTATCTTCAATGCTTAGGAACACTTTTTTGGTGTCGTTCCACAGCCATGCAGCTTGCAGATCTTGGCTCCATACCCGTTCATACTTACCTTCAATCAGGTGTTTTGGATTGGTAGGATCCATGCCCCACGCAGGACCATAGCTTGGCATTCCATCAATGCCTAGTGCATCAGCGTGCATCAGGTTCATCGCATGCCACATTGGCACGACACCGGCTTTGATTTCATTGCCATTCTCATCCAGATCATGCCAGATGTTATCTGTACCTTCTGCGCCCCAGCCACAAATGCTGGTACCCGCAGGGCAAGTAGATTGGTTTGGCTCAACCGCACGGCCCCACAACCCTTTTTCACCGCCGCTCACACCTTGCCAGCCACGAGTGTAGTAAGGAATACCCATGTTGATTTGGCTTGGCTTGAATGCACCACGGAAGAAGTGATGTGTCCACGCTTGGTTCAGATAACCAACACCTTGATATTCAGCGGTGTTATAAACACCCCATTTGGCCAGCTCTGCATCTTTGCCATCATCAAACAACGCTGCTTGCGGGCCGACGAACTCGTTCCACGTACCGTGCAGGTCGTAAGACATGATGTTGACGTAATCCAGCACATCTTGCATCGCAAAATCTTGCATACCGCGCAGTAGGTAACCCGATGATGGTGCCGCGATAGTCAGCATGTAACGACGACCATCTTCTTCACCGGCTTTATCCAGTTCTTTACGCAGTTCAGTCATCATTACCATGTAGTTATCCCACAGTTGGCCACGACACTTGTTTGACTGCTCGAAATCAATTGGGTTACCGGAATCTTTCATCGATGATGGGTATTCATAGTCAATATCCACCCCATCAAAATCGTATTTACGGATGAAATCTACCGCTGACTGACTGAACGCCTTAATGCCTTCCATGTTGACGGAGCAAGACGCCAGATCAGTGGTCATTGGATAGAAGCCACCGGTTTCTGCCCAGCCACCAACCGAAATCAGTGTTTTAACATCAGGATACTGCTGCTTGAATTTGCTCAGCAAATTGAAATGACCTTGATATGGGAGAGCAGGATCCATCTCTGCACCCGGTACATTATCCCACGTCATTTGGGTTGCCGACTCATCCACTTGCATACTGAAATCAGCAGGATTGATGCTGGCAAACGCGTAGTTAATGTGAGTCAGTTTTTCCCACGGTAAATCGCCGGCTAAATAAGCTGGCAGGCCATTTTTACCAGTACGCCATGAGGTGTAGTAACCGATAATACGGCGTGGGTGATCATCACCCATACATTCAGTACCATCTTCACGATAAATTTGTTTGATGTCACAGCTTAGGTTACCGGTGCCCATCTCTTGGGCATTCACTGTGATGGTTGGCGTTGACGTTTGATGCCCAGCGGCATCATAAGCAATCGCTTCAATGGTGTATTGACCCAGCGCTGCTGGAGTCCAAGCCAGTTGATATGGGGCTTGAGCAACACGACCAATCAAACTGCCATTGACTAAAAACTCAACCGCCGTCAGATCGCCATTTTCATCACTCGCATTGGCCGCTAACGTGGTGGCTTTGCCTAAAAATACCGTTTGTCCGTTACGTGGATTGGTCAGTTCAATCTGTGGAGCAACTGGCACTTCTGGCTCTGGCTCAACCGGTGGATCAATTTCTTCGGCTTTTACGGTAATACGTACCGCTTGCTCTTTAAGCAGACCTGAAGTGTCTTCTACGATCGCTTTGATCGAGTGTGCACCCTCGCCCACCGCAATCCAGCTAGCTTGGAATGGTGCTTGTGTCAGCTCGGCAATTTGCTCACCGTCAACCAAGAAAGTTACGGCTTTCACCGTGGTATTGGTAGCGCTTACGTTAGCCAGCATCGCAACCACTTGACCTTCAATAAATTCAGCACCTTGAACTGGAGAAGCCAGCTCCAAAGAGAGTTCAGGTTGACCTGGCTCAACCTCACCATCTGTCTCCACAGTGATCGTACTTTGCAGCAGACTTAGGTCGAGAACGCCGCTCACGCCCAAAGTCATCTCGATGCTCGCACCTGGCAACAGTTGGCTATTAACCCAACTGCCTTGATCAAAGCCTAAGGTTAAGCGGTTATTAAATACCGAACCTTGCGCGGTGCTGCTAAAGCTCATGCTTGGGTATGAAATGCCGGTAGCTGACCAAGAAGGTGTCGTTAAAGAGAGGTTGCTATCAAACACAATACTGGCATCACGCAGTTCGACTGGATTATTGCCATTGTTAGTCAATGTGATTTTGTAGTTGTTCCACCATTCGCTCTCAGAACCAACGATAGAAGCATTACTGTTGATTGCCGCCTGCGCTGCAGGCATCGCCATTCCTACTGCTAACGCAAGAATGGTTGGCATTAAAGTTAATGTTGATTTTTTCATCGTTACCAGACTTATTTAATTGAACAAATTTTCTCTCCTATTATAAGAAGAAAACAATTTCATTCTGTTTCATCTGGATGTAAGCAAATGTAAACATCACTCGATAAATACAAACCATCGCACAGCACGCAATCAAATCAATCAAAAATGCAATCTCAAAAAAACATCTGAGATCACGGTTCAATAAAATAATTCCATCACAGCCATACTGCATAACAATCATCAATACCAAAACATAGAAATAAAACAAAAACTAATAGTAATGTCATGCTTCTATTACAATAGCGTTAGCCACCCCTTATTCACTTGAAACATTTAATTACACTTTGCACAACAAAACGGCAGAAATAATAAAATAATTAAGTCGTAACTAATCTGAACACCAATAAAGCATCACCCAGACAAATTCCAAAATATAAAAAAATAACAATAATCAATACCACAATAAGAATTAACCCACATTAATCCAAGTCCTTATTCTGAACGCCGTTCAATACAGTAACCCAATATGATATATTTGAACTCAGTCGATAATGCTATAGGACTATGGCGTACTCTTTATCGCAGATAATTATTCAAAATATAGAGGGAGTTATGAGCAAAATTTTTACTTTAAGCGTGCTGATATCTAGCCTTTTTTCGGTAGGCACTTTTGCTGAACCGTTAAAAGTGGCGGGGAAGCCTGATGATGACAAATTACACTTAACCTTAATTAAAGAAGTGATCAAACGGTCCGATCGCTTTGACAGTCTTGAATTTATTTACCGTCAAAATGGTGAGCCAGCCGCTTCGCGCATCATGGCCGATCTTGAGTCTGGGGCCCTCGATGTTATGTGGGTAGCAACCAGTACAGAAATGGAGCAACGTTTTACTGCGATACGCTTTCCGATTTATCGAGGCTTACTTGGGATGCGCATCGGTTTAATCCATCAAAAAGATCGTCAACTACTGGCCCATGTGCGCAACAAAGCCGATCTTCAGCAATATACCATTTGTTCAGGAAAAACCTGGCCTGACACTTTCATCCTTGATGCTAACGGCTTAAAAACCGCTAAATCACTAAAATACCCCAACATATTTGAAATGATGCTGGCAGGAAATCGCTGCCATTTCTTCTCTCGTGGCGTGATGGAACCTTTTGCCGAGGCGGAATCTCACCCTCAATTGCCTCTGGCGATAGATAGCCACATTATGCTGCGTTATCGAATGCCTTACATGCTATTCGTTAAAAAAGGCAATACGGAATTGCAGCAGCATTTATTTACCATTATCGATGAAATTTTTGCCGATGGTACCTACGAACAGATGTTCTTTGCCGATAGAGAAGTGAATATGGTGCTGTCGCTGGCTAAATTAGATCAACGCACCATCATCGATCTGGACAATCCATATTTGACCGAAGAAGCCAAAACCATACCTCAGAAATACTTTTTTGACCCGCTTGCAAACTGAGATTGAACCCCATGAATAAACTGACTAAAAAAATGATCCTGATGATTTCGGCAATCATGGTTATGGTTGCTGCCGTGACGCTGCCGACTCAATATATCATCACTAAAAATGCCGCTGAACGAGAAGCCAAACACAATGCGCTTGAAGTGGCAGCAGAACTTGAAGTGATCTTACAAGAGCCGGTGTATGTATACGATAAGCCTCTGGTACAAAATATCATCGATGCCTACGCGGCAAAAAATTCCATCGCTTTTATCTTGGTCGCCGATCAAAACGGTAAACCATTAGCTGAAGTAAAAGTTCGCCCTGCGGAAAACACTTCCGATGTTGCGATCACGTGGGATAACTTAGCGGTTGGTAAAGTCACCATCGGCTTTAACCAAGCGGCTATGCGCGAAAAATTAGCCGATACTATGACGATGTCCTCATTAATCATATTGTTGGTTTTTGTCGTCAACTTGCTATTAATTTCTCTAGTAGTAGATCGCAAAGTCGTCAATCCGATCAAACAGATGTCAGACAATATGCACGACATCGCAGCTGGTGGCGGTGATCTGACTTCGCGTGTTGCCGAGCAAGGCAACGATGAAATCACCGAACTTGCCGCCGCTTTCAACCAATTTGTCGCAACCGTGCAAAGCATTATCGTGGATACCGCAAACACCACCCAGCATCTCACTCATAACGGACATGCGATTGCACAATTACGCGATAAAATGAACGCACAAACTAGCCAGCAATCATTACTCACCCATGAAAGCCTAAGCAAAATTGAACAATTTGATCTGGCCACCAAAGAAATTGCTGCGCACACAGAAAACACCTTGCATCAATCTAATGATGCGCTGCAATTAAGTCATCGCAGTGGTGAAACAATTAAAGTCAACGCAAGCAACATCGATGAATTAGTGACTAGCCTAGAGAGTGCGGCAGACTGTGCCAACTCATTAAAAGTCAGCAGCGATGATATTGGTCGAGTGATTGTGGTGATCAAAGCGATTGCCGAGCAAACCAACTTACTGGCGCTCAACGCCGCGATTGAAGCAGCTCGAGCTGGTGAAAGCGGACGTGGTTTTGCAGTGGTTGCCGATGAGGTGCGGGCATTGGCATCAAAAACCCATGATTCCACTAACGAAATTGAAACCATCATTCAACGTCTACAAACCGAAGCTTCAGCATCCTTCAACGCTACCCAAAAATCCAAGCAACTGATTGAGCGCACCCAACAGAGCTCAGCTGAAATCCAACAAGCACTGAGCAGCATTATTCATTCCGTTTCGTCGATCAATACTATGGTCGATTCGGTAGCCTCGGCGTGTGAAGAGCAATCCAATGTCAGCTCAACCGTCACCGACGATATGCACCGCTTAAATTCAAGCGCCAGCCAAATGCAGGTGGTTAACGGAAACTTACAATCTCTCGCCGAAGACATCTTGGGCTATACCCAAGAGCTCTCCGGACAGATTGCACGCTTTAAATATTGAAATCCATCAGTTAACGACAGAAGAGGCGTCAGCGCCTCTTCTGTTTTATACAGAGAACCCCGCACAACTTAGCCGACATAAAAAATCCGAGTGTTTCACAACACTCGGATTTTGCTACCAGCTAAGGCTTCATTCTATGGCTGATCAAAATAATATTCAGCACATATACTCTTTTTTATTTCTCGTGGTTTCTCACTAGCCGTATAAGGTTAGAAAGATACATATCCTCCTCCCCAATATACCCAACAGAAAAGTCGACATAACTGTAATAGCTACGGTCTGCCGTACTTGTCCAATACCAAGCTGAACGAGTATTGGGGAATACAGAGAGTTCAACTGCGGGTTTAACACATCCCTCTTTACGTATGGAAGCCAACTCTTTAATAGTCGGAAGCCGCCATTTACGCTCAAGCATTGAATTAATTTTCCCCACTTTATCAAAAGCCTTGTGAATTTGAAAAGTTTCAATCATTCCAAGTTCACAATGATCACCGTAAAGACCGATAGAGCATTTCATCCACTCTAAATTAGTCAGCTTATCCAGAATTACGCCATGCTCGATTTCAACGTAGCGATCCAATTGCTCTCCTATCCCATCCTTACAGTATTGCGCCAAGCAATAGTTAGGTAACAAGGATAATAGGCAAATAGCTAACTTAATGGTTTTGATCATAAATTAATCCAACATCGCCTTAATCGCACGAAATACATCAGTATTATCTAAGTACGAACCATCAGTGTTGTGCTTAGTATGCAAAGAAAAGCCCTCATCTTGATCAATAATGAAATTATTTAATAGACTTGCTTTGTCCCCTTTGGCCCACAAACGCACTAATTCATTAGTATGTTGGTTAGACCAGAAACGGACATTAACGCCATCAATCGCTGAATTACCAGCACCAAAGTTTTCTGGAACTTCATAAGCATGATCTGGTAGATCAGAAAGAACACTCATTGGCATCGCGTTACCATGGTCAGTGGTAACAATGAGTACAGTCTCTTCCCAGTTACTATTTTCTTCAACCCAAGCCTTTACTGCTGCGACTGATTGGTTAAAGTCATAAGTCTCTTCAATCAGGTAGTTAACCTTGTGGTGACCCTGCTGGTGATCATGAGCAGCCCAATCTGTCGCCCCTCCCTCAACCATTAGGAAGAAGCCCGTATTTTTAGCTCCCAGATAATTAAGTGCGCCTTTGGTCATAGTTTCTAAACTTGGAACACTCTCCAATTGAGCCACACCACTAGGCCAACGAGGATCTTTCCCCATATCGGTAGAACGTGAAGCTTGTAGCGTGTTACGAACTTTAGGAATACCAACCAATGGCGCATCAAGGTCTAGATCCATATTACCAGAAGCGAGTAATTCAAATTCTCCCTTATCTGAAATCAAGCGGTTCGGTTTTTCGATACCATCACGATAAAGGGTACCTTTACGCAGAGATTCCCATGCACCCTCATCAATATTATTGAATCGGTTTTGACATGCCCAATGTGCGTTACACTCTTGCGGGTTTTCATGAGAAAGAAGAAGCATATTATTGCCCTCATCATCCCATTCTGGGTGACCTGTACCCATTAATAGATCGACATAACCGTTAGTTAACTGATCAATAGAAATCCCGGTCATATCACGACGAGTAGTGTTGTGTGCGGAAAAGGTGGCTGGTGTTGCATGAGAGATTTGAACAGAGGAAACAACACCTGTAGACATTCCTTTTTGCTTTGCAATCTGGGTAATGTTAGTTAGTGGCCGGTCGTAGTTATCATGACCTACTGCGTTATTGTAAGTTTTCACACCAGTCGCAAATGCAGTGCCAGAGGCCGCAGAATCTGTATAGTTTTCTCTTAGATATTGATAGCCTTTGATATAGGCCTCATAACCGTCTTTATCTTGTACCTCATCATTTAAAGAGGTTTGCCACGCTCGACTTTTATCATAATTAACCTGTGATTCATCATTGTGTGTGGGCGTACTCGATGTGTTTAATGGATATGTTGAGACACCAAGGCGTAATTTCATGTCGGAATAAACCGAAGAATCATTGGCTAGTTTACCTTCACTCCAGTAAGACGCCATATCCCAAGTGCCATAACTTGCACCATCGTTAATCATTAGAATGACATTTTTAACTTTTGTATCACTACTTTTAGTATCGTCACTTGAATTATTACAACCGGACATCAAAGTCACAATCGATAAACACAATAACGTTTTCTTGATAATCATAATGCTAATACCTCTCATTGTTATGTAAGCCAGTACGGTAACAATGCTAAGTGTCAGATTTATTAAGGATTTTTTATAATTACAAGGCTTAATTGTGTCACCAATTTAGTCAACTACACCTCAAGCGCAACCAGCTACGTAACAAGAATCAAAATTAAAACCCATAAACATCAACATGACTTATGCAACATAACCGATTTAGTTCCATCGAATTACGCAACAAAGCCTGCTTCGATTGCAAAAATTGAAATAAAGGGCAATCGATTACCAGATGCGGTACAAATTTACTCGGATGTCGAAGCGCCATTAAAATCATGAATGAACTATACGCAAACTACTTGGAGTTGCAGGTAGACGGCAAGTGTGAATGAGTCCCCATGAGCATTGGCAAACTATGTGATTGGGGTGAAGCAACGTAGCCAACACTGCTGCAGCTTCAAGTAATAAGCGGATATTTAACATATTATTATATTAATACGTTAATTCCGTCATCTTATGATTATTAAATCAGCATGGTTTAAGCCATGAAAATAACCAGTTAGATTGAGTTTTTATTGGCATGTGAAAATCAAAAATATTGACACAGCTCAATTTAGCAGGTTAGTTTCCAATTCAGATCAATAAAAATTTATTTAAATTTAAAGGTAACTAAGGTTTACACGTGAAAATTCTGTTTATTATTCTGGCAATTGCATTAGCCAGTGTTTATTTCTATATGAAACAACCCGCGTTGATCAACCCGATAGTTGAACCACAGCTTAACAGTGACCATTATTCGAACGGATATTTTAACAATCCGATTGAGAGTCCGGTCAGTACTAGCTCGGAAAGCTTTGCATCTAAACTCTATAAATTTGTGTTTGCTAAATATGAAGAGGCGACTCCAACACAGAGCATTCCATCTCGTAAAACAAATTTACATCAGTTGGATCCGAGTGAAAATATTATCGTGTGGATGGGGCATTCATCTTACTATATGCAATTAGAGGGAAAGAAATTCCTTATTGACCCAGTATTTAGTCAAAATGCCTCGCCAGTGCCGATGACCAACTTAGCTTTTGCTGGATCAAATATCTATCGTGCAGAGGACATCCCTGAAATTGACTACTTACTGATCACTCATGACCACTGGGATCATTTAGATTACCCAACCCTGAATGCACTGAGAGCCAAAATCGATCAGATTATTACCCCAATTGGGGTGGGATCATACCTAGTACAGTGGGGATTTGATGCCAATAAAATCTACCAAGGTGATTGGTTCACCACGTTTGAACAGCAAGATATCACCATTCATGTGTTACCTGCGCAACATTTTTCGGGGCGAATGCTAGAGCGTAATCGAACGTTGTGGGCATCATTTGCAATTGTGACCGCTAAACACACGATCTATTTTAGTGGCGATACCGGTTATAGCCCGCACTTCAAGCAAATTGCCGAGCAAATCGGTGATATTGATATTGCCGTGCTGGAAAATGGTCAATATAACGACGATTGGGCTTATATTCACATGACACCAGAGCAAGCGGTACAAGCGGCAAAAGATTTGGGCACCAAGGCTGTGTTACCTTCGCACAACAGCAAGTTTAAGCTTTCGCGTCATACTTGGTATGACCCGCTGCAACGAGTTTATAACGCGAGCCTAAACCAGCCTTTCAAGCTGATGACACCAATGATTGGTGAGATGGTCGAGATTGATAATGACCAACAAGCGTTCAGCATGTGGTGGCAAGAGATTAAATAGCCTTAGCGCTCACCGGTGCAAACCATCACCCACTATTGGCGATGGTTTATCAATCACAACAAGCCTATCAGTTCGAAACGGATAGGCTTTTTCAATACGGTAATGTGATTAATCAAACCTGATATTACTGATCGCGGCACATGGTTGTCGCTAATTCCATTAAAGATAGCAACGCACTATTACCTAAAAATAATTTACCCAAAAATAATGATCGCCTCACAGCCACCGTCTGGCGCATTTTGTATGGAAAATTGCCAATCATAGCGACGGCACAGATCTTCAACAATTAATAGACCTAGACCATGCCCATCTTGATTGGGAGTTTGATTGAGTCCTTGACCACTATCGCGAATGGTGAACGATAGCGCATCAACCTCAACCCTAACCCCACCATGATCGGTGGCTGCAATCGCATTTCTGAGCAAGTTACCGACCACCATATTCAGCACCGCAGGTGAGGCGTAGATCTGTGGCATCTGGTGAAAAATCAGTTCCACACTAATGTTTTTATCTTTGGCCTGAGCACTATTGTGCTCAATGATGGTTGCCAGTTCGGCTTGGCTAACCGAGCGCAATACGGTTTCCTCTTCGACCCGCTCGTAACGTACGAGCGCTAATAAAGCATCGACCATCACCGTCATTTGCAATGTGGCCTGATTGATACGTACGATCTGCCGCTGCTGAAAAGCGTTATGCACATTACGTTCTAATAGCTGGCTTGCCCCTTTCACAATTGTCAGCGGCGTTCTTAATTCATGGCTGGCATAACGAGCGAATGCTTGCTCACGTTTTAATAAACTATGAATATCATGTCGATATTGATTAAGTTGATCCGCTAAGATCTGAAATTCACTGGCACTGCCATTCGGGATCACAAATACGTGAGCCGCATTACCACTTTGCTCAGTTAATTGTTTGATCAAATAATTAATCGGTTTAATTAAACGTTGCGACAAGCGCCTTAATAGTATCGCAAAAATGAGTAACAATCCTGCAATACTCGTGATAACAATCAGGCTGGCATAGACAGTTTCATAATCAGCAAACTCAATTTGGTTAATATCAGAAATTAATATAACCGGCTTTTTCTCACCCTCTTTTAAGTAATAACCGAAATAGAGCATAACCGATTCGGTGCCATAGCCTACCTCACCGACAAAACTCTCTCTGCCCTTAAAATATTTATGATATTTTTTCGGAATCAACTGAATATCATCATAAGCATGAGTAAGAATATCAATCGTGATCTCACCAGACTCGCCATTAATAAATCTTTGAATAGCTTCATTTTTATCTATTTCAATGCGCCGCTCTCCAACTTTATCTTCAGACCAATGCAGCGCTGCAAAAAAAATTATATAGCTCACCACTCCCATGATAAGCGAGACAATGGTAAAAAAAATCGCCAACTGATTAGTTAGAGTTCGGGTACTGGCAAAACCAATACTTTTCATACCAATACTTTTCATATTGCTTTCTCCAACCGAAAACCAATTTTTGGCACAGTGATCAGCATAGATGAAGCAAAAGGCTTATCTAATTGACTACGTAATTGGTAAATATGGCTGCGCAATATATCATTATTAGGTTCATTATCTTGCCAAAGCATATTAGTAATATCATCACGGGTGACAATATCTGGAGCTCGTTGGCAAAGTAATTCTAAAATTGAATAAGTTGTGGGATTTAATAAAATCCGGATACCATCACGATAAGCTTGACGAGTTTTTTGATCAATGCGCAAACTACCAAATTGTAAAGATGCTTCTGTAACCGTGCGCCGGTAGCGTTTAATTAACGCTTGCAAGCGAGCATCTAATATTTCAAGGTCAAACGGTTTGGTTAAATAATCATCCGCACCGTAGTTGAAACCATTTAACATATCCTCGCGGCTATCAAGTGCGGTTAACATCAGTATCGGGGTCTCATTTCCTGCGGATCTAAGCTTTTCACACACGGTCAAGCCATCCATACGTGGCAGCATAAGGTCCAGAATAATCGCATCAAATGCAGTCTCTAATGCCAACTTGAGGCCTAACTCTCCATTATCGGCATAATCAAGCTCGACCTCTTCACTTAAAAAATAATCAAATAAAATCCCGGCGACTTCTCGATTATCTTCGACGATAAGCACTCTCTTCATATTATTTGCTGATAGCCTTATGCAACCACAAACCCTATTGTATTTAAAACGATATTGATGATTAAAAAGTGTTGATGGTTAAATATAATTTGTCCACACCACTACAAACCAAATCGTCAGCGAACAGATCATACTCAGTAATACGACTGCAGAGCCAATGTTCTTCGCCACACCCGATAGCGCATGATATTCCAACCCTACCCGATCGACCACCGCTTCAATCGCAGTGTTGACCATTTCCGCAAATAAAACAAATACCATTCCTAACATCACGAATAGGGTATGCATGGCGGGTAAATCCAGCCAAAAAGCAAACATTGTCAGCGGCACAAACAGCATCAATTCTTGCTGAAAGGCCGCTTCGTTTTTACACAGCCATTTAAACCCATTAAAACTATGTACAAAGGTATACATGATCCGCTGCATACCCACCCGCTTAATAATAATTTCCTGTTGCATATTCTCGGCTCTCTATTCATCAATTTATGACGCTAATCGGCAATTTTGGGTAATATCAAGTTCAAGATTTTGCACTTGTGATTGTACGCCATATAGGCCAAGCAAGCTGTGAAATAAATTATCATGTGACAAGCTATATTTATGTGCTTTCTCCTTAAGACACTGAGTACTGAAGCCTTTTTGCTGCGCATAAGGTTCTGGGATCCACATCAGCCATGGCACTTGAGTCTGTTGTTTAGGAGCAATGGCATAAGGGGTTCCGTGTAAATATAGCCCACTCTCGCCCAGTGATTCACCGTGGTCAGAAATGTAGGTCATCATCACGTTATAGTCATTTGCTACCTTTTTCAGCTCATCGATCACCAGTGCTAACACATAATCGGTGTATACCAATGTATTGTCGTAAACATTGACAATTTGTTGATCATTACAGTTTTCAATATCACTACGGTTACAGGCGGGTTGGAAAGGAGCCTGCGCATCGGGATAACGCTGCCAATAAGTTGGACCATGACTACCAATAGTGTGTAATACCAGTAGTTTATTATGGTGACCTTGGTCGATAAACTCTTGGGCATCTTTCAACATCGCGACATCAAAACAGGTAGAACCGTTACAGTCTTGATTTTTTAGTGAGGCATCAATGGCGATATAAGGTAACTGCTTCGCAACCCCTTTATCTCCACCATCATTATCAATCCACAAAATATCCACTCCGGCGTGTTGTAGTACATTCAACACATTATCCTGTGCGGCAGCGGCAGCTTTATTATAGCTATGACGCGTCATATTAGAAAACATACACGGCACTGATAAAGCGGTATAAGTGCCACATGCAGAAACATCTTGAAATGAAATTAAGCCCATATCTTGGGTATATGGATTGGTATTACGTGGGTAACCATTATAGGCAAAATTCATCGCCCTCGCCGTTTCACCGAGCACAACAACCATTAAGGTTGGTTTACCATTTTCCACAGCTAAAACTTTCGCATCACCGCCCAACTCTTGGTATGCAAGTTGCGTTTCAAAATAAGACTTTTTTAAATATTTAGCCCCATTGTAGATATGAGCTGGAATAATCATTTTATTCAGATAGCTATTATTTCGACCCACAGAGGCATAATCTTTGTAGCACATTTCAGCAATCAGACCGATCCCCACCACGGCGATTAACACTATCCCTAAACGAGCAGTCAGCGCATGTTGCCAACTGCGGTAGGGAGTGATGCGAACCAAGATCAAAAATAGGCAAGGCAACCCACCAAACACCAACAGATACAATAGTGTGGTAGGGTTCAAGTAGAATCGTATTTCTGATGAGTTGGTTTCAAACACACTTTCCATCATCGTCAAGTCAAACATGGCCTGAAAATTTATTGCGGCATACAGTACCCCTGCCGAGGTCAGCACCACAAACGCCATAAATGGCTTAAAAACATACGGCCAAGCAAATAATGAAAATAGAATAATAAAAGCACAAATCAGTAATATGGGTGCTGTGTAAGCAAATAGAGGATTAGAAACATTCTCGCTTAACTTAAAAATGGTTTTTAATATGGGATAATTCATCACTGTCCCAAAATAGACGGCACAACATAGAATTAGCGTGGTCATCGTCATTGGAATACGGTGTAAGGGGAATCGCGTTACTGTTCTCATCAATAATAACCTAGTCCTAGTTTGATATTATCGGGATATACAGTTGCAGAAATTTAGACGATCAATTCAAATCCATCGCTTAATTGTAAAAACATCCAATAATCAATACGATTTGGTGAATGCCCCATCATCCAAATATCTACAACACAAGAAGTATCGCAATGATGATGTGAAAAAAATGTCAATGATGGCGTCGGTAGAGCACGCCATATTGTTGATGAGTAGCAAGAATGTAATCGGTGATCAGATGACCAGCCACTAAGCCGTGAGATTTTTACAACCAGTGAAGGCTGCTGTTGAGAAACGCAGATAATAAACAACTATACCCAAACAACTTCGAGTTGCAGGTAGGCGGCAAGTGAGTGAGTCCCCATGCGCATAGGCAAACTATGTGATTGGGGTGAACGAAACCAACACCGCTGCAGCTTCAAGTGGGAAGGCTATATGACGGCTACAGCTTTTCCACTCGCACCGCAGCGACTTTAAACTCTGGGATCTTGGCATGAAGATCGGTTGCCGTAGTGGTCAGACGATTGACAGGCGATTCGACAAAATGGAATGGAATAAACACCACTCCAGCTTGCATTCGCTTGGTGACAAAGGCAGCGATTTCAATTTCACCACGACGGGTAGAAACTTTGAGCATATCACCGTTGCCAATTCCAAGCGTCTGCGCATCTTGCACACTGATCATCGCTCGTGGACCGGCAAGCTTGTTTAAACCTGGAGTTTTACGTGTCATGGTACCCGTGTGAAATTGCTCTAACACTCGCCCGGTGGTCAGCACCATTGGAAACTCTTGATCCGGCAGTTCAGCGGCATAGCGAAATGGGATCGCCTCCATCTGTCCTTTGCCACGTGTAAATTGGGTTTGATGCATGATGCGTGTTCCAGCAGGATTATTTTTACTACTCGGCCACTGTACGCCATCATAGGGAATATTGTCCCAATTGAGGCCAGCATATTGTGGCGTGACCCGCGAGATTTCATTGGTAATGTCAGCTACCGAACGATAGTGCCAATCACTACCCATCGCATTGGCAATGTCTTGAATAATGCGCCAATCCTCTTTCGCTTCACCCGGTGGATTCAGCGCAGGATAAATACGCTGAACACGACGCTCAGTATTGGTGAAATGACCGGATTTTTCAGCAAACGAATAGGAGGGCAACACCACATCCGCGTATTGCGCGGTTTCGGTGAGAAAAATATCTTGCACCACTAAGAAATCCAGCGCTTGTAAACCTGCAATCACATGTGCCTGATTAGGATCGCTCAGTACCGGATTTTCACCCATCACATACAACGCGCGCACTTCACGGCGACATGCGCCATCAATGATTTCGGTCAGGGTTAAACCGGGTTCCGCCGAGAGATGCGGTGCATTCCATGCACTGGCAAATTTTTCACGCACCAAGGGGTTATACACTTTTTGATAACCAGGGTAAGTATTAGGCAGCGCTCCCATATCACAAGCGCCCTGCACGTTAGACTGACCACGTAATGGATTGATACCTCCGCCTTCAATCCCGATATTGCCACACAGTAGTTGCAGATTGGCGATCGAGCGAACGTTATCATGTCCGGTAGTATGTTGCGTGATACCCATGGAGTAATATACGGCGGTGCGCTTTGCGGTGCCTATCATCCGCGCCATCGCAAAGATATCATCCGCTTTTACGCCCGTAACCAGCTCGACTTTATCTAAGGCATAAGCAGGCGACATTACCAATTGCAACATGGTATCAAAACCATCAACCCGCTCTTCAATATACTCGCTATCGTACCAACCATTTTTGATGATTTGCTGCATCACACCATTGATCAACATTACATCGGTACCCGGACGATGTGCCAAATAAAGTTCGGCATGATCGGCCATCGCGATACGTTTCGGATCTGCCACAATTAAACGCGCACCATGATGACGAACCGCTTGTTTGATGTGAGAGGCGATCACCGGATGCGCCGCTGAGGTATCAGAGCCAATGATAAAGATAACATCTGAGTGTTTGATGCTGGGAATATCGTTGGTCATCGCCCCACTACCGAGCGAGGCTTCTAATCCGGTAACGGTCGATGCGTGGCAAAGCCTAGCACAATGATCTACGTTATTGGTCCCCAACTCACGACGCATAAATTTTTGAAAAGCGTAGTTGTCCTCATTGGTGGTTTTCGCCGAAGAGAAACCAGCCAATGAGCGACCACCGAAATCTTGTTTGATAGTACGGAATTTATCCGCAATCAAGGTAATGGCTTGTTGCCAACTGGCCGGTTGCAACTCACCATCTTTGCGGATCAATGGGGTGGTAAGGCGCTCTTTGCTGGTGATAAAGTCAAAACCGTACCGGCCTTTCACACACAACATGCCTTGATTGACTGGCGAGTGTGCTCCTTCAACATAACGAATTCGGTTTGCCGCTTGGTCGACATGCATAGTCAACTTACACCCCACACCACAGTAAGTACAAATGGTCGTCACTTTCTTCAAAGGTGTTACGCGGCCTTGTGAGCGATCACGCGCATCGGTCATCGCCCCAACAGGGCATGCTTGTACACAAGCACCACATTGCACACAACGAGAATCGCCATCATCACCCCTTGACCACCAAAATTCGGACGGCAATCAGGGCGCAGCACAGGACGACCATGTTCAAGCTGCATAAAGCTCAGCACGCCTTGCACAGACTGCTCTTGACAGGCTTGAATGCATTGACCACAACTAATACAGCGGTTGGCGTCAAACACAATAAACTGTGAACTGCGATCGACAGCATATTTATGGCGCGGATCGCTGCGACGGAGCTCTTGCCATTCAGCATCACTGTTAATATTCACCGAATGGTCAAAGTGTTGCGTTGCACCATACTCTGTCGCGTAATCGCGCAAGTTACACGATGTATTGACTTGGCAGCCACACTCTAAGCAACGCGCCGCTTCGGCCATCGCTTGAGTATGATCAAAACCGAGCTCTACCTCTGCAAAGCACTGTTCACGCTGTACGGATGTGAGCTCTGGCATTATTGTGCGAGCCACTTTTTGAATATGGGCAAAATGGTAGGGATCAACCTGCTGCAGCTTCTTCTCTTTGCGAGAGTTAAAAGGCGTCACGGGAATGTTGTCCATATCACCGTCAAAGAAACGATCTATCGCTTGTGCAGCAAGACGACCATCAGCGACCGCTTCTACTGCGGTTGCCGGCCCACGACGAAAATCGCCAATGCTGAAAATATTACCGGTTCCGGTGTGCATGGTTTGTGGGTTGGCATCCGCCGTATTCCAACGCGTGAGTGGAATTGTTAATGCTTCACCTTGCATAAAACTCAAATCTGCTTGCTGAGAAACTGCGGCAATCACAGTATCAAACGATTCCGTGAAATATTCTCCCGTCGCTTCAGGACGGCGACGCCCTGAGGCATCCGCAGCACCAAGGGCCATTTTTTCCAACTTGACCGCGCTAACTCGCCCGTACTGATCGGCGATATTTTCTAGCGGGTTGGTTAAGAACAGAAACTTCACCCCTTCATGCTCAGCTTCTTCAATTTCATACTCTGCAGCAGGCATTTCAGCGCGGGTACGACGATAGATAAGAGTGGTGTCAGCCCCAGTGCGTACCGCGGTGCGTGCACAATCAATCGCCGTATTGCCGCCACCGATCACCGCAACTTTCTTACCCGTGGTAAACCGTTGCTCGGTGACAAAGTCTTTTAGATAATCTACCCCCAAATAACAACCGGCAAGATCACTGCCTGGGTAGTGCATGGCTACCGCTTGTGAGGCTCCGATGGCTAGGCATAACGCATCATAGTCGTGACTTAATTGCGATAACGTGATGTCTCGGCCAAGTTTTTTATCGGTATGAATCACCATACCGTTACGGCACATCAACGCGATCTCTTGATCAAGAATGCTTTTCGGTAACCTGTATTCTGGAATGCCGTAGCGCAGCCATCCGCCCGCTTGAGGCATCGCCTCAAATACATCCACTTGATAGCCTTCATTAGTCAGGTAATAACCGGCGGTTAAGCCGCTAGGGCCACTACCGACAATCGCGATGCGCTTGGATTTGTCGGCTTTTTTCTCTGGCGTGTAAGCCTGTTGCGCGGCAAGGTCGGCATCCGCAGCATGGCGCTTCAATTGGCGAATCGCCAGCGGATTATCCACCAGCGATCGGCGACATTCTGCTTCACAAAATGCAGGGCAGACGCGACCAATCGACAATGGCATCGGCAAGGTGCGTTTGATGACTTCAATCGCTTTTTGATGGTCGTTTTGCGAGATATGATAAAGATACGCTTGAATATCGACACCGGCAGGACACGCCGTTTTGCACGGCGCTTCACAGTCTGCATAGTGGTCACGCATAATGCGGTTAAGTGCCTGTTTACGCTGTAGCGAAAGGGCGGCAGATTGGGTTTTTACGCTGAGGCCATTGTAAACCTCAAGCTCACAAGCGCGGCGAATACCGCCACTTTCCACTTCAACCACACACAAATCACAGGCAATTTTCTCTGCTGAGCGATTCAGACCACACAGCGACGGGATCTCAACTCCACACACTTTGGCCGCTTGCAGAACGGTTTGCCCTGCCTCAACGATACGATATTTACCATCTATGACAATTTGGATCATACGTTACCCCTTCAGCCAGCGTGTTGCAGCAGATTTTGTAGCGCCAAAAGCAAGCGAGTGGCCTTACATCAAGCCATTGTTCCGCCATCTGAGCGACTTATTATCATTTCCCACATTAAACATAGGGGAATGTTGCGTGTAACATCATACTCAAGCGCTCTCACTTTCCTAAGCAAATGTCATGCAGAATGTGAAGCGGATATAAGCAAAATTCGCGGCGTGCTATACCCAAACAACTTGGAGTTGCAGGCAGACGGCAAGTGAGTGAGTCCCCATGCGCATAGGAAAACTATGTGATTGGGGTGAGCGAACATAGCCAACACCGCTGCAACTTCAAGTAGGAAGGGGATAAATAACGGAAGCATTGGGCATATCTTATCCCGCACTATATTTGACACTGACTACAACTCATCATCCTTACCACTCACATCAACACTCAAAAAACGTATCGCTTGCTTAAACGTCCTGTTATTATCCTTGGCAAATAGTCGGGGGGCCACGTGATAAACGTCGGCTGAGATCGAAATTCGAGACCCGTTGAACCTGATTCAGTTCGTACTGACGTAGGGAACTATAAGTACTTTGCCTTATGCCTCATTTCTCCGGCGGGGAAAGCCGATCCGAAATCTGATCGCTCTCAGCCAGCAAAGTCAGTTCCTATACGTCTTGCTATAGGAGCGACCATGACAGCACCATCACCGTTTTGTTCTCACCAGACCCGATCCTCAGCCATTCCTATTGTATTAACCATCGCAGGCTCAGACAGTGGTGGCGGGGCAGGCATTCAAGCCGACATAAAAGCCATCTCGGCGACGGGCAGTTTTGCATGCTCGGTGATTACCGCCATCACCTCACAAAATACCCAAGGCGTGTCAGCCATTTTTCCGATCCCGCTTGAACATGTAGCCAGTCAACTCGATGCTGTCTTTACCGATCTCAATATCGTGGCGGTAAAAATCGGTATGCTGGCGGATGCCAATATCATCAACGTTGTGGCGCATAAAATTCAACAATACCAACCTAAACATCTGGTGATTGACCCTGTTATGGTTGCCACCAGCGGTGATCTCTTACTGGAGCAATCCGCGATCAGCACATTGAAACAACGGCTCATCCCGCTTGCAGACATCATCACCCCCAATCTTGTTGAAGGCGCGACACTAACCGGAAAATCAGTACCGCAATCGGAAGCAGAAATGCAGGCGATGATGGATGACCTTCGCGCGCTTGGCGCTAAAGCGGTGTTGTTAAAAGGCGGCCATCTGGAGCACGATCAAAATAGTAATGATCTGCTGATCACGCCAAATAGTGCCGAACTGATCAGGGCACAACGTTACCCCACCAACAACACTCATGGTACAGGCTGTACCCTTTCGGCGGCGATGGCTTCTTATCTTGCACAAGGCCATCACCTTAGCCAAGCGGTTCATCTCGCTAAGCAATACATCTCTCAAGCGATCGCTCATGCCGATGAGCTGCAGGTGGGTAAAGGTCACGGCCCGGTACACCACTTCTTTGCAGGGCACCAGGATGTGCGTTAAAGCAATAGGGATTGAGCTTAGTGATGCCAGTCTGAGATACCAAGACAGCCAGACGGCGACATTAGCAAGAATGAGCATGACCATTCCTGCTGGTCAGTGGACGGTGTTATTGGGGCGCAGCGGCTGCGGAAAAACTACGCTGTTACGCTATCTGGCTGGCTTGTTAGATCAGCAGGTGGTTTGGCAAGGTCAGTTAACAACCAGCGACGGATTACCCCTGCGCGAGCGGATCGCCTATATGGCACAACAGGATTTGTTGTTGCCGTGGCTCAATGTACTGGACAACGTTCGCTTAAGTGCACGCTTTTCTGGCTCGCACTCCAATCCCGCAGCGGAAAAACAACCAGCGATTCACTTGCTTGAGCAAGTTGGCTTAGCGGACTATGCCGATGCCAAACCCGCCCAGCTTTCTGGAGGAATGCGGCAGCGCGTAGCACTGGCCCGCACTCTGATGCAAAACAAGCCTTTGGTTTTGATGGATGAGCCTTTCTCGGCACTCGATGCCGTAACGCGGCATAAGTTGCAAACCTTATCTGCCACGCTACTCAAAAATAAAACGGTGGTGCTGATCACTCATGATCCACAAGAAGCGGTGCGGCTGGCTGATCAGTTGTATGTACTGCAAGGCTCCCCCGCCCAAGCTAAGCCTCTAGCGCTGCCCGACACTCGCCCTCCTCGCTTGTTTGATGGTGCCTGCGCCACTTTACAACAGGCGATCTTAGATCAGTTGGAGCAAGATTATGCGTGATATAACTCAATACCCCGCAGCCTCGCTATCGATCACTCAACCACAGCCCGTCAGCGATCCAATTCTACGCCTAGTGATCACGACCGCAGTCATCTTAGGCCTGTGGCAACTGGTGGTCATGGCCTTCAATATACCGAGCTTTATTTTGCCAGCACCACTGGATGTGTTACAGCGGCTACTCGCTCGCTACCCCGTGTTACTTGCACACACTTGGGTCACCGCACAGGAAATCTTGCTCGGTCTAGGGCTCGGTTTGTCTATGGGATTGCTGTTCGCGCTACAAATGTTGCTGTACGAACCACTAAAACGTTGGCTACTGCCGATACTGATCGCCAGCCAAGCCATTCCGGTGTTTGCCATCGCGCCCATTCTGATGCTGTGGCTTGGCTATGGCATTGCCTCCAAAGTGGTGATGGCCGCGATCATCATCTTCTTTCCAGTGACCACCTGTTGTTATGACGGTTTACGCAATACCCCAACTGGATACCTCGATCTGGCCAAAACCATGGGCGCTTCGAAATGGCAACTACTGTGGCACATTCAATTACCGGCGGCACTACCCACCTTGGCCTCTGGCATTCGGGTTGCGGTGGTGATCGCTCCTATCGGTGCGGTCGTCGGAGAGTGGGTTGGATCCAGTGCTGGCTTGGGTTATCTGATGCTGCAAGCCAACGCACGGATGATGATCGACGAGATGTTTGCCGCGCTGTTTATCCTTGCCGTGCTCTCCATCGCACTCTATTTCATCACGGACAGATTATTGAAAAAAGCCATACCTTGGCAAAACCAATCAAGATAACGCAAAGGATCCCCTCTATGAACAGAAACAGACTTATTCGCGCTACGGCTCTGCTGGCTTCGCTTATCGCCACTCACACCCTCGCGGCACAAAAAGAGCTGACGTTGATGTTAGATTGGTTCGTGAACCCCAATCACGGCCCGATCATTGTGGCTCAGCAGCTTGGTTACTTCCAAGAGCAAGGTTTGAAGGTCAATATTCAAGAACCAGCCGATCCCAGTATGCCGCCTAAACTGGTCGCGGCAGGTAAAATTGATCTGGCGATATCATACCAGCCAAACCTGATCATTGACGTGGCCGCGGGCCTGCCATTGATCCGCTCCGCGACACTGATCGCGACACCACTCAATACCATGATGGTGCTCGACAACGGCAAAAATAACAGCCTTGCCGATCTCAAAGGCAAGAAAATTGGGATTGCGATCGCAAGCAATGAAGAAGCGACCATCGGCACTATGCTGGCCCAAGACAATATCAAGCTGTCCGAGGTGCAAATCATCAATGTCGGCTGGGCGCTCTCTTCATCTTTAGCCTCAGGCAAAGTGGATGCGATTTGGGGTGGACTGCGTAACTTCGAAATGAACCAACTCGCGTTAGAAGGTTACCAAGCCAAAGCGTTCTTCCCTGAAGAATATGGCGTACCGGCATATGATGAACTGGTGTTTGTCGCAAATGCCAAAACTTACGACAAGCAAGCGATCACCGCCTTCAACAAAGCGCTTGAACGAGCCACCATGTACATCATCAACCATCCGCAATCCTCTTGGGCCACATTTGTCGCTTACTCACCAGACACGCTCAACAACCCACTCAACCAACGTGCTTGGAATGACACCTTGACCCGTTTCGCACTTCGTCCAGCCGCGATTGATCTAAAACGCTATGACGAGTATGCCGAGTTCATGTACTCGCAAAACATCATTACAACACGCCCACAAGCGAAAGATTACCTACCTAATTTTGACTGATCCCGAGGTTATCCCCTATGCAATACCAAGATTTAATCAACGCATGCCGTCAAGATTGGCAGCAATATACCGAACACCTTTTCGTGCAACAATTAGCCCAAGCAACACTGGCTCAGCCCTGTTTTCTGCACTATCTCAAACAGGATTTCTTATTTCTCAAACAATATGCTCGCGCTTACGCGTTAGCGATTTATAAAGCTCGCACATTGCATGACATGCGCCGGGCATTGCCAAGTGTTCAGGCGCTGCTAGAGTCAGAAATTACTCATCACGTCACTTACTGTGCGCAGTGGGGACTCACCGAGTCCGATCTGGAACATGAGCCGGAAGATGTTGGCACCATCGCCTATACCCGCTATGTGTTGGATGCGGGCATGAGCGGTGATTTGCTTGACCTGTACACGGCATTAGCCCCTTGCTCTATCGGTTATGCGACTATCGGCAAAATGCTGATCAACGATAAAAATACCGTTATCGTCGGTAATCCTTATGCAAGTTGGATCACTCTCTATGGTGGAGCAGAATTCCAGGCTGGGGTTGAAAAAGGCACACAACACTTTAACCAGCTATTAGCGGAAATCGACCTCAATAGCCAACGCGGTCAAAATCTGATTGAGGTATTCAAAACCGCAACACGCATGGAAGTGGCTTTCTGGCAACAAGGCTTGAACGCGAAACAAGGCAAATAGGGAAAATCGACATGTTAATTGAACAAATCACTCAAACGTTAAACGCAGTACGCCAACAAAAACCGCTGGTGGTTAACATCACTAACTACGTGGTGATGAACAACACGGCCAACGCTCTGCTGGCAATCGGCGCATCGCCAATCATGGCCCACTCACAACAAGAGATGGCAGAAATGATCGCCTTGGCTGGAGCGCTCGTGATCAACATTGGCACGCTCGATAGTGTTTGGACACCACGCATGCGGTTCGCGGTACAACAAGCGAATGCCAAGCATAAAGTCGTCGTGCTTGATCCTGTCGGCTGTGGCGCTAGTGGCTTGAGAACCGAAACCTCGCGCCAGATTGCGCGCTTGGCGGATCGACTGATCATTCGTGGTAACGCCTCAGAAATTATTGCGCTCGCCGGTCAGCCAGCACACAGTAAAGGGGTCGATGCCCTAGACTGTAGTGATGCTGCCTTAGGAGCCGCTCAGTTCCTCGTCGCCAACTATGGCGCAAACGTAGTCATTTCTGGCGAGACCGATTACATCGTCACCCCATCTCGCATCGTAAGCCTGCACAATGGTCATCCGATGATGCCATACGTCACCGGAATGGGTTGTACCCTAACCGCACTCACGGGTGCCTTTGCGGCAGTGGGCGATCACACCGGTTTGGCTGCCGCCGCAGTACTGGGCGTAGCCGGTGAAATCGCCGCAGAGCAAGCACGTGGCCCCGGCAGCTTACAATTCACTTTACTTGACGAGTTATATCGACTTGATGACCAAACATTAACTAAGCGACTCAAGCTACAAATTATTGAAAATTCAAGTAATTAAAACCCAAAAAACGAGCAACTGAAAAATGCCCCAACTCATCGCAAGGGTTGGTGGCAGTGAGGAAATCCCATGAATGCCTATCGTCTGTATTTAGTCACCGATGACCAACAAGATTTAGACACCCTCAAGTGGGTGGTCAGCAAAGCGGTACAAGGAGGGGTCACTATGGTGCAAGTTCGAGAAAAACATGGTGATGTGCGTGCTTTTATCACGCGAGCCATCGCGGTAAAACAGATCCTCCAAGGCACCAATGTACCGATGATCATCAACGACCGAGTGGATGTCGCGCTGGCGGTCGATGCTGATGGCGTACACCTCGGCCAATCGGACATGCCAGCGCACATCGCACGTCAGCTGATTGGCCCCAATAAAATCCTAGGTTTATCGATTGAAAATGAACAACAGCTTGCACAAGCCGACGCCCTGCCGATTGATTACATCGGCTTAAGCGCCATCTATGCCACGCCAAGCAAAACCAATACTAAAAAACACTGGGGTATCAATGGATTGAAGATGGCGCTCAACACAACCACCCTCCCCATCGTCGCGATCGGTGGCATCAACCAAAGCAATATTCCAGCCCTAACTACAACCGGTGTACACGGCTTAGCACTGCTATCAGCAATCTGTCATGCAGACGATCCCAAAGCAGCGTGTGAATATTTGCTGAGTTTAATGAAATGAGGAGAGAGTTGACTATGTTGCTGATGGTTTTTGATGCCAAAGAGTGGACTGTATCATCGCCAATGCCCGTAGATAATCCTGTGCATTAGAAAATGGATGATCATACGTTTAATAAAGTTTTAGACAATTTCGTGTTAGTGCTTTTTCTAATTTAGCAAAATGGATTAACTTAAATATTGCGAATCTTCCAACTAATTGTTTAGTTTAACGAACGGCCAAAACGCTTCGTTTATAGGAACTCAATTCGATTTTTGACTTGATGTTGTAACGATGATATTCGACGGTTTTCACCGAAATACCGAGTTTTGACGCAACATCTTTGGAAGAAAAGCCGAATGCCAAGAGATCAAGGATTTCACACTCCCTTTCAGTGAGTTTGGATCTGCATTGCGCTAAGGAGACCAAACATTTGCTACGTTCGAGTGCAGCGGTGACTACCTTCGATAATGAGTCGCTATCCACAGGTTTTTCGAGGAAATCCATCGCCCCTTGTTTCAGGGCTTCAACCGCAACATGCACTTGTCCGTGTCCACTCAGAAAAATGATCGGCCAATGTGGCATCAATTCTTTCAGATGACGCTGTAACTCTAAACCACTCATCCCTCCCATCCGTAAGTCTAGAATGATGCAGGCAGGTAAAAAGTTAGGTCTTACTTGGTTCAGGAACGCTTCAGCAGATGAATAGCATTCTCCCTTTAAGTTATTGAGGGCAAACCAACGCGACATGGCTTTTCTAATTTGTAGGTCATCATCTACGACAAATACGGTCATTGGCCGGCCTCCACTTTAGGCAACGATATTCGGAACGTTGTGCCGGAATACTGAGAAGATTGCTTGTTATCATCAAGCAGTTCGATATGACCGCCAAACCCTTCCAGCATTGTTTTACAAATAGAGAGCCCTAAACCCATACCCTCTTTTTTGGTCGAGAAGAGTGTTTGGAAAATCTTGGCACGTACATCACTTTCAATCTGATCACCGTTGTTATGGATATCAATGACTACGTTATGAGCAGAACTAACAGTATGGAATGTGATATCTGTGGCGTTAGCTTGAATGGCATTCTTTATCAAATTAACCAATACCTGAGTAAGGGCAAGTTTGTCCACGTTGACAGACATGAGGCTCACATCAGGTTGCTCGAAGATTTGGACATTGTGTTTAATGATGGTTTCACTGAGTAGACGCTGTGCATCGTTAAGGCACTGGTGAACAGCAACAGTTTCGATGTGAAAAGATTTGCCTTCGCCAATACCTTTATAAATGCAGCGGTGGATTTGAACAGCTTTATTCAGTGCAAACTCGACATCTTGATTCAACTCAAGCAAAAGGCCACGGTTTATCTGTTGGTCACTTTGAAGCAATTGCATCGACATTTGACTGTTCATTAGTGCCGCTTGTAATGGAGAGGCCACCTCATGGGCAATGGTTGAGCTTAATTCGCTGAGCGATGACTTCTGCATTAGATTTGCCAACATCAATTGATTATCCCGCAATCGTTCATTCACGGCTATTTGATTATCGCGATACGAACCAAGTAAAAGCGTAATTAATGCCATAACGGCATAGAGCATTTGAATTTCAATAATGCTGTAAACCTGAGCATTAAAGAGATTATATATTGTAGCGGATAAAATATTGACAGAAAACGCAGAGAATATGCCCGCTTTTACGCCATGTTTAACTGAGACCAGTGCGATAGGGATGAGCACTAGATAATGGAAGTATGACCAATTGGGTTCAACGATGACCACAACAAAAATAGCCAAGCTCAACAGTGTCGCCAGAGTCACACTTGCTATCTGACTCGGAGTGATTTTCTTTAGGTGTTCTTTCGCTGTTTGAAGAGGGGTGGGGCTCTGAATTAGTTTCTCCAGCGCAAATGCAACAGGCGTGAACATGAGTAGCCCAGTTAAGTCTCCCACCATAAAAGAGATAAAGATATTGTGCAACCTGCTGAAAGGAGTGAAGCCAAACGTGTAGAACAAGGCTGAAGCAATAACGCCAGAACAAGCGGTTGCTAACAGCCCCATCACAATAAACCGCCAAACGGCATCAACATCGGAAAATTTCAGCTCAGATGCAGCAAGCAGCCTTTTTAGTCCATAACCAGCAAGAGCATATATCAGGGTCTGGCGTGTGATATGGAGCCAATTAAATAAGGTTAAATCCCATGGTGGCTTGTCTGAAAAACTAGCAAAGACGGCAGCGAGAAAAATGATCGGGAAAAACCGCAATCCTTGCGTAAAGGTTAACGCTACGATAAACGCTGGAGCAGGGAAAAATGCACTGATAGCTGCCACGTTGGGATTGAGCAGAAATAGTAGAGAAAACTCGTAAAGAATGAAAAAGGTAACAATACAGCGAAGGCTATTAAATAGTAAGCTTTGGTTCAATGTTTCAAATTCTCAATATTGCTAAAAGCACATGAATTCAGAGACTTTTCCTGCGGCGGCAGCTTAACAATAAAACGGGTCTTCGTACATCTTTTTTACTTTCCTTTCGTGTAGTGCATTCTTGGTTTGATTGATTGTTCTGCATTCAAAGAAGGGGGACTTCCCAGTATTTTTTACTGATTTCAAGTTTGGCGGATTCGTATAAGTTTAGTTTTTTATTCTGATAAGGAACAGGTATGCAATTTCCAAAGCGAACGGTAGCGGTAGCCATTATAGTAGGTTTACTTTCTGCGTGTGGTGGTTCAGAAGAATCTAGTCCGTTACCACCAAAAACACTAACGGCCATCGACGGCTATTTGATTGGAGCAGAGGTATATGTTGATCGCAACCAAAATGGCAAAGCAGATGCGGATGAAAAACTGGATCAGCTCAGTGGTGAAAAAGGCCAAATCGCTATTCCGAGCGCTGATGCAGAGTTCGATGTGATTGTGAAAGCCATCGCTGGTAAAACCCGAGATAGCGATAAAGGTGGCACAGTTGAGCAGAGTTTTGAATTGCTTGCAAAAAGCACCAGCTCAGTGGCATCTCCTTTCACAACCATAGCTTTTGCCCAGAACAAAACCATGGAAGCGTTGGCAGCTGAACTTGGCTATGATAGCAATACGCTAAGTCATGACTATGTGGCATTGAAAAACTCAGCAGAAGATGCCAAATCAGCGCACCTTTTTGCGAGAAGTATTGTTTCGTCACTGGATATGGATAAAAACAGTGATGATTTTGCGACCCGCATGAAATCAATTAACGATGAGATAGATAAACTTATTAACCAAGACAAAGAGTTGGATGACATAGTGATCTATCTGTCTGATACAGGTGTAGCTTCTGTATCTTCCATGCCGCCAACACTTACTGAATTTATGGACAAGCAGACGTATGTCTCATTTAGTATGAATGACTTCTGGCGTACCCGAGATAATGGTGATGAGGTCGCGTACTGGCAGTTTGATATCAACAACAATGCGGTTAAGTTAAATGAGATACCTCTCTCACTGGCATTTGATAAGTTGAACCCTAACTCTTTCTTTATGACTTGGTCGAAAGAGCCAAACGTTGAATGTGAATACCCTTATGGCTCAGTATGTCGATCAGAGATGCAAGATGATTTCATCTTCATGGAGAATGAATTTGCATTGGCTATTTCCGTTGATGGTGATATTCAGATCTACCTCAAGCCAAGGGAATCAGAGTCCATAGATCACACGTTGAACGGTGTGGACCAGTTCGACTTGACCAGCAGTTCAATCGAGCTAAATACTTATCATCACTTGGATGATAAATCGACAGACTGGTCGCCAAAACCTTCTCTGAGGGAGCTTTCTGGTGGAACAATTAAAATCATTTCAGCTGACAATGGAACAATTTCTTTCGGCGATTTGGAATACCAAGTGATACGCGGTAATGGACAGATTTACATAATAAAACGAGCCGATGGGCATCCTTCATTGTTGTTCCGCAATGAACAACTGGCGGATCTAATGAAGTCAAAATGGGAAAACCATAAATTGGAACAACCAGATGATTAGAAGTATTTATCAGTTTGAATCCTAGCTATTGCATATATTATTGGCCATATTAAGGATACAGTTTCAGCAACTGAAAATTATCTATAATGAAATATTGGTGAACCCCAGCGCTGCTGGGGTAACGCTCATATACTCTTACGGGTAACATTTGGTAGTTCGAGCTAGCATCAGGAAAATATGAACGATAATTTATTCTAACTTCCTTATTAGAGCAGAAACAATTCACGAAACAGGTTATTTTACAATTGGGCAATGGTTTGTTGCCCAATTAAATTTCATGATGGTTTAATTCCTTCTAAACACGTTTTGGGGCAAAAGTACGTTGCAGCTCTTAAATAACCAAAAAGTTGAGAGGTAAAACTTTTGATATTTAGGTGGTATTCGAGGTGAAAACAGAAATCGAACCCCAGAATGGAGAAAGTGCGAACAACTGTATCATTCTGCAAGCTCATAAACTTACAGCTTATGCTTTTAATTGGACACTTTATGCTTTCAGCGACAAGATGGGCGGAGGCCCCAGCCACATCCCGGCACACACGTCATCCGCTGTGGCTGCTTCCTTCCGGATCTGACCAGGTTCACGAACTAGTGTTGCGGGAGGACCAGGGCCCCCATCGATTTGAGTTTGGATTATCTCCAAAGCGGGGCGATTATTAAACATCGACCTAACCAATGCAAGCGATAATACTGATTTCGATCGATACACCAACCTAAACGCGCAGCATTTCACCATTTATTGGTCTTTTGCTATGGCTGAGATGCTTGCTCAGTGCTTTTCAACACATAATCAGTTATCCATGCTGTCGCTAAGATTGATATCCATACCACGAAAACGGGTTTGGGGATCTCGATACTCGGTGAGAGCACTAACGTAGCAAAGCTGACACAAGGTAGGCTCCACCCCAATAAATTGCTCCAATTGATCATAGAGGCAGATTTAGAGAGTAACTGCTCACCCGCGGCCAACATGCCAGTAAGCAGCAAAGCGATGGCGACGGCATCAAATTGCTCCGCAACCCACAGCGGCACAAGCAAGCCTAACACCCACCAATGGTGAGAAGGGCTTGGTTGCCAGCCGCGTGCCACCCACCATGTCAGCATCACCAGCAATAATTGTCCTAGCGTAATCAGCGGTGAACCTTCCAGTTTGCCGGCAGATTGAGTTACCATGATGCCAACGTATAAGGTGATGGCCATCAATGCGCATACCGCGACCACTCGCCAATTGCTGTGCGCAGAAAAGGCCACCATTAATAATGGGATCACTACCCATTGACTCACCGATAAAGCGATGGGTTGCAGTGGCAAAGTGGCGGCAAAAGCCCCCAGCGTGACCAGCAATACTAGGCTAGAAAAGCGTAAGGTTAACCATAAACTCGGGATCAAAAAGGCGATGATGGGGATTGCTCCGTCACTCACTCCCACCACATGTGCCGCAG
Organism: Vibrio chanodichtyis; assembly: GCF_028863985.1. Taxonomy (NCBI): domain Bacteria; kingdom Pseudomonadati; phylum Pseudomonadota; class Gammaproteobacteria; order Vibrionales; family Vibrionaceae; genus Vibrio; species Vibrio chanodichtyis. Next base: position 168,831 of record NZ_JARBFT010000001.1, on the reverse strand, counting down.
CCATTGAACATAAGGCAGCGCTCAAAAATTGTAAGGCAGACAATAACATGCCAACTCCCTATACCTATCCTTGGTAAATCATTACGGGCTTTTGCATTATGAACCCATTTTTACAACAGATCTTTGTCGTGATTCACCAAATTCCATTTGGTCAGGTATCAACTTATGGCGCGGTGGCCAAAATGGCGGGTTATCCGGGTTATGCTCGTCAGGTGGGTAAAGCGCTCAGTCAACTACCAGCCGATAGCCAATTGCCGTGGTATCGGGTGATCAATAGCCAAGGAAAGATATCACTGCTAGGAGAGGATTTCGTTCGCCAACAGCAACATCTATTGGCAGAAGGCGTAGAGGTGAGCCCGACGGGGAAAATATCGTTACGCCACTATCAGTGGCAACCTTAACCCACAGTGGCAACTTTAACCAAGCAGGTGAAAACCACAAGGGCAGCCCCAATACCGCTGCCCTATTTTGCTGTCTTTGGATTGACTAAATGACGCATTGACTAAATGACGCTCGGCCATAAGGCCAACTCAGTGACTCTTTTACGGTTGACTATGAACGCCGACCAGCATCATATTCACTTGCTTGGTCGCATCAGCATCGGTGATCACCGCATAGTGACTATCGCTAATAAAACGTAGCGTACCATCAAGCTCAATTCGCGCACTGACACTGTAACGGTGGCTCGGATCGATCTTACTGCGGTCATAGCTCAAATTAAACGCCAGTGGTATCTGCGCTCCATTGGTAATAAAATTTTGCTTGGCAATCACGATTGCTGGGGCATCGGCCAATGAGACATCTTGTAGGTAAACCGTCACCAACGCATTATCGGGCAGCGCAATTCGCTCACGATAAGCGACTGTGCCAGTGATGGATTGCATTTTATCTTGCTCCTGACTGGATTCACTCAATTGGCATCCACTGAGCAGCGCCGTCAACAGCACTGAGAACAGAACCAAAAAAACCTTTTGCATAAAGCCTCACTACACTGGAAAAATATCGGAATTGGCAAACCAGCAAATTATATGCCATGGCGATATTTGTGTCATGGCAGCGCGAGATTATTGACAAATATCTGACTCGCATCCCAAGATCAGCGAAATAGACGAAAAGGATCGTAACTAATGAGTAAACCGTTAGATGAGCTGCTAAAGCTGCTGCAATTAGAAAAGCTAGAAGAGGGATTATATCGCGGCGCGAGTGAGCACATAGGGTTGCCGCAAGTGTACGGTGGTCAAGTGATCGGCCAAGCACTCTCTGCCGCTCGCTACACGGTGGAACCAGACCGTACTGTGCACTCTTTCCACAGCTACTTCTTGTATCCAGGCGATCCTGAAAAACCGATCATTTACGATGTAGAAAACCTGCGCGATGGTAAAAGTTTTAGTACCCGCCGAGTAAAAGCGATTCAAAATGGGCGGCCAATTTTCTACTTAACCGCCTCTTATCATGGGGAAGCGCCGGGATTTGAGCATCAAAAAAGTATGCCGGAAGTAGCAGGACCGGAAAATTTTGCCTCAGAAACCGAATTAGCTGCGCAGATTGCTCAATTCCTACCAGAAAAACTGCAAAAAACCTTGTGTAGCGAAAAACCGATTGAAATACGCCCAGTGACCGTGGTCAATCCGCTCAAGCCACAAAAAATTGAACCCAAGCAGTATTTGTGGATCCGTGCCAACGGCAACCTGCCACAGGATCAATTAATTCATCAATACCTACTCGGTTATGCTTCAGATTGGGGTTTTCTCACCACAGCATTACATCCGCATGGCGTTTCCTTGCTGACCCCTAAATTCCAAGTCGCGACTATCGATCACTCGATCTGGTTTCATCGCCCATTCAAAATGGACGATTGGTTGCTGTATGCGATCGAAAGTCCAACCGCCAGCAATACACGCGGCTTAGTGCGTGGAGAAATCTATGATCGACAAGGCAATTTGATCGCAACCGCGGTGCAAGAAGGCGTGATGCGCTTTTTGAACTAAAACACGCCCTTTATAACGGTAATTGAGTGGTGTATTTGAGTGACTCCATCGCAAAGGTGGAGGTCACTTTGTTCAATCCCTCAATGCTATTGACCAGTTTTTTATAAAACTGGTCAAAACAGGCCATATCTTTGACCAACACCTTCATCATATAGTCGTATTCACCGGCCATACGATAAAACTCCATCACCTCGGGAAACTCTTCCACCACACTGACAAAGCGGCAATACCATGCGTGAGAATGGTTATTGGTCGTCACCATCACAAAAGCGGTAAACGCAAGATCAAGCGCTTGCGCATCCAGCAGTGCGACGCGCTCCCGGATCACCCCACTCTCTTGCATTTTTTTTAAACGTTTCCAACAAGGTGTCGTGGTTAAGTTCACCGTCTGGGCTAACTCATTGAGCGATATGGTGCAATCTTGTTGCAAAATCGCCAAGATTTGCCGATCAACCTGATCCAATAACATAGTAACCTCGATGTAGAGAGAAAATTTTTCTCCAAAACTACAAAAACACAGCAAAAATGGCAAAGTTTTTCTCAGTGTGACTGGTTACACTAGATCGGTAACTCAATCAGGAAACTTTGCTATGTGTACTGACCATCAGTGGATCAATAGTGCGATCCGCAAAATAGAAGCCGACTATCAACGCTCTGCCGATACCCATTTAATCAAACTTGATCTGCCTTGCATCGCTGGGGTCGATATCTATTTGAAAGATGAAAGTACCCATCCAACCGGCTCACTCAAACATCGCTTAGCTCGTTCACTGTTTTTGTATGCCTTATGTAACGGCTGGATTGGGCCACAAACCACGATTATTGAATCCTCTTCTGGCAGCACGGCTGTTTCCGAAGCCTATTTTGCTCGCCTGCTTGGCCTGCCCTTTATTGCGGTGATGCCAAAATGCACCGCACGCAAAAAAATCGAACAAATTCAATTTTATGGTGGCAAAGCACACCTTGTGGATCGCTCGGATCAGATTTACGCAGAATCTCACCGCCTCGCCCAAGAGCTGCAAGGCCACTATATGGATCAGTTCACTTATGCTGAACGCGCCACCGATTGGCGCGGCAACAGCAACATCGCAGACAGTATTTTCAGCCAGATGCAGTTAGAGCAACACCCAGTGCCGAGTTGGATTGTGATGAGCCCGGGGACTGGCGGCACTTCGGCCACCATCGGACGCTTTATTCGCTACCAGCAGCACAACACCAAACTGTGCGTAGTTGACCCACAAAACTCGGTGTTTTATGACTACTACCGCACTCGCAATCCTGACTTGACTGGTGAGTGTGGCAGCAAAATTGAAGGGATTGGCCGCCCAAGAGTTGAGCCGAGCTTTATTGCTGATGTGGTGGATGAGATGCGCCAAGTCGCCGATGCAGCCAGCATTGCCACCATTTATTGGTTGGAGAACATTCTTGGCCGTAAGGCTGGAGCCTCAACCGGCACCAATCTGTATGGCGCGCTACAGCTGGCGTGTGAAATGAAGCGGCGTGGCGAGCAAGGCTCGATTGTCACTCTGTTATGCGATAGCGGTGAACGCTATCTGGATACCTATTACAACCCAGAGTGGGTCAAACACAATATTGGCGATTTGAGCGAGTACCTGCACAAATTGGAGACTTTCTCCGCCACTGGCTGCTTAGATTAAGCAACCTCACTGACCAAATACAAAAACGCGCTTAGAATTCACGCTAAGCGCGTTGGATTGGTGAGAGCGCTGACTAGCAAACCACTCCATAATGACCACTATATCAATGGTCGTTATATCAAGGGACGTTATATCAAGGGTCGTTATACTAGGGGACGTTGACCTCGGCTGATCAGTTTGAGTAGTACGTTGTCAGCCGCCTCTCCTGCCACACCGGCTAATTTATCGGCCAGCTTTTTCTTCTGCACATAATGCAGTTGCAATACCTTTTTGGTTTTGCACGCGGCACAGATCAAATCATCCGACGTTTGAATGTCATCGACTAATCCCAGCGCTTTGGCTTGAGTGCCAAACCAGTGCTCACCCGTCGCGACTTGATTAAGATCCAGCGCTGGACGGCGCTCAGCAATAAAGTCTTTAAACAGTTGATGCGTTTCTTCTAACTCTTGTTTGAATTTATCCCGCGCTTTATCGGTGTTTTCACCAAACATGGTTAGGGTGCGTTTGTATTCGCCCGCAGTCAGTTGCTCAAATTCGATATCATTTTTTTTCAGTAGCTTATGGAAGTTTGGCAACTGAGCCACCACCCCAATCGAGCCGACAATCGCAAATGGCGCACTGACAATTTTATCTGCGATACAGGCCATCATATAACCGCCACTGGCCGCCACTTTATCCACCGCAATGGTCAGTGGTAAGCCAGCCGCTTTAATGCGATCCAATTGTGATGATGCCAAGCCGTAACCATGCACCATACCGCCACCGGTTTCCAAACGCAGTAGCACTTCATCGCCACTTTGAGCAACCGCTAAGATCGCGCTCACCTCTTCACGCAGCGAAGCCACTTCTTTGGCATCAATGCTGCCATGAAAATCCAGCACAAACAGATGCGAGTCACGTTTGCTCGCTAGATCGCCTTGTTTCGCCGCTTGCTTAAGCGATTTTTCACGACTTTTCTGCTCCGCTTTCTCTTTTTTCTTATCCGCTTTATCGCGCGCTTTTAAAAACGCTTCGTCATGCAGATAAGCTTCTAAATGCTCAACCGTATGTTTATATTGCTCAGTTAGATCGGTGATTTCCAACTCACCTTTGCCCGCAGCACTGCGTGCGCCGAGTGATTTTACGATCACGAGCAGCGCCACCAATCCGACTAACACCGTCACTATCTTGGCCAAAAACAGACCATATTCTAATAAAAACGCCAAGTGATTCATCCTTCTTGAATACGAATTGGTGTATTGTAACCACCTTGTCACGCAGACTTAAAGCAAATCCTCTTCCGAGTTGACTAAGCTTGGATTTTTGACCCGCGCTAACCCGTGTTTGCCAGCCGGAAGAGCTAAAAAATAATAAGGAATAAGACGTGAATTATTCAGTCTCAACCGACGCTTTGAAAGAGAAAGTGATTTTAGTCACCGGAGCCAGCGATGGCATAGGCAAACAAGCGGCATTAAGCTTTGCCGCACATGGAGCGACGGTGATCCTACTCGGCCGTAATGTTGCAAAGCTCGCACAGACTTATGATGCGATTGAAGCGGCCGGCTACCCCACCCCAGTGATAATGCCTTTGGACATGCAAGGTGCCAGCAAACAAAACTATTTGGATATGGCCGACAGCATTACCGAGCAGTTTGGCCGTTTAGATGGTGTGCTACACAATGCGGGGTTGCTCGGCACGTTAGGCCCATTTGAACAAATTAGTGAAGCCTGTTTTGATCAAGTGATGCAAGTCAACGTCAAAGCACAGTTGCTGATGACCCAAGCATTGCTGCCACTGCTGCATCAATCCAGCGATGCTCGGATTGTGTTTACCAGCTCAACGGTCGGACATAGTGGACGCGCTTACTGGGGCAGCTACGCCATTTCAAAATTCGCCACCGAAGGCATGATGCAGATTTTGGCCGATGAACTGAGTGAAACGACCATTCGCGTTAACGCGATTAATCCAGGGGGAACTCGCACCGCAATGCGTGCCAAAGCCTACCCGGCAGAGGATGCTGAGCTGTTAAAAACTCCGCTCGATATTATGCCGCTCTATCTGTACTTAATGGCTCCTGAAGGGCGCGCGGTGCATGGTCAATGTATTGATGCGCAACCGAAGAAATAACGCGCTTTAGTTTTGGCTTGCGCAGGAAGACCAACGCCTTGCAAGTAGCAAGGCGTTTTGGGTTCTCTAACATCACTATCGATGAGGAAAGCGCTTAATCGCGGCTCATCAGCACAATATGATCTTCCCAATCAATCACATCCACTTCATACACCACTTTCCCGCGTACACTTTCATCCGCAGCATGCATCGCATCTTTCGATCCGGTTAACAGCGGGTGCCACTCAGGTAGTGTTTGACCACTGCCCAACAACCGGTAAGCACAAGTCTCAGGCAACCAGATAAATTCGGCAATTTTGTCACGAGTCAGTTTTAAACACTCTTCGCCAGAGCTAAAACGATTAGGGTAATCTTTACAAGAGCAGGTTTCGCTATTGAGCCAGCTACACGCCACATTGGTGTAGTAGATTTCATCGGTATCTTCATCCATGAGTTTGTGCAGGCAGCATTTGCCACAACCATCGCACAGCGATTCCCATTCCGTTTCGGTCATTTGGTCTAAAGTTTTGCTGTGCCAGAAGGGTGTACTCATTGCAGTGTCTTACGCTTAATCGATTGGGGCTCGATTTATACTCTTTGCGCTGCCAAAGTGCAACAAAAGAGCAAGTCAGTGCATCCAACGAGGCTTTCTGTTAGGATGGCCGCCCATTTTTCCCCGTGTAAAGAGAGCATGATGGATTGTCGATTAGGCTGCGGAGCGTGTTGTATCGCACCGAGTATTTCCTCCCCGATCCCGGGCATGCCACACGGCAAACCAGCTGGGGTGCGCTGCATTCAGCTCAATGAGCATAATTTGTGCAAGTTATTTGGCCGCCCTGAGCGCCCAAAAGTGTGCCACGATTTCAAAGCCTGCCCTGTCGTTTGTGGCAAAACTAATCAGCAAGCCCTCGCCAATTTAACCGAGCTTGAGCAATTAACTTGAAAAGTTACCCAAACAACTTGGAATTGCAGGTAGGCGGCAAGTGAGTGAGTCCCCATGAGCATAGACAGGCTATGTGATTGGGGTGAACGAACGTCGCCAACACCGCTGCAGCTTCAAGTAGGAAGGGTAACACTCGCTAAGGCAAGGCAATTTGCCGTATTGACCGTATTCACCACCAGATAAAACAATGCCGCTCATTGAGCGGCATTAGAATTGCTGAGGCTGAGTTAACACAGTTTATGCCGACCTAATAGCGAGTGCGATAAGGTCGTGCCATCCACCAACTCCAGCTCACCGCCCACAGGGACACCATGAGCAATACGGCTGGCCGTCACTTGGTGCTCACGACACAATTGGGCAATATATTGCGCAGTCGCTTCACCTTCCACGGTTGGATTGGTAGCTAAGATCACTTCACTGATGTCGCTGCGTTGTAAGCGATAATCGAGTGTATCGAGGCCGATATCGCTCGGCCCAATCCCATCCAGTGGCGACAGATGGCCCATCAACACAAAATAGCGCCCAGAAAACTGACCGGTGGCCTCAAGCGCAGCAATATCCGCCGGACTTTCCACCACACATAACTGACCATTTTCTTTACGCTTAGGATTGCTGCAGATATGACAAACATCCTGCTCAGTAAAGGTGCGGCACTCCTGACAATGGCCAATTTCCACCATCGCCTGACTGAGTGCCTCAGCCAGTTGTAAGCCGCCTTTACGATCGCGCTGTAATAGATGAAACGCCATGCGCTGTGCCGATTTAGGGCCAACGCCCGGCAAGCAACGCAAGGTTTCCATCAAATGTTCCAGCATATGACTGGTACGCATCAAGTTCGCTCAGATCAGAATGGCATTTTCATGCCCGGTGGCAATTGCATTCCACCAGTCACCGAGGCCATTTTCTCTTTTTGTGTCTCTTCGATACGACGAGCCGCGTCATTAAATGCCGCCGCAATCAAATCTTCCAACATCTCTTTATCGTCTTCCATTAGACTTTCATCGATGTTAACCCGGCGTACATTGTGACTACCAGTGACAGTCACTTTAACAAGACCAGCACCGGATTCACCGGTCACTTCCATGTTCGCAATCTCTTCTTGCAGCTTTTGCATACGTTCTTGCATTTGTTGGGCTTGCTTCATCAGGTTGCCCATTCCGCCTTTACCAAACATGTTTATCTCTCTGGTTATGGTTAAATGTTTTACATAAAGTGGGGGTGAGACACTTGGGTTTCAACCCCGGTTAAATGGGTTGTACGCTATCACTATCCAACTGCGCATTAAAACGGCGCTCAATAAATTGGACATGAGGATCGGTTTGTAAGCTGTGCAGCGCTGCGCTGCGCTTATTGAGATAGAGCCGCTCACGCAGTTCAAGCGGCGTTTCGCCACTGTCGCCAATTGAGATGTGCAAATGGCAAGCTTCACCAAGCACTTGATGCAACGCCTGCTCTAACTCTTGCTGCGCTTTGTCATGCTGCAAATGCGCATGGCTAGGACGCAGGGTCAGGGCTATCTGATCGCCTTGACGGCTAAACGCTGAATTGAGTGCCAACTGCTCGACCAATTTGGCGGTAGCTAGCTGCTGGATCAGGGCAGACCAAGCATCTTGCGCCACGGCTTCTTCAATCAACTTGGCCGCCATGGCTGGCGTTTTCTCATACTCTAACGCTTTTTTCAGTTGCGTAGGGGTGACCTCGCTTTTCACCACCACATCGACTGGCTGCATCGGACGCCATTGATAGATTTCCTCTTCCGGCTCCAACTCATCGTCATCACTATCGGGGGGCGACACCGGCACTTGCTGCGCGCGCAGCGCGATACGCTCTAGCGCGGAAGCGGGAGGTGCGGATGCCGCATCAGACTTTTTTGCATCTGACCCTTTATTTTGTACCTCTTGACGCTTAGAGCGCAGCTGATGGCGCAGCCCAGCTAAAGCGGGCATGCTCGCTGGAGTTGGCGTATCGGTATGGGTGACCACAGAGTCTGGTGTGCTGTGTATCGAGGGTTGCGGCTCTTCGCGCTGAGCGGCTCTTTCCAGCACAGATTCAGCAGCCATCGGCGGTGCCACAGAATGCGGCATCGTTTGTGATGCTGGTTGTACCACGCTAGGCTGCACAACCGATGCTGCTTGCGGTGCAGGCGTGGGCATTTGAGGCGCAGCGACCGTTGAAGCCACCACTGGCGTATTGGGAGGCATAATCACGCTCGCCAAAGAGACATTCGATGGACGAAACGCCAGCATACGCAGCAGCAGCATTTCAATCCCAATCCGCGCGCTCGGAGCGAGCGGCAGATCTTGCCGCCCTTTTAACGCAATTTGGTAGTAGAGCTGCACATCTTGTGGCGTTAACGCTTTGGCCAGCGATTCAATCCGCGCGACTTCAGGCAGGGATTTATCTAACGTGGCAGGCAAAGCTTGGTACATCGCAATCCGATGCAATTGGTTCGCCAGTTGCTGCAACAGGCCATCCCATTCCACGCCATTTTGCGCCAGCGTTTCAATACACTCCATCACCAACTGCGCAGTTTGTTGGCTGATGGCTTGCAGTAGATGCAGCGCGTGATCGGTATCTAACGTACCGAGCATGTGCGCCACTAAGTCACTTTTCACCTGTCCATTGCCCAGTGCAATCGCTTGGTCAGTGAGACTCAAAGCGTCGCGCATACTACCATCCGCAGCATGAGCTAACAGATTGAGCGCTTTGCTGTCGCTGGTGATCTGCTCCGCTTGCAACACTTTATCCAGTTGCTGCTGAATCTTTTCCACGCTGATTGGCTTTAGATGGAACTGTAAGCAGCGGGATAAAATGGTGACCGGCAATTTTTGCGGATCTGTGGTCGCCAGCAAAAACTTTACGTACTCCGGCGGCTCTTCGAGTGTTTTCAGCAGGGCATTAAAACTGTGGCGTGACAGCATATGCACTTCATCGATCAGGTAAACCTTGAAGCGGCCACGCGCTGGTTTGTACTGCACGTTATCAAGCAGTTCACGCGTATCTTCCACTTTGGTGCGCGATGCGGCATCAATCTCTAACAGATCGACAAAGCGGCCCTGATCAATCTCTTGGCAAGTGGCGCACTGGCCACATGGTGTCGCGGTGATACCGGTCTCGCAGTTGAGTCCTTTCGCAAATAGGCGACCAATCGTGGTCTTACCCACACCTCGCGTGCCACTAAACAGATACGCATGGTGCAAACGATTTTGCGCCAGTGCGTTCTCTAAAGCGGTTAAAACATGGGCTTGCCCAACCACTTCGTTAAAGCGTGTCGGACGCCATTTGCGTGCTAAAGCCAGATAACTCATTGCAATATCCGTTGTCGGTTAGTGACCTTCAAATTCACAGATGCTGTAAACCTGCAAGCCTAACCCTTCAAGACGCTTATCACCACCAATTTCTGGTAGGTTGATAACGAAAGCCGCGTGTTGCACTTCACCGCCTAATTGACGGATCAGTTTGGTGGTCGCTTCAATGGTTCCGCCAGTGGCAAGCAGATCATCAACCACTAACACTTTGTCGCCCGCTTCAATCGCATCGACATGAATTTCTAGCGTATCAGTGCCATATTCCAAATCATAAGATTGAGCAATGGTCGCGCGCGGCAATTTACCCGGTTTGCGCACTGGAACAAAGCCAACGCCCAGCTCTAATGCTAACGGTGCGCCAAACAGAAAACCACGCGCTTCGGTACCCACGACCTTGGTAAAACCCATCGCTTGGTATTTATCGACCAACAGTTGAATGGTGGCTTGATAAGCGGTGGCATCTTCCAGCAGGCTCGTGACATCACGAAATAAAATGCCTGGTTTTGGATAGTCTGGAATACTTTTAATGCTGGATTTGATCAGTGCAAGAGTTTCAGTTGTCATAATTACTTTTAGCTTTAGTGGCTTGGTCACCTAAATGGTCAACAAATAAGTGAGAACAAAACAATTTCAGTGCCGTTGGGTCCCTTTTACTTAGCGTAATCAGGGCGATACAGCACAGAAAAAACAAAGCCCACTCGAACAGTGGGCACACTTCTCGCTAATGCTAGTGATTTTCTTGTTGCTTAGCAACCAGCTCATAAGTTGGTAGGCGAATAAACCAAGTGATCAAAAGCACAAGCCCAATCAACAGTGCGACTTTAAGCCACCACCAAGGCACCATCCAAATCGACCACGCAAAACTCAGTAGCATAAAAAATATTGCGCGCTTTTTGGTCGTGTGACTGACCGCACCATATTGCTGCCAATGTTGGATCAGCGGCCCAAAGCTAGGATGCCGCAGCAACCAATCATGTATGCGAGGATGACTGCGCAAAAAACAAGCACTGGCGAGCAGAATAAATGGCGTGGTTGGTAATACCGGAACAAAGAGGCCGACGACGCCAAGAGATAAACTGGTTATTCCAATCACCGCAAATAACCAGCGTTGTAAAGATAAATACATTAAAAACTCGCGTAACCATTGACGATCCGAATCCAAGCCAAGATTGCGGGCAAAATGGGGATCAATAATACAGCCATAACACCGAAAAAATAATATACCCAAACCACTTGGCGTTGCAGGCAGGTGGCAAGTGAGTGAGTCCCTATGGGCATAGACAAACGATGTAATTGGGGTGAACGAACCTAGTCAGCCCCGCTGCAGATCCAAGCTCAAGCGATAAGCGCTCGGTTTATTGGCCATGATTTGACCCGCTGACCCGATGGGCAAATCTTTGGTAATAAAGTTACGCAAACAGTTTTCACCCAGCGTAATCCCGCCATGGATAGACTGTGGTAACAAACCATTTGACCACTGGCAATCCAATCCGGCTGGCAACAGCGAGAGTTTACCCTCGGTTAAATCCGCTACACCAAACAGTGCCGCCACCGGTCCGACACACTCGGCACAGCCAAGTCCTCGCTCGACAATTTCAGCCAGATCTTTGAGCTCAAGCCGAGCATTACCTAAATTGCGTATATAGTTATGAAATAGTACATAAAGCAGCAAAGTGGAAGCCGATCCCCACTGCTGATTACTCGCAGCATCAACCGCATAAAAGGCAAACTGACCATTATTAAGCCGAGCATAATCAAACACGAGCGGCATGGATTCGGTTGACTGCAATAAACGATAGCTGAATTTCCAAGCGCCGTGTTGGCCATCCGTCACTGGCAGTAATGCCGCCAGCAACTGTTTCGCCGCAGCGGGATCTTGCTGCAAATATTGCAAATGCCAATGCAGCTCTTTTTGCTCATTGAGACCGGCTTGATCATCAACCGCAAACCAACTGGCATAGTCACATTCTTGACTACTGCTGGCCAAGACATGCTCAATTGAACGGCTCAATTTATGGTAGTCAATAATCGGCTTGGCTAAAAAATCTTTGATCCCAATACGCAGCGCCTTAGCCACATCCGATATCTCTTCGGTCGCGGAAACCACAATTAAAGGCAGTGACGGATAGATAAGGCTAACCTCTTCGACAAACTCCATACCATTGAGGATCGGCATCGAGAGATCGCACAGTACCAAATCTGGTCGATTCTCACGCAACTGGCGTAAACCCTCTAAACCATTTTCAGCCTCTAGCACTTGATAACCTTGATGCTCAAGAAAATTTTTGATCATGCAGCGAAAAATCGCATCATCATCGACCAGTAAAATCAGTTTTTCTGTGCTAATTAGATTCTCTTCTCCACAACTCTCTGAGAAGTGAGATGGGTGCATAGACTTCGGCCTCATACTAAAACGGATAGCACAAATTATCGCTAATTTATGACTAACAACAGCAATTATTGATTAATTTAAAAATAGCCCCGAAACCCGCTTTGCACAAACCGTGGGGACTAAAATTTTTTCTATCACTAGATGTATGGGTTTTGCAAATCAGCACACAAGTTGACATGACGCAAAATTTCACCGCTTATATATGTATAGATTACTCAGTATTGCAACATAATGTGTCAAAAACGATGAAACTAGATGACCTAAACCTGTTTCGGCTGGTGGTTGAACATGGCAGTTACACCTCAACCTTTAAGAAAACCATGATCCCCGTCGCCACCATTACTCGGCGTATTCAAGCGTTAGAGGAGTCACTGAATCTTAGGTTGCTCAATCGTCATGCGCGTAAGCTAACCCTGACTGAAGCGGGTGAGCGATTTTATAACGAATGCTCACCGCTACTTGCCCGCCTAGCCTCAATGGCTGAAGAGATCACCGATGATTGCCGCGGTGCAGCAGGACGCATTCGAATTTCCGCACCGACCAATATCACGAAACGGATGATGATGCCGGTCTTCAATGCCTTTATGGCACGCTATCCTGAAATTGATATTGAATTGATGATGGATCACCAAGCGGATGAACTCGATCCCACTGAATGGGATGTCATTTTTCGGGTTGGCCCACAACGTGATTCCAGTCTGATTGCCCGCAAAATTGGTACGGTTAAAGATATCTTAGTCGCCAGTCCAGCTTACTTGGCCAACCATCCACAACCGATCCATGCCGAAGAGTTGCATCACCATCAACTGCTGAAAGGTTATCCGTTACTCAAGTGGCAACTGACCAATAGCCAAGGTGAAACCATCGTCAATGCGGATCATGGCCGCTTTCAAGCGAGCACGCTGAATGTGGTACGCAGTGCATGTTCTGACGGCTTGGGGATCACGCTAATGCCAGATGTGATGCTGCATGAATTTTTAGATGACGGTAGTTTAGTGCAAGTGTTGACCGATTGGAGTGCCAACCCACGCGATATTTATATGTTGTATAACCACAAAGATCACCAGCCGGAGAAAGTGCGACTGTTGATTGATTTTGTGATTAATTACCACTTGCAGTGAGTGAGACTCGATTAATCCGTCACATAGAAAGGGCGTTTCCGCCCTTTTTCTCTCAGCGACATTTTCATCTCGTCGATCGCATCGCAAATTATAGGTACTCGACAAACTGAGCTAAGCGACGCTCTGGCACTTTCCCAGCCGTGGTGGCCGGGGTACCAAGATACAAAAAGCCCACGATCTGATCCTCACCTTGTACATTAAATGCACGGCGCACTACCGGATGGAACATCCAATGGCCTGAGCGCCAAATCCCTTGGAAGCCTTGTGCCACCGCGGCCATTTGCATTGCGTGTACTGCGCAGCCCGCCGATAAATGCTGCTCAAAAGCGGGCACTTTGTCACTGTGGGTAACATTGGCAATCACGGTGATCACCATCGGTGCCCGAAACGGGGCTTGTTGAGCTTTATTGATCAAGGTTTGATCACTGCCGTTAGCGATCTCGGCTTGCTCTAAAATTGCCGCCAATTTTGCCAACCCCTCCCCCTGCGCGATCACAAAGCGCCATGGCGTTAATCCTCCATGATCTGGCGCACGCAAGCCCGCGTGTAAAATATTGTCTAATGCTTGCTGTTGTGGCGCAGGAGCCTCCAACTTAGCGATTGAGCGACGGTTGAGCAATAAGTCGAGTGCTTGCATATTCGATTCCTTGTGACAGCTTAATGTTTGGGTCGGTCCTAGCATAGCGGATAGAATGTTTCACCTAAGCCCGCTCTGGTCAACAAACCATCGCAGGGGGCAAATCTTTCACCGTATTGTTCAGTATGTTGATTCATCATTTCGACGACTTGGGCTAAACCGAGTGTGTCGAGATAGCGAAATGGGCCACCTAAGAATGGCGGAAAACCGATCCCAAAAATCGCTCCGATATCACCATCACGTGGGTTGCGAATAATGCCCTCATCCAAACAACGTACCGCCTCGTTAAGCATTGGCAGCACACAGCGCATCGCCAGCACTTTATCATTCAGTTTCGATTCAAGGCGTAATTTCAGCAGTTGATAGACCGTTTTATCGACCCGTTTTTTATTAGCGCCTGAATAAAGATAGAAACCTTTGCCGCTTTTACGGCCCTTACGTTGCTGGTTGAGCAGTGCAGTAAACACCTCAGGCCCTTGAAAGCGTGGCCCCAACTCACTGACGAGGATCGGCATGATTTTCGCGCCAATATCGATCCCCACTTCATCAATTAATGCGAGCGGCCCCACCGGAAAACCAAAATCGAGCAGCGCACGATCAATCTTGTCAATCGGCTCACCAGTCAACAAAATTTGCGCCGCTTCATTGAGATAAGGCGCTAGAATTCGGTTGACGTAAAAACCGGCACGGTCTTGAACCACAATCGGGGTTTTCCCCTGTTTACGCGCAAAATCAACCACAGTCGCAATGGTTTGTGGTGAGGTATGCCGATGTGGGATCACCTCCACCAGCGGCATTTTTTCCACCGGACTGAAATAATGCAAACCGACAATCTGCGCTGGGCGCGCAGCTTGGCTGGCAATTTGCTCAATCGGCAATGATGAGGTATTGGTGGCAAAAATAGTGGTTGGTTTCGCATGTTCTTCAATCTCTGCCACCATCTGCTGTTTGAGTTTGAGATCTTCAAACACGGCTTCAATCACCACATCGCAACGCTCAAAACCGACCCAGTCGGTTCCACCCGTCAACTGTGCCATCCGTGCTTTCAACTGTGCCTGACTTAATCGGTTACGCTGTTTTTGTTTATCAAATAATTGATAGTTGTAACGCAGTGCATGCAATACTCCATCATTGGTCACATCTTTAATCCGCACTGGCAGCTTAGCTTTCGCAAGTGTGACATGACTGATCCCAGCCCCCATCAAACCGCCGCCTAGTACCCCCACCGCACCAACCACTGCCGGCTCGGTACAAACACCAAACTCTTTCTTCATCTCACTGGTGGCTAAAAAAATCGAGCGCAGCGCTTTTGATTGCGGACTCATCACCAACTCACCAAAACGCTTGGCTTCGGCGGCTAAACCAGCTGACATGCCGTGTTCCAGTCCAAACTCGATCACCGCTAAGATCGCTGGTATCGCCGGATAATTGCCACGCGTTTTGAGCGCGGTTTTACGGCGCGCTTGCTCAAACACCAGTTTGCGCCCTAAGCCAGTTTTAGCGAGCATAGTCTGTTGGAGCGATAATCGGCGCGATGTACGCTTATGATGCTGGTTCTGCTCTAATAGGCGCACAGCAACCTCAAGCAATACCGAATGCGGGACACACGCATCCACTAAGCCGAGTTTTTTCGCTGACCGAGCACGCAGTGACTTACCGGTCAAAATCAGATCCAGTGCGGGTAATAAGCCAATCAAACGTGGCAGACGTTGTGTGCCGCCAGAGCCGGGTAGCAGCCCTAGCCTCACTTCAGGCAAACCAAGCTGAGTGATTGGCTCCTCACTACATACTCGATAATCACACGCTAAGGCTAATTCCAAGCCACCACCGAGGCACGGGCCATGAATCGCCGCCACCACCGGAAACGGTAAATCGGCCAGTTGCTGAAAGATTTGCTGCCCTTGTAACGCTAGCTCCTGTGCTTGCTGCGCCGATTGGCAAGCCTGCAGCATGCGAATATCTGCGCCGGCCATGAAATTATCAGGTTTTAACGAGTGAATGATCAGCCCTTTGATCGGCGCAGTGTGTTGTTGCAGTGCCGCAAATACCGCTTGCATCTCTTCGACAAACGCCGCTTGCAAGGTGTTGATTTTTTCATCTGGCACATCAATCGCTAACCAAGCATAATGCTGCGCATCGATCGAAAGCTGAAAGGCTTGCTTCGGTTTCATTATTCCACCTCCAGAATCATTGCCGCACCTAAACCTCCGGCAGCACAAGCGGTATTTAAACCTAAACCACCGCCACGGCGTTTTAATTCACGTAGGGTTTGAGTGATCATCCGGGTACCCGTCGCCGCAAATGGGTGACCATAAGCCAGTGAGCCGCCCAAGACATTAAATTGACTCATCTCGACTTCACCGATCGCCTGTGCTCGCCCAAGTTGCTGCTGCGCAAACTTATCACTGGCAAACATTTGCAGATTGACTAGCGTCTGCGCCGCGAATGCTTCGTGCATATCAATCAGGGTTAAATCACGTAACGTGATCCCTGCGCGATCCAGAGCCAGCGGTGTGGCATAAGCAGGCCCCATCAGCATATCTTGCGCAACACCACTGGCACTGAATGCGTAAGCGCGGATATAACCCATGATATCAAGACCCAGTTCTTTGGCCCGACCTTCACGCATCAGCATCACTGCTGCCGCACCGTCGGTTAATGGGGTCGAGTTGGCCGCCGTCACTGAGCCATATTGGCGATCAAACACTGGGCGCAGCTTTGCATAGCTATCTAAGCTTGAATCAAAACGAATATTGGTATCAGTATCTAGCCACTGTTGGTACGGCTCAGGAAAAGCAGTCATCACTTCAGCGCGTAGCTTACCTTCACGCCACGCTTGTGCTGCCAGACTATGTGAACGATGTGCCAAAGCATCTTGTTCAGCTCGGGAAATACGGTAACTTTTGGCCATTTGCTCTGCGGTTTGCCCCATGCTCAAACCTGTAGAGTATTCTGCCACCGCAGGGGGAACCGGCAGTGCATCACGCCAAGTGAGGCCGCGCAGTGCCGTGACTTTTTGGCGTAGGGTTTTGGCTTTACTCAAAGCTAATAATGCAGCGGCCATCGGCTTGGATACCCCAATCGGCAGCACAGAGCAAGAATCCGCGCCACCGGCAATACCAATATCGATAGTGCCCGCCATAATGCTTTCTGCCACATTGACCACCGCTTGAAAACCGGTTGCACAAGCACGAGTGACACTGTACGCATCGGTGTGGATCGACATGCCCGTACCGAGCACAATCTCGCGCGCAATATTGGGCGCTTCAGGCATCTGTACCACCTGACCAAACACCACTTGTTCAATCAATTTAGGGTCAAGCATAGTGCGCGCGATCAGCTCTTGGACCACCATTTTGCCCAGATCAACCGCAGCTAATTGGCTAAACTCGGAGCTTTGCCGCGTAAAAGGAGTGCGTAGCCCCGCGACTATCGCGATTCGCTCTCCACTACGGGTTTTGACTTGCTGTGTGCTCATCAGATGTCCTTCAAATAAGAAGTCGGATTAAACACATTGTAATAAAGATGTTAAACAGTGAACACTCGTTGTGTAAATAAGCGTGATTTAAACAAACTTTTAAACCGACTTTATAACTCAAAAGGTTCAGTGAAGAGGGTTGCTAGGATTTTGTTGCAGCAAAAAAAAAACCACACAAAACTGTGTGGTTGGAATGGGTAAAGCAATTAACTTGCGCCAATTGAAAAATCAGTTTCCTGATTAGGAGAAAGTAAAGTCAGCCTTCAAAAGGAAGTATCATCTTTGCTCAACAAAGTTAGTCGCAATGACTAACAAGATGACGAGGGTTACTATAACCACTTCAGGGCAAGATTTTTTGAATTAGATCAATTTTAAGGTGATTTATGCCCGTTCTGGCGCCACAAGGTACGATCTGCGAGGGCGATAAGTCGGCATATTGGCTCCGATCACGCCACTTTGTTATCCGAATTTTGCATACCAAGTACGCAACACCTCACTCCCTTGAATAAAACAAATAGAGTGAAAACTCTAACTTTTACCACTTTCACATCAATTACCGCCCAATCGCTACTATTTCAACAAATTTATCGCATAATTAGCCAATGGTCGGATTTGTATTTTTTATACTAGCAACTAGGATCAGCCACCACTGAGCCATAGCTGTCATCAGCCAATGCTCAAAAACGCCCATTAGAGGCGAAACAAAAAAGGAAAAGCCGAAATGAACACTATGCGTCTGTTTAAAAAATCCCTGCTTGCCGTAACGGTAACGCTCGCCACCCAACAAGCTTTTGCCGCGGGTTTCCAGCTCAACGCACAATCCGCCACCGGTCTTGGCCGTGCTTTCGCGGGTGATGCAGTAATTGCCGATAACGCTTCCGTGATGGCGCGTAACCCAGCCGCGATGGCACTGTTTGATAAAACCTCGCTGTCACTGGGTTTTGAAGCCATCACCACCATGATTGATGTCAAAGATGCCAAGTACAAAGGTGTATCAATTGCAGATACAGATGATGTTGGTGGCACTTCCATTGCACCCAATATCCATCTGATTGTACCGCTTGATGACCAGTTTGCAGTCGGTTTTAATGCCTACACCAACTTTGGTACCAAAACCGAATTTGCCGATGACTACGTTGCCTCTGAATATGGCGGTCTCACCGATGTGATGAGTGTTAACTTTGGTGTTGCGGGCTCCTATCGCATCAATGAGCAGCTCAGTTTAGGCGCAGGCTTAGATCTGATTTATGGGCAAGGCACCATGAAGCGCTCTCATAAACTCTTAGGCAATTTGGTAAACGTGGATAAAGCCGATGGTTGGGCACTTGGTTTTAATCTAGGTGCAGTCTACGAATTGGATAGCAATAACCGCTTTGGCGCGGCCTACCACTACAGCCCTAAATTTAAAGCCAAAGATGACGCTGGCCAGCAGATCACGCTACCGCTGCCGGATATTTTTGAATTCTCTGGCTACCATAAAATTGAAGACACCAAATTTGCGGTTCACTACTCTATCCAATACATCGGTTGGAGCTCATTTGATAAAATCGATTTTGAAAACCTAAGCCCAACTAAATCTCCAATTGCAGCTGGATTAGCTAAAGATGGTATTTATTCAAAACCATACGAGTGGCAAGATGGCTGGCACTACTCGATTGGTGGGACTTATTATCTAAACCGCGATTGGACCCTGCGTGCTGGCTATATGTATGACACCAGTGCGCAAGATAAGCTCACCTCGATTTCGGTCCCTGATTCGGATCGCCAATGGCTCTCAGCTGGTTTCACTTACCATCTTGACCAGCAATCGAATGTCGATTTTGGCTTTACCTACCTAATGGGTGATGATGTAAAAGTGTCGGAAGATCTAGGTTTGTCTTCGATCACAGCCACAACGCACGCGGATGCGATTATGCTTGGCTTACAGTATAGCCGTAGTTTCTAATCCACCGTTAAACCAGAACTTATGGTTAAGGGGCTGAAATTCAGCCCCTTTATTGATTTTGTTACCCATCAATCGCCCAATATCAGCGCACAAGCGTGCGATCAAACCCCGCAATAAACCTACATTTGTACGCCGAAAGCTTAAGCCACACAGGCATACCCCAGTTATATCATCCATATATTTCAGGTTTTTTAGTTTAAAGTTTTGAATACACCGCTTATTCTGATTTGAAGTTTTAAAGTAATCACTCTAACCGTAGACTTTGCCGACTTAATTTGGCGAATTTCAGCGAACAATTCCTATGTACACCAATAAAACTTTCCTTGCCTGCGCGGTAGCATTAAGCCTGAGCAGTGTGGCAACGTTCACCCAAGCGGCAGGCTTTCAACTGGCAGAGTATTCCGCCACTGGATTAGGCCGCGCTTACGCCGGTGAAGCGGCAATCGCTGATAATGCCAGCGCACAATGGCGTAACCCGGCACTGCTGACTTACCTAAGCGGCACGCAAATTTCAAGCGGCGCAATTTACGTTAATCCCAATATTGATGTGAATGGCACGGTAACCCGTAATGGTCAGTCAACTCATGCAATGTCAACTGACTTTGCCCATGATGCTGTGATCCCTAATTTCTATTTGTCGCACCAGATCAATGACCAAGTGGTACTCGGCTTTGCCCTGGGTACCAACTACGGTATGGAAACCGATCTGGGTACTGAATTTGCCGCCGCTCACTTTGGTAACCAAGCCAGCGTGATCAGCAAAGAGTTAAACTTAAATATCGCCTACCAAATTCAGCCACAGCTCAGCATCGGGGCAGGCGTGCGTTATGTGATCGGTGAAGGGCATTTTGGTGCCATCGCTCCTCCACAATTGACCTCCATCGCAGGTACAACCCTAAAATATATGGAAGGCGAAGATACCGCTTGGGGCTGGCAAGTCGGTTCAGTATGGCAAGTCAATTCCAATCACCGTTTAGGCTTAGCTTACAAATCGGCTGTGGTAATGGATTTTGACGGTCATGCTAAAGGCATTAGCTATGGTGAATATAAGCCGGGCATGATGTCACTAACCTTGCCTGCTACTGCTGAGCTAGCCAGTTTTCATCAGTTAAACCAACAGTGGGCAATTCACGCAAGCTTCAACTGGACCGATTGGAGCTCATTCAAGGAACTTACTGCCGTATTCCCTGAAAAATCTGATTTGATCAAACAGGAAAATTGGCGTGATAACTACCGCTTAGCGCTGGGTACCACCTATCAATATGATCCTAAGCTCGCGCTGCGTGCTGGTGTGGCTTACGATAGCGCGGCAGTGAATGATAAAAACCGCACTGCGACCATTCCAGAAACAGATCGCACTTGGCTAAGCCTTGGGGCGAGTTATGCAGCGACACCACAACTGACGCTAGATGCTGGCTTCACTTATATCTTGGCTAAAGATGCCACCATTGATGAGCCACGAGATCCTTCTGACTATTTAGCTACATTGATCGGCGGTGCATTTACCGGAGGTATCTCCGGTAATGTCTGGCTAATTGGCGTGCAAGCGAACTACCGCTTCTAATATTCCCCCTTGCTTGAGCAATGATAACCAAGGCCAGCGCTGTATGCTGGCCTGATTATTTTGTTGGCCAGCAATAAGTTGGGCTATGATAAACACCGCTCCCAAATGGAAAAAGGATTGTGTATGTCGAGTGATGACATCAAACACCAGCGCCACCAAGCACGCCAACAGAAAGTTAAACAGCAAGTCGATGCCAAAATTGCTGCGGCTCAGCAAGAAAAAGGCTTATTGCTGATCATCACGGGTAATGGTAAGGGCAAATCAACCTCCGGATTTGGCACCATTGCCCGCGCCGTCGGTCACGGTAAGCACTGTGCCGTCGCGCAATTTATTAAAGGGACTTGGGACAATGGCGAGCGTAACCTGTTAGAAAAGCTGGGCGTCGAATTCCAAGTGATGGCAACCGGCTTTACTTGGGATACTCAAAATCGCGCCAGTGATAGCGCAGCAGCACAGCAGGTATGGCAACACTGTAAACGGATGCTAAAAGATCCAACACTTGATGTTGTGCTGTTGGATGAACTGACTTATATGGTCAGCTACAGCTATATCGAGCTGGATGAAGTGCTGCAAGCGCTAGAGCAACGCCCTAGTATGCAATCGGTGATCATCACTGGGCGCGGCGCACACCGCAGTTTAATTGAGCTGGCGGATACCGTTTCGGAAGTGAAAAACATTAAGCACGCCTTTGAAGCCGGTGTCAAAGCCCTTAAAGGGGTGGATTGGTAACGATAGCCTTACTACTTGCCGTTAGCCCAATTGGTGAAGCACAAATAAACTTAAGGGCTGAATATCAGCCCTTATTGAACGCTCAACGACCTGAGAAATGAATGAGTTGAGAAATGCGATATACCCAAACCACTTGGAGTTGCAGGTAGGAAAGGGATCGCTATTTAAACAAGCCTTTCAGTAACCCATCGACCGCTTTTTTAGTCTGCTCGTCTTTGATTTTATCGGTTAACTTCTCGACCCCGCGATCGACCTCTTTTTTGGCCTTTTGCTTCAGCACTTCATCAAACACCAGCCGGAATTTAGGCGCACTCCAAGTACCAGAAATATTGATTGGGATCGTCACATCACGCAGCTCATCCAAGCTCTTACCGCCTTGGCCTTCCAGCGTGCCAACCACCGAAGTACGCACTAAAAAGTCGACCGTGTGCTGTAAATAGTTGGCTTGACCTTCACCATGAATACGCAGCAGTGGCGACTGGAGGCTAAGATCATTGGTGGTCACTTGGCCTCTATTCAGTTGCAACGTGGTTGTCATGGCACTGAAATCGGTTTGCTTAACCGTATCCGCTTCCTCGACACTTTGGCCTTTGATTTTGGCATAGTTAGTACGGATCAGGTGTGCAACGTTGATCCCTTTCACCGCACCATCAGCAAAATTAATCGCCACTGTGCCTTGCAGATTTTGCTGAATACCGGTTGGGGTTAAACTTTGACCTTGCAAGTTGAGATCGATATTACCGGTGCCAGCCAGCATTTGATTATTCAGCACATCATTAAGGAGGGGTTGAACCTGTACTCCTTTGAGCTGTGACTGCAAGGTGTAATTTGCCGGTGTTTTACGTGCATCCAAATGAGCCTTGGCTTGCAGTGAACCTTGGTAAAGCTTGGCCGTCAACGATTGTAAATCCACCACACCACGATTGAGCGCGAAATTGGCTTGCACGTTTTGCAAATGGGCATTACTGGCAGTGAATTTGTCGATGCGGATCTCACCCGCTACATCCAACGTTTTCAGGGCGGATAAGTCCGGCTCTACTTCTCTAGGCGCATTTGCCACGCTAGCGGACGATGAGGATGGCGCCGCTTCCTTGGCAGGTGCAGGTTGCGACTCTTGAGCTTTGGTGCCTAACAAGGCATCCACATCAATTTCAGGGCTGTGCAAGCTGAAACGCACCTTCGGAATATCTGCGAGGGTAACATCCACTTTGCCATCGAAACTCAGCGCATTGGCCGTCAGTTTGTTGAGCAGCACACTGAGATGGTTTTGGGTCAAATCGAAAGCAATTTGCGAGTCTAAACTTAACTTCATCGGGGATTGCGGTAA
The DNA here is from genome assembly GCF_028863985.1 of Vibrio chanodichtyis. Classification (NCBI taxonomy): domain Bacteria; kingdom Pseudomonadati; phylum Pseudomonadota; class Gammaproteobacteria; order Vibrionales; family Vibrionaceae; genus Vibrio; species Vibrio chanodichtyis. The sequence continues at coordinate 145,655 of NZ_JARBFT010000001.1, read as the reverse complement.
CGCAGCCCCTTCCAATTCAGCTTGCAGTTTCAGTGCCTCCAAACCGACTTTGCTCATCGCTTGGTTAACCATCAGTGAGGCTGAACCTTGCGCATTGAGCTTCATCTCTGCTGCTTTACCCGCGACAGAGAAGGTCAAGGCATTGGCTTTATCAAACTCAAAGGTATCGAGTTTCAGCTTGGCAGAATCGATTTGGTTACTAGGATCACTAAAGCTGGCATCCAGATTAATATTGCGCAGCGCATACTGTTTAAAATCAGCGGCTAAACGCACTTCTGCTGTACCTTGCGCAGCAAATTTCTGCTGATCTTTATCGCCTTTGGCAGCAAAGGTCACGCTAGTCCAACGCTCGGGAGCAAATTCGGTCACCGCTAATTGCACGTCATACAACTTGGTTTGGCTGCCAGCTTGGTGATCAACAATTTGCAGCAGCGCATTGCGCACCGCAACGCCAGCCAAAGTTATATTCCACGCACTATTGGCCGATCCTGAACTTGCTTGCTCAGAAATAGTTTGAGGGGACGCTTGAGCGGTCTTAGCTGATTGTAGCGCTTGGGTTACCACATCAAGATTCGAGCGACCATCTTTGAGGGTTTCCAGATAAAACTCAGCTCCGTCTAAACGCAGTTGGCCAATATTAAGCTGTTTATCGAGCAGTGGCATCAGCTCAATCGCAATCCCTACGCTATCCACTTTAAACAGGTTAGGGGCTTGGAAACCGGCTGGATTTCTCAGCTCAGTTTTGCCTAATTCAAAGCCAATGGATGGGTAAAATTGCCAGCCGATATCGCCTTCCATCACCAGTTCTAATCCAGTCTGCTGCTTAGCTTGTTCCACAATCAGCGGTTTAAATTGATTAGGGTTGACCAATAAGACTAAGGCTAGCAGTGCAGCAACCAGCAGTACCACCACACCCAGAACGAAAAGAAAGAGTTTTTTCATCGGCATATCCTTGCTTGACGATAAAAAGAAAGTGGCACCTAACGTGCCACTTCTATTGGGAAAAATAAAGCAAACTGATGTAAAGCTGTGGTAAAAATTACGCTTTCAGCAGTTTGGCGATATGTGCTTTCAGCACATCAATCGCGATCCGGTTTTTACCCCCACGCGGCACAATAATGTCAGCGTATTGTTTCGATGGCTCAATAAATTGCATAAACATTGGGCGCACAGTCTGTTGATACTGCTTGAGTACCGACTCCATCGTACGGCCACGCTCTTGTACATCACGCTTAACACGGCGCAGTAAACAGATATCCAACGGGGTATCCATAAACACGGTCGCATGCATTAAGCTGCGCAGGCGAGGGTCGGTCAGCAGCAAAATACCTTCCAAAATGATCACTTTTTTCGGGGTCATCGTGGTGGTGCTTGCGGTGCGCGTATGCTCAGTATAGCTGTATTCTGGCACTTCAACCGCTTCACCACGGGCCAGCATTTCTAAATGTTGGCACAGTAAATCGTGATCTAAAGCATTCGGATGGTCGTAGTTGGTTTTAACCCGCTCTTCCATGCTCAGATGACTCTGATCTTTATAGTAGCAATCTTCCGTAATCACACCGATTTGATGGTCACCTACTTTGGCGCGCAGCTCGTTATAGATCGTGCTCGCAATGAGACTTTTACCAGAAGCAGAAGCGCCAGCAATACCGACGATGACACATTGATTATTTTCAGACATGGTTTTATGCACCCGAACATGGTTGTGAGGAATGAAGGTAAACCGCCTGATTATAGGGAAACTGTGACCTAGATACCAGTTTGCATTTAGCAAAAACCAGCCAGCCAAGCTTGGATGGATAAGTTTCAGTCAGTGCAACCGATTACATTGACACTGACCCAAATAACCGAGTTCGGCTTAGTTCATCCACTGGATCGCAATCGACTCCGGTTTGGGTTTACCTTGCCAATACAAGGTGGCACATACGCGCTGCGCCAGCGCTAAATAACGCTCAGTATGTTCACTGTCTGGGCGCGCGACCACAGTCGGCACACCGGCATCCAGATCGGCACGCAGATCAATATGCAGCGGGATTTGCGCTAACAGGGATAAACCAAATTCAGCGGCCAGAGTTTGCGCTCCACCAACCCCAAAAATAGACTCTTTTTCACCGCAGTGACTACAGATGTGATAACTCATGTTTTCCACCAGCCCAAGCACTGGCACAGCGACTTTGGCAAACATCGCCGCCCCTTTGCGCGCATCCGCTAGCGCTAAATCCTGCGGCGTGGTGACAATCACCGCGCCAGTGACTGGAATTTGCTGAGCAAGCGTAAGCTGAATATCACCGGTGCCTGGTGGCATATCGATCACCAGATAATCCAAATCTGGCCACTCAGTTTCATTAAGCAGTTGCCCCAGCGCTTTAGAAGCCATTGGCCCGCGCCAAATCGCCGCATCCGCCTCATCAACCAAATAACCAATCGAATGGGTGGCAATCCCGTGGGCGCAGATCGGCTGCATCCATTTATTATCACGCACTTGTGGTTTGGCTTGGGTTTTGCCGAACATCAGGGGTACCGATGGGCCATAAATATCCGCATCCAACAAGCCAACCTTGGCACCCGATTGCGCGATTGCCAATGCTAGGTTAGCGGCCGTGGTCGATTTACCCACCCCACCCTTGCCGGACGTCACTGCGATGATGTTTTTCACTCCGTTGACGGATGTACCAAGCGGGGTGACTAACGCTTTAGGTTGCACTTGAATCTCAAAGGTGATCGGCGCGATTGCTCCACTGGCTTGCTGTTTGAGCAGCCAAGCGTTCAATTGACTAACCAGATCATGCGCCGCAAACGGCAGTTGGATGATAAGTTGTTGATTAGGCGTCACCTTAACCAGCCCGGGAGCCAGCGCCCAGTCACTGATTAAATCAGGATGCGAAAATTGGCTCAGCCATAGGCAGAGATCGTGTTTGGATTGGATGGATAGCATAACTTCCCCTTTTTTACCCATGCTAGCACTGCTTGGCTGTCAACTGAACCCTGAAAAAGATAGGGGAATCAACTGCCGCGCGCCTTGGCGTGACTGCGTGCTTAGGGTAGTATTATCGCTTCAATTTAGTCCCTATCAACAAAAGCGAATATTAAGTATGGCAAACGATCCAAGAAAACTTCTGGTCACTTGTGCCCTGCCTTACGCGAACGGTTCAATCCACCTTGGCCATATGCTTGAGCATATCCAAGCTGACATTTGGGTTCGTTATCAGCGTCTGCGCGGCAATACAGTAAACTTTATCTGTGCCGATGATGCGCACGGTACACCTATCATGCTGAAAGCACAGCAAATGGGTATGACACCAGAAGCGATGATCGAGATGGTGAGCGAAGAGCACCAACGCGATTTTGCTGGCTTCGATATTAGCTTTGATAACTACCACAGCACCCATAGCGATGAAAACCGCGAGCTGGCGTCACACATCTATCTGCAATTGAAAAACAACGGCTTTATTTCTAGCCGCACCATTTCTCAATTGTTTGACCCTGAAAAACAGATGTTCCTACCGGATCGTTTCGTCAAAGGCACCTGCCCGAAATGTAAATCCGAAGATCAGTACGGGGATAACTGTGACGCGTGTGGTGAGACTTACAGCCCAACCGAGCTGATCAATCCTAAATCAGCAGTATCTGGCGCGACGCCAGTGATGAAAGATTCTGAGCACTTCTTCTTTGACCTGCCGCAGTTTGAAAGCATGCTTAAAGAGTGGACCCGCTCAGGATCGCTGCAATCAGAAACCGCCAACAAGATGCAAGAGTGGTTTGAAGGCGGCTTGCAACAGTGGGATATTTCCCGCGATGCACCTTACTTCGGCTTTGAAATTCCGGGCGAGAAAGACAAGTTCTTCTATGTATGGTTGGATGCGCCAATTGGTTACATGGGTTCATTTAAAAACCTGTGTGACAAGCGTGACGATCTCGACTTTAACGAATACTGGAATAAAGACAGCCAAACCGAGCTTTACCACTTCATCGGTAAAGACATCGTTTACTTCCATAGCTTGTTCTGGCCGGCGATGCTTGACGGCTCTGGTTTCCGTAAACCGACCAACGTGTTTGTACACGGTTATGTCACGGTGAATGGCGCGAAAATGTCCAAATCCAAAGGTACGTTTGTCAAAGCCAGCACCTACCTCAACCACTTGGATCCCGAGTGTCTGCGTTATTACTACGCGGCCAAACTCAACAATCGGATTGACGATCTCGATCTGAATCTTGAAGACTTCACCCAGCGCGTCAATGCTGACGTGGTCAACAAGATCGTTAACTTAGCGTCACGTAATGCAGGCTTTATCACCAAACGTTTCGATGGCAAATTGTCAGCTCAATTGGCGGAGCCAGAGCTGTACGCCGAATTTGCTGGCGCAGCCGATCGAATCGCTGCGCTGTTTGAAGCACGTGAGTTTGGTCGTGCCATTCGTGAAATCACCGCACTGGCCGATAAAGCTAACCAATATGTGGATGAAAAAGCCCCTTGGGTAGTGGCCAAGCAGGAAGGCCAAGATCAAGCGCTGCAAGATATTTGTACCATGGGGATTAACTTGTTCCGCGTACTAATGACCTACCTCAAGCCGGTAATGCCAGCGTTGGCACTGCGTACGGAAGCTTTCCTCAACCAAGAGTTAACTTGGGAAAATATCGCGACACCGCTGACCGATCACGCAGTGACCCCATTCAAAGCGCTGTTCAACCGGATCGATCCGAAACAGGTTGAAGCGATGATTGCCGCGTCGAAAGCTGAAGCCGAGGCAGAAAAAGCCGCAGCGGAAGCGGCAAAGCCAAAGAGCGCAGCAACCGAGCTAAGCAAAGATCCTCTCGCGGCAGAAATTGAGTTTGATGATTTCGCCAAAGTCGATCTGCGGATTGCTAAGATCCTTTCTTGTGAAGCGGTCGAAAAATCGGACAAGCTGCTCAAGTTTGAGCTCGATATCGGCGGTGAAACTCGCCAAGTCTTCTCTGGGATTAAATCAGCCTACCAACCAGAAGATTTGATTGGTAAATACACGGTGGTAGTGGCCAACCTTAAACCGCGTAAGATGAAGTTCGGCATGTCGGAAGGCATGATCCTCGCCGCTGGCCCTGGTGGTAGCGACTTGTGGTTGCTTGAACCGCATCAAGGTGCACAAGCAGGTATGCGTGTGATGTAAGCCTTAGGATACCGCTTGCAACATCGAGCGGTTCCGTCATAACCACTAAGCCTTTGCCAAATGCAAAGGCTTTTTTAATGCGGATTTTATAAGTTACGCTGGCAACCTCCTCAGCGATTAGCTATCCGTCCATCACCTGCTAAAACTGAACCTTGCTCACACTTTTTGCGCGTTCTGCACCATTAATGAGCAGCAAAAATCTCATCCAAAAAATAATTCATTGATTTTAAATCATAAAATTCTTGGCATTCAAACTGCACTACTCCATATGTCGCTATGTAATGACTACGTAGCAGATGATCGGCAACCGTGAAATACCGCTTCGGAGGTGACTATGTGGGGAACAATATCACTGCTGATTGGATTGGCGATGCTTGGTGCAATTTACCGCTACGCTCAACCCAAACACTCGGCGCAGCAACGCAAATTCGAGCTGCTGATTGGCCTGCGTGAAATGTTGGCGCTCTGTCGCCAGCATCGTAGCCTGACCCATCAAGCACTCAGTCAATCAGATCGCGATCAAGTCAATCTAAGCGATCTCTCCGCCCTACAACAACGTTGGCTTGCCAAATCGGAGCAACTGATCCAGATCGCTCATTTTGACAACAAGCCGTCGTATCGTATTTTGCAAAATTCACTGCAAGCCGTGCTCAACCAATGGTCACAAGCCACGGTAGGTAAAAACCAACGGCTACACGGCAAATTGATCCGCCACTGCATGTATTTAATGGATGATGTGAGTATGGCTTGGTTAGTGGATGCAGGGCGTGCAGAGCTGCGTGATCAATACCATATGAATTGGCAACAAATTTTTGATGCAATGGAAACCCTGACGCAACTACGTCTGTGTATTGAAGATCTGCCCAATACCGACCAACCAGCCCGAGTCGTGCATTATGGTCAGTTGATGCGACGTAAACTTGAGCAATTGGCGTTGATCAGCCCACTAACACTCAGTTCGCCAGTGGGTAGTGCGGCGATGTGCCAGCTTAACACCATCTGCGATAACGGCCTGTTATTGGACAGCAATGTATTGGATAGTGACGTATTGGATAGCGACGTATTGAATAGTGATGCGCTGTATCAATTAACCAGCGAGATCTCCGCGACCATCGCTCAGGTTTACGATGATATGCTCAATCAGTTAGTGAAAAGCTTATATCAACCTTTGCCACAATTAGTGCTGATTTAGCTATGTGGCTAACGGCGGTCAAAAAGGTAACCCAGCGCCATAACACGGCGCTGGTTTGGTCTCGATGGGAGTTTTAATGCTGAAACTCAGCCATTATTATTGCAGCAAGTGACGCGCTGCTTCGACCACTACTTTAATCGAACGCGCTTCCGTTTCTTTCAGCGTGGCGTGATCTGGGATTTCTTGTTGAGTGCGATTAATGATCACCCCGGCAACACAACCGGCTTGCAAACCTGAGCTGGCACACATGGTCAGCAGCGTCGCGGATTCCATTTCAAAGTTCAATACCCCCATCTGTTGCCACTCTTGCATTGAACCTTGGAAACGCCGCACCACTCGTCCAGTGAAAGTGTCATAACGCTCTTGACCTGGGTAGAAAGTATCAGAAGATGCGGTGATGCCCATATGCACAGCGGCACCACTGGCTTGCGCTGCCGCTTTCATCGCCGTGGCAACCTCAAAATCCGGCACCGCAGGAAATTCCATCGGTGCGAAATGCAAACTAGCACCATCCAAACGTACCGAGCCGGTGGTAACTATCATATCGCCCACGTTAACGTGCGGCTGGATCGCCCCGGTGGTACCGACGCGCAAGAAAGTACGCACGCCTAATTGCGCCAGCTCTTCCACCGCAATCGAGGTTGAAGGGCCACCGATCCCGGTTGAGCACACCACAACCGATTTTCCCGCTAGCTCAGCGCGATATACAGTATATTCACGATGGCTAGCCAGAAACACTGGGTTATCCATTAACTCGGCAATCTTCTGCACTCGAGCCGGATCCCCGGGAATAATCGCTAAGGTGGCCCCGTTTAAATCAGCGTCAGTGACGCCAAGGTGGAATACAGTTTTGGTCATAACAGGCTCCTGCTCTTGCATTTATTCAGCATATTGATCATTAGGGTACTCAGTCACTTTAGTCGATAGATGCCAGTAAATAAGCGAACTCAGTCATACTACGCAGGGCAATAATCAATTGGATTGCACGGTTAATCGATTTGCATCACACATGACTGTTCGTTATCGGAGGATTTCACCCAACACCATAACAAGCGATGAGACTCATCCTGCTAAGCATAGGTCAGCATCAGCTATCACCCACCATTATTATTTGCCCAATGATGGTGAGTGATTAATGCCCTGAGTACCAATAGAAATCCCTTCGCTACGCGCCCGATTTAAACCGAACGCTGACCAAATTTGAGCAGCCGTAACGCATTCAGTGTCACCAGTGCAGTGGCCCCACTGTCGGCCAATACTGCCATCCATAATCCCGTCATACCAATCAGGCTGGTCACTAAAAACACCGATTTTAGCCCTAGCGCTAAGATGACATTTTGCCGAATGATCGCCAGAGTGGCGCGTGATAGCTCAACCATGCCAGCCAGCTCCAGCAGCCGATTATGCGTCAGTGCCGCATCTGCCGTTTCCAGCGCCACATCCGTGCCACCACCCATCGCGATGCCGATACTGGCCTGTTTCATCGCGGGTGCATCGTTGATACCATCGCCAACCATCGCAACGCGCTGAGTTTGCGCTAATTGTTCGATATAACTAACTTTATCTTGCGGTAATAATCCGGCTCGAAAATCGATGTTCAGTTGCTGGCTGATCGCAGCAGCGCTGCGCTGATTATCCCCAGTCAGCATCAACGCTTTGATCCCGATCCGTTGCAACGCTTCAATCGCGGCGCGTGCATCATCACGTAAAATATCTTGCCAAGCGATCACGCCGACCACTTGCTGATTGTCCAGCATCACCACTACGGTTTTGCCTTGTGCTTCTAAACCGCTGACTTGCTCAGCAACCGCTGGCGGCAACTCAACCTCAACCCGATTAGGAGCGAGGATGTGATAAGTGATACCGGCAATCTCTCCACTGATCCCACGCCCAGCCAAGGCAGTTTTTTCATGCGCTTCGGGAAGTACGAGCTGCTCAGCTTGTGCTTTGGCGACTAATGATCTCGCCAGTGGATGATGTGAACCCATCTCGATCGCAGCCGCTCTCGCCAATAAGGTGAGTCCATCCCAACCTTGGTAGGGAATAAGGTCAGTGACTTGTGGTTTACCTTCAGTCAAGGTGCCGGTTTTATCAAAGGCTATAGTTTCAATTTTGCCTAACTGCTCTAATGCCGCGCCACCTTTGATCAAAGCACCTCGACGGGCTGCAGCGGCTAAGCCAGAAGTAATTGCTGCAGGAGTTGAAATCACTAATGCACACGGACAAGCGATCAGCAACAGCGCTAAGCCACGATAAATCCATGTTTGCCAATCCGCACCAAATGCTAATGGCGGGATGATGATCACTACGATTGCCACCATCATCATTAGTGGTGTGTACCAACGGCTGAATTTATCCAAGAAGCGTTCAAGCGGTGCTTTGCGTGATTCCGCTTGTTCAATCAGGTGTAGGATGCGATCGATGGCATTCTCACCTTGGCGAGAAATAATTTCGACCTGCACCACTTTATCGACCACCACACACCCAGCAGAAACGCGAGCGCCAACTGTAAGTTCTACGGGGAGAGATTCACCGGTCAGCGCACTATTATCCAAACTTGCTGCCGCCAGAAGTTGTCCGTCTGCGGGTAAGCGAGCTCCGGGTGCGACTTCAATCACATCGCCGGGCTGCAACTGCTCCGCAGGCACAGAGACACGTTGACCATTTTCAATTCTCAATGCGGTTTCAGGCACTAGCGCCATCAAAGCCTGCACGCCACTGCGTGCTCGTGACGCGGCATACGCTTCTAACCGTTCACCAATTAAAAACAGTAGCAGCACCATCGCCGCTTCTAAGGTTTCACCAAGATATAACGCGCCGATAGCCGCCACTGACATTAAGGTCTCAATCGAGAAAGGAGAACCCGATTTTGCCAAACGCCAAGCTTGTTGAATAATGGGCAGCAAACCCAAAAGACAGGTAATAGTGAAAATCCAACGGCTGATTTCAGCGGAATTGACTAACACACCCACAGCCATCAGGGCAGCAATGCCGATGATTCGTGCATTTTCACTTTGCCAGAAAGGAGATTGAGTCTGTTCGGAGTTAGAAGCCGCCGCACCCGATGAACTTAAAGTGAAGCCGCTATTGATAACCGCTTGTTCGATGCTTAACGCGGTTGTTTGTTGATTAAAGCCCACCACCAACTTCTGTGTGGCGAAGGTTACTTGCACCTGAGCAACATCACTCAGTTGTTTGACCGCTTTTTCAATTTTTTGTGCGCAGGAGGGACAATCCATCCCTGCGATATACCAACTCTGCTGATAACGCGATGCTGATTCTTCGCTTCGATGTTGCTCGGACTCATCTTCCAATGGTGAACCACCGCCGCTATCCACAGTGCTGCAACAGCCATCACCATCACACACCGCGGCTACTCCCGCAGCACGAATGGTCACGATTTTCGGGCTTCCCGAACAGCTAGTGTGATGAGTTGGCGTTGGTTGAGTTAACGATTTTGAACGACACGCATGGTGTTTAGCACACATATTTCATCTCCTTTTTATAGTCTGCTGTCAGCTTACACCTTGGAGTTAACTTTAAGGTCAAGCAGATTTTTCACTCTATTGATAAAATAATGCTCGCCAATCGCTGAAGCACGAGCTTTACGCGGCCATTTTTAACCGGATAAGAACATCACTCTTTGGTTTAGTGATTTATCGGTAAAAAGTCATGCTCACCCCGTATCGGGGCGCAGCAAAATCATCTATAAATAGAAGAATACCTATTCATTCAACAGGCATTAAGTTGATGACTTCTATTTTATCCACCATGATCATTGCCAATCCAAAAATCCTGCAGTTTATTTTCCAATCATTACCCGAGCCAATTTTTCTGTTGAATAGACAGGGCGTTTATCTGGAAGTGTATGGTGGATCAGACAGCAATCGTCACCACAATCCGGCTAACCTGATCGGCTTAAACCTGTATGATGTGCTACCAGTGGCGCAAGCGACTCAATTTTTGAGTGTGATTGAACAAGCGATTGATCAAAATTGTGCCAAAGAGCTAGAGTATGAAATCGATCCGACCCAACTGGCGTATTTTAATCTTGCCCTTGGCCCAATCGAAAAACAGTATTTTTCAGCCCTGATCATCCCATTACCCGGTACTGAAATGGTACTTTGGATCATCCGTAATATTTCCAATTACAAACGCTCAGTGGAAAAACTGGCTCAGCATCAATTAAAACTGGAACACTTGACCCATATCGATCACCTGACTCAAGTGTATAACCGCTACGCGATGGATTATTTACTGCCACAAGCACTGGATACCGCGCGCCAAGATAACCTGAGTGCTGCGCTGTTGATGATCGATATTGATTGTTTTAAAGAGTACAACGATGAATATGGCCATCTGCAAGGTGATGAGGTGCTACGCCAAATCAGCCAAACGCTACAACGTTGGAAATCGGAAGGTGAGCTTTGCTTTCGCTATGGTGGAGATGAATTTTTAATTTTTATGACCAATGTCAGTGCCGAGCAGTGTCAGCAGCGCACCAAACAGTTGATGCTGATGGTGACCGAGCTGAATATCAAACATTCAAGATCCAGAGTGTCAGATCATGTCACCATCACTATCGGCATCCGCCACAGTGATCAGTTAGAGCCAGATGTCACCACTGAAAAACTGGTGGCGGTCGCCGACCAAGCGCTGTTTTATGCCAAGCATCATCAACGCGGCACTGTGCACATTTTAAGCAGTGCTATCATTTGAGTAGCGCAATCATTTAACGCGGAGGCGTCGATACGTCACTTTCCCAACGCTGCATCGCTTGTTGATCACTCGCGCGCGAGTCAATCCAGCGACTCTGTTCGGTGGTCAACTCTTTTTTCCAAAATGGGGCCCGCGTTTTCAAATAATCCATGATGAATTCACACGCGGCAAAGGCGGCATTACGGTGGGCACTGGTGACCCCAACAAACACAATTTGGTCACCGCTGAGCATATCACCAATCCGATGGATAACGCGCACGCGCTGTAACGGCCAACGCGCTTGGGCTAAATCGCAAATCTCCAATAAGGCTTTTTCGGTCATGCCTGGATAGTGTTCAAGATGTAAACCAAGCACATTATCCCCTAAGTTCATATCCCGCACTTTACCGACAAACGTCACTACTGCACCGGCTTGAGTGCCCTGCGCCAACGCTTGGTATTCATCCGCTACCGAAAAATCTGCGCTTTGTACTGCAACCCGATTGTCCATGTTAACCTCCCGTCACCGGTGGGAAAAAAGCCACCTCATCGCCCGCGTGCAGCGGAGTGTCAAACGGCACTATCGCTTGATTGACTGCGGCCAATAGCTTACCCGGTTGTAACGCGATATCCCATTTGCCAGGTTGTTGCGCCAAATGCTGTCGCAACGCTTCGACGCTGGCGAATGGTTGCTCAACCAGCATACTCTCGCACGCCACCAACTCACGGGTTTGGGCAAAAAACAACACGGTAATCATGCATTCACCTTAAAGTGTCCAGACTTACCGCCCGATTTTTCCAGCAAACGCACCTGCTCAATCACAATATCTTTTTGTACCGCTTTACACATATCGTAAATGGTCAGCGCCGCCACTGATGCAGCGGTCAACGCTTCCATCTCTACCCCAGTTTTACCGCTCAGTTTACACAGCGCTTCAATACGCACACTGTTTTTTTCCGGCAGTGCTTCTAACTGTACTTCCACTTTGGACAGTAGCAGAGGGTGGCAGAGTGGGATCAGTTCCCATGTCCGTTTGGCGGCTTGAATGCCAGCGATGCGTGCGGTGGCAAACACATCACCTTTATGATGCTGACCGGACAGGATCAGTTGCAGCGTTGCAGGTGCCATGCGTACATACGCTTCGGCGCGCGCTTCGCGTACGCTATCAGCTTTGTTTGAGACATCGACCATATTGGCTTGGCCGGCCGCATTGATGTGAGTCAGTTGGCTCATTAAATCCCCTTACACCGTCAAGTGCGGCATAAAGTTACATGGACGGTGCGCAGCATCCAACTGCTGTTGAATAATCTTAGTCCAGCCAGTCCGGCACGCTCCAGTCGAACCGGGCATCGCAAAAATCACGGTATGGTTAGCAAAACCGGCCACTGCACGCGACTGGATGGTCGAAGTACCAATTTCTTCATAAGAGACCATGCGGAATAGCTCACCAAAACCTTCCACTTCTTTATCAAACAGTGGCTTAAGCGCTTCAGGCGTGCTATCGCGCGAAGTAAATCCGGTTCCACCCGTGATCAAAATCGCTTGAATCGTCGGCTCTGCAATCCACTGTGACACCACGGCGCGGATTTGGTACATATCGTCAATCACAATCTGTTTATCGGCCAGTTTATGCCCAGCCAGTTGTAACTGCTCGGCCAAATAACCGCCAGAAGTATCATTCTCTTCAGTACGCGTATCGGATACCGTCAGTACCGCAATATTTGCGGCTTGAAATTTGCTTACTGCATGGCCCATAAGTTCACCTTTTCGAAATAGTTAAGCCTCGCGCGCGAGGCTAAGTAATAATTAGCCGCTCAACCACCAATCGATGCCAAATGTGGCGTCATTCCCACTTTGCCATCTTGCAAAAAGTGGGTTTGGGCTTTGTTGTGCAACTGAGTTTGAATACGTTCAATTAATGCAACTTGCTGTTGATCGTGCTGCAGCAGATCGCGTAACTCAATGCCTTGTTCGCCAAATAGGCAAAGATGCAGCTTACCTTGCGCCGAAACACGCAAGCGATTACAACTGCTGCAGAAATCTTTCTCATAAGGCATGATCAAGCCGATTTCACCAAGATAATCCGCATGGATAAACACTTGCGCCGGACCATCGTTATCGGCGCGCACTTTACGCTGCCAACCGTTGTTGATCAGATAGTCGCGTATCGCGGCACCAGACAAATGATGACGGGCAAATAAGTCGTTCATCTCACCGGTTTGCATCAGCTCAATAAAACGCAGTTGAATCGCACGCGTTTTAATCCACGCCATAAATTTAGGCAGTTCAAGATGGTTAAGATCTTTCATCAGCACCACGTTAACTTTGACTTGTGCAAAGCCAACCTCAAAAGCGCGATCAATTCCCGCCATCACTTGTTGGAAACGGTTTTCACCAGTGATTTGCGCGAACATGCGTGGATCTAAACTGTCGACACTGACATTGAGTTGAGTAAGCCCAGCCTCTCGCCACTCGCCGATCTGTTTGGCTAAACGATAACCATTGGTGGTGGTGGCGACTTTTTTAATGCCGGGTGTAGCGGCGATGGTTTGGATGATTTGACTAAAATCTTTACGCAGCGATGGCTCACCACCAGTGATGCGGACTTTTGAAGTACCACACTCAGCAAAAGCATTCACCACCCGCTGGATTTCAGCGACACGCAAAAAAGAGTTAGCGTTACCCGCTGCTGGTCGGTAACCATCAGGTAAGCAATAGGTACATTTGAAATTACAAACGTCAGTGATCGAGAGACGTAAATAATAAAATTTACGTTGAAATCTGTCTTCGAATTGTTGCGCCACGGAACACCTTTCCAAATACGGGAGGCATCGTCATTTCTCACCATGCCCTTGTGACCTTCCGTCACTGGCTTATAACGCATATTTAAAAAACTTAGCGCGATAAGCTCGGAGTTACGGCCAAGCAGAGTGATGTTTCCAACCTCTTAGCTCTGGCTGCTGCGGGTAAAATACTCAATAATCTGCCGCGATGCTACCTCTCTCCCTAAAAAAGGGGCGCTAACAATAAATTTAGCCCTAAATGGGTATCTAATCTGGATCAACTTGGTTAAATTGCTGCTCAGCAGCCAAAATAAGCAGGATCCTATGTCTCTCTATCAAAGCAAAAAAGTAGTGGCCATCGGCGGTGGTCACGGTCTTGGCCGGATGCTAGCGGCACTGAAAGTGTTTGGCTCCAATGCCACCGGTATCGTCACCACCACCGATAATGGCGGCTCAACTGGCCGAATTCGTCACTGCCAAGGAGGAATTGCTTGGGGTGATACGCGTAACTGCATCAATCAGTTAATTACTGAGCCCTCGATCAGTTCGATGATGTTTGAGTATCGCTTTAAAGGCACAGGCGAGCTGAATGGGCATAATTTGGGCAATTTAATGCTCACCGCATTAGATAATCTCTCGGTGCGACCGCTGGATGCCATCAATCTGATCCGCAATATGCTTAAGGTTGATGTCAATATTTTACCAATGTCTGAGCACCCATCGGATCTGGCCGCGTTAGCACTAGATGGCAAATGGGTCACCGGTGAAACTAGCGTAGATGAAATGGCGCAAGATTTACGCCGCCTCGATTTAGCCCCAGAAGTGCCCGCTACCAAAGAGGCGATCTCTGCAATTCAACAAGCAGATTGTGTGATTTTAGGCCCGGGTAGCTTTTTAACCAGTGTGATGCCGCCGCTACTGCTTCCTGAGTTGGGTAAAGCAATTGCTCGTAATCCGGCGGCCACGGTCATTTTTGTCGAAAACTTGTCACCAGAACATGGTCCTGCGGGCAGAATGAGCCTAGAGCAAAAATTGGAATGGTGCGAAAGAGCCTGTCTAGGCCGCAAAATTGATGTGGTGTTGGGTCATCATCCTCATCCCGATTTACAACAGCGTTGGAATTTTGTGACCCGTGATTTGGCTTCTGCCAACCGTGACTGGCGTCATGATCGGCAAAAACTGAGACAAGCGATTGAAGAGCAATTAATCAACCAGTTGTAAATATCGTTGGTGGGTTTGGTCCAGCAGTTCCAGCATCTGTTCCACTTCATAGGCGAGATCAAACGTCAGATCAGTGTGAGCAAGGCGGTCTAATTCGATCGCCTTACCGCGTAAGCGCTCCGCGCCAAAACTGGCGGCGCTGCTTTTCAGCGCGTGGCTGATCTCTTGCAGGTATTCACGCTGATTCGCGTGCGGCTCACTACGCAGGCGGCGTTGATAGTCGTTTAATTCATCAACAAAAATGTTGAGTAACAGCGGAATATTTTCCGCACCGATCTCTTTGGCTAATACATCGATTTGACTTTGATTAATCCATTCTCTCATCACTTAGCGCTCCTGCTCTTTTGCGGTAACTTTATCTTTTACTGTGACTTTCTCTGTCGCTTGTTCATTCCAAGTTTGCAGCTTACGATAAATGGTCGATGGGCTGACGGCTAAATAACTGGCGGCGCGCGGAATATTACCATCACAAGCGGCAATCGCTTGCTCAATCGCTTGTTTTTCCGTGACCCATAACGGAAAAATTTCATGTACTGAGATTACATGCTGTTGATCTAGTTTAATTTCTTCACGTAAATGCGGTACCGAAGGGTGATTAAGCGGAGGAGGCAACATATTAAGGGTTATTTCACATCCCTCATTCAGCACCACCACATTGCGCAATACGTTTTGTAATTGGCGCACATTACCTGGCCATTCGTAGCGACGAAAACGCTCCACCACTTCGGCCGACAAACGCACAAAATCTTTGCCTTCCTCTTTGGACATAAAACCCAGCAAAGAATAGGCAATCTCAATCACATCATCACCGCGCTCACGCAGTGAGGGCAAATGCAGCGGGATCACGTATAAACGGTAGTATAAGTCTTCCCGAAAACGCCCAGCTTGCACTTCTTTCCAAGGATCGCGGTTGGTGGCGCACACAAAACGCACATCCACGCTTTTCATTTTTGACGAGCCAACTTTTTGGAATGTGCCAGTTTGAATAAAGCGCAGTAATTTGGTCTGCAACTCTAAATCCATTTCACACAGCTCATCCAAAAACAGCGTTCCACCATCAGCCGCTTCGGCGGCACCTTGCCGTTCGCTGGCTGCTCCAGTGAACGCGCCTTTTACGTGGCCAAATAGCTCACTTTCAATCAAATCTTTCGGGATCGCCGCACAGTTAATCGCTATAAACGGTTTTTCACCCCGTTTACTGGCAGCATGAATGGCTTCCGCACAAACCTCTTTACCGGTACCACTTTCACCGGTAATGAAAATGCTCGCTTTGCTACTCGCGGCGGAATCAATCGTGCGATACACCGCTTGCATTGTTTGGCTACTACCAATAAAACCTTGATAAGTATGATTGTTGTTATCAAGGTCGTTTTTAAGCTTTGAGGCTTTACGAATCGCGTTATTGACCGTGACCCGCAAGCGATCCGCTTCACAAGGTTTGATCAAAAAATCTTGCGCACCGTAGCGCATCGCTTCCACAGCGCTGTCAATCGAACCATGCGCGGTCATAAACACGATCGGTACATCAGGGGCTTTTTGCTTAACCGCATGCAACACATCCATGCCAGTCATATCCGGCAGACGTAAATCAAGCAGAATCAAGTCAGGCTCGCGGTGTGCAATGCTCGCAATCGCATCACGCCCAGTTCCCACAATATTGATATCGATATTTAGCGGTGCGAGAAAAGAGCGATACAGCGCCGCAATCGACGCGGTATCTTCGACCATTAATAGATACTTCACCGGCGGCAAAGAGGGGTTGTGTTGCATAGCCTAGCCATTATTGTTTTGCATTTTGCGGTAATATTGCATTTGCGCTTGCATTTTACAAATTTGAATTCATTTCACTCACTGGCTAGGCTAACTGTTGATGATAAATTGTTGACGTAGCTGATGAATTTCATCACGTTTCTGGGCGGCCAGCTCAAATTCCAAATTCTGCGCGTGTTGATACATTGCCGCTTCTAATTGGCTGATCTGTTTATCTAACTGCTGCGGAGTCAAGATTTGGTATCCGGCACTCTCTTCCGCCACTTTCGCCAATGGCACCACTTTGCTGTGCTTCGGTTTGCGCGATTTAGCAATATCGCCCAACTCCATAATATCTTTGATATTGCGTTTTAACGGCTGCGGAGTGATCCCGCGTTGCTGATTATACGCTTGCTGCTTAGCTCGGCGGCGCTCGGTTTCATCCATCGCTTTCCCCATCGATTTGGTGATGGTGTCTGCGTACAAAATCGCTTTACCATTGACGTTACGCGCCGCGCGGCCAATAGTCTGGATCAGTGAGCGCTCGGAACGTAAAAAGCCCTCTTTATCGGCATCCAAAATCGCCACTAACGCGACTTCTGGCATATCTAAACCTTCACGCAGTAAGTTGATCCCAACCAGCACATCAAAGACGCCTAAGCGTAAATCACGAATGATTTCAACACGTTCAACCGTATCAATATCAGAATGCAGATAGCGTACTTTCACCCCGTGCTCATGCAGATATTCGGTCAAATCTTCCGCCATCCGCTTGGTCAAGGTGGTGACTAAAATCCGCTCATCATTAGCGGCACGCACGCGAGCCTCGGAGAGCAGATCATCAACCTGAGTGGCCACAGGGCGCACTTCAATCAAGGGATCCAATAAACCGGTAGGACGTACCACTTGATCCGCCACTTCACCCGCCGATTTGTTTAACTCATATTCGCCTGGCGTAGCCGAGACAAAAATGGTTTGTGGTGCAAGCGCTTCAAATTCATCAAATTTCAATGGACGATTATCCAGCGCGGAAGGCAGCCGAAAGCCAAATTCGACTAAGGTTTCTTTGCGTGAGCGATCGCCTTTAAACATCGCGCCAATTTGTGGCACGGTGACATGAGATTCATCGATGATCAGCAAGCCATCGTGTGGTAAGTAGTCAAATAGTGTCGGAGGTGGCTCACCTTCGGCACGTCCACTGAGATAACGCGAGTAGTTTTCAATCCCAGAGCAAAAACCCAGCTCATTCATCATTTCAAGATCAAACTGAGTGCGTTGGGCAATCCGCTGCTCTTCCAGCAGTTTATTATTATCCAACAGATACTGACGTCGGCTATGCAGCTCATGTTTAATCTGTTCAATTGCGGCGAGGATCCGCTCACGCGGCGTCACATAGTGGGTTTTCGGGTAAATGGTGTAACGTGGCAAATCACGAGATAGGATCATGCCAGTCAATGGATCAAACAGACTGATGCACTCAATTTCATCGTCAAACATCTCTACCCGCACCGCCTGTTGATCCGATTCGGCTGGGAAAATATCAATCACCTCACCACGAACACGAAATTGGCCACGCTCAAACGCCAGATCATTGCGCGAATATTGTAATTCAGCCAAACGGCGTAGCATGTCGCGCTGATTAATCACATCGCCACGTCGCAAATGCAGCATCATTTTTAAATAAGAATCGGGATCACCCAAACCATAAATGGCCGAGACCGATGCGACGATCACCGCATCTTTGCGCTCCAATAAGGCTTTGGTGGCCGATAAACGCATTTGCTCAATATGCGCATTAATCGAGGCGTCTTTTTCAATGAACGTATCGGTGGTAGGCACATAGGCTTCAGGTTGGTAGTAATCGTAATAGGAGACGAAAAATTCCACCGCGTTGTTCGGGAAAAACGCTTTCATTTCGCCATACAGTTGCGCTGCGAGGGTTTTATTCGGCGCGAGCAAAATCGTTGGGCGTTGTAACTGGGCAATCACATTGGCCAAAGTGAAGGTTTTTCCTGAGCCCGTCACACCGAGCAGGGTTTGATGGGCTAATCCCGCTTGCAGACCATTCAACAACTGCTGGATCGCGCTGGGTTGATCACCGGCGGGTTGATAATCGGAAACCAGTTCAAATGCTTTACTCATGCCATCCTCATTACGCTTATCTGCTCGGCGCCATTGTTACTGGATGTACAGCCAGTGATCAAGTACTTCTTCCATCACGTATTCCCAAACCACTTGGCGTTGCAGGTCTATCCATCGCAGTGCGATGTCAGTAAAGTTTACTGCAATTAATCCTAGCGTTATCACTCCAGAGTTGCTAATCTTGCTGCCCCCATTTCGGCTTAACGCCGAACGCGAACATAAAAATAATCCACTAGTTTTCCCCAGATTTTGTTCTGCACGCCTTATCGAGCCGAAAAGGCCAGATTTCATCACTCAGCCACTCAAGAGTGACAAATTTCAAATAAACAATGAAAAATAAAGCGTTAAGCAAAAATAAAACTCCATTCAAAACCAGCGTTATACATCCTCAATACCGGCATTAAAGGTTAATCAAGATCCATTCACATACTTATCCACAAATTTAGTGGATAAGTGAACCCAGCTCAATAGCGGTAAGGGATACACAAAAGTAAACCCTTCACTGCATAAAAATGTGTTTTTTAATGTGAAATGGTTGACACTCATCGGCCCGCTCGCTAACATCCGACACGAAAATTATTCCTCCTTAGTTCAGTCGGTAGAACGGCGGACTGTTAATCCGTATGTCGCAGGTTCGAGCCCCGCAGGAGGAGCCAAATTCCATCAAAAAAGACGTCCTAGGACGTCTTTTTTGTATGTAAATGTCGCCATTTCAAGCAATTTTGCTCTTAATGTTTTTCTGACCGATGCCTATACATAAATGCTTGTTACAGCGGACGACAGCCAGTGTTACCATTCGGTGCGCTTGATGAGACCAGAAACGCTACATTGGCCAACGTAAATTGCAAATCAGCCATTGAATCCCAAACGCCTGAAATATAAGGTGTTCTAAATGCGGCATTTAAATAATCCGCACTAGGAGCTAAATCACTCACTAGAAGTTGACAACGATACCAATCGCCACCGGCAGGAACTTGTCCCACACCGATTTGATAATAATTATCATACTGTGGTGTGGCAGACTCAAGCCTGACTTGTATCTCATTAGACTCTCCGTAATTCTTCACCTTCAGATCAATAGTCATGACTCCCGCTGCATATAGTTCAGATAGATCTGTCACTTGACCAACAGCAGGCTCAAAGAAAATACCGCCATTACCTGGAAATAACACATCAATGACATCTTCGGTTAGTTCTCGCTCTGCACCGAAGGAATCAAATTTATGCTTATCACTCAGATCCGTCGCCAGTGAAAAGTCGCCGGAATAAAATACGGCGAAATCACCATTAGAGAGAGCTGGAGCACTATTGAATGCAGGACTATCTGGACTACCTGGATTAAAGTCAACATTAATATCGCGATCTTTTAAATTACAGCCACTTATTAAACCAATAAAAATCAATGTCACAAGACAATTAACATTATTTGCTTTCATGTTTACTCCTTAATTAAAAAATTGATAAATAAAAATTACATATTAATTCCATGGAATTTTTATTGTGGAATTAATGCATCTATTAGTTCTGAACGCCATTGATTAGAATTAAAATCATAAGCACCAAAATCTGAGCTGTATTCCCAGTAGTGCCAGCTAAAACTCCGTTTTTCTGCTTCTCTGGCAATATAAGCAGTCCATGCTTTTTGATCTTGTGGCTGAGAATATTTGCTATATACACCAAATTCACCAATGTTTATTTCAAATCCTCGTCCAGCCTGTTGATTCCAATCGGTAATAACATTGAGATAATCGGTTAAAACTTTCTGTTCATCTACTGTACCTAACCATCTGGTGCCTATCCAATTTTTTGCATTTTCAACCCAATCTGCACCTTGGTGAGTAAATTGGAACGGTTCATAGAAATGTACCGTTATAATAGTGTTCTGAGCGCTGACACTATCTGGCAAGACCAAATCGTTAAGCTTGGTAGGCCCGCCCCAATCAGCCGTACCAATCATAATTTTTCTTTGCCCTAAAGAATTATGTTGACTACTGGCATTATCCAGCCAAATAAGTTTAGTTAAATCTGCAACAAGAGCATTCCATTCCTTAACTCCGAGATTACCGTGTGGTTCATTGAGAAATTCAAATACTAACTGCTCTTCATCATATTCGCTCAACGGAAATCGCTGTGCGATTTGATTCCAAAATGAGAGTAAACGCTGACGATGTTGATCAAACTCGTTTTTGTTATAAAATAATTCATCAAAATGATGACTATTAATAATTACTTTTAATTGATTTTGAATAGCATAATCGACAACTTGTTGGACTCTAGCCATAAAAACTTCATCAATAACCTTGGGGTCACTTTGGGTATGAGCATTCCAACGTACAGGGATTCGAACACTAGCGAAACCAGCAGATTCAATATTTTCAAAATCAGAAGCCTGAATAATAAAATCATGGTTCCACTCACCTTCATAATTAGGTGACTCTAAATAATTACCAAGATTTATTCCACGACCAAGAAAACTGAAGTCTAAACCTTTACTAGAATTCCAATAATACAAATCAGTGTAGTATTGGTCAGATAATTTTGTTCCTTCATTATTTTCCGAGCGACAACCAATATTAAGAAACACCATAAAAAACACTAACAACCAAAATTTAACAAATCTAATTTCTCTCATGATAATAATTCTCACATACTCAATGTGGCATTGTTTTTAATTAATTACAATATAATCAGCATAAATCTATAACTGCATCAAAAGTTAGCACATTGCATTAAGCGGCACTATAATTAGCAATATCGAAGAAAAGAAATACATTTCGATTATAATTAACATCAACGGCAATACAGGCCATCGCTAGATATATAATGAAAATTTAAATATTATTTAGAATTTTAAAATTATTTCTTTCCAATGAATAAAACCATCACAATTATGATCATCTTATTACCGACAAATAAAAATACTACACGGTAATAAGATGATAATTTAAATTTAGTTTAGTTTCCCTTCATCTAAAGCAGATGTTAACCAAACCAGAGGTGCATTCCAGTTGATCGTAATCTCATTAAATGACCAGGCATTAATGTTATCGCGATAGCAAGTTTGACCCACACACTCACCTTTTAAGGTAGCCGCAACAGGGTCACTGTAACTCACCGAATTGGGACCACCAACCAAAGCACCAGGCGCAGGGGCTGGCGATTTTTCATCAGCGGCATGCGCCCAAAAGCGATGGTGAGGACGCTGAGCAGCATTAGGACCATAGCCAGTAATATATGAAAGGTTCATCGGGTTAGCACCTAGCAAGTAATCCATCGCATTGGCTGCGGCCTTGACATATTTGCTATCACCGGTGAAGTCATGAGCATAAATTAATAAAATACCTCTATTCACAAAGCTAGAGTTCGAGCCCCAAGGATATTCCTCAACGGTATAAGGAATATGGTAGCCTTCGTTCTTTATCTGATTAACAAAACTATCAGCCGTGGCTATGAGATTATTTCTTGCGGTATTAACTAGATCTTCGCCTAGATTATTAGGGACGATAGCTAAGCTCACAGTACCTAACGGTGCGGTGTAACCCCAGAACATTTCATCCTTAGCTTCAATATTACCTTTTGGCGTTTCTAGATAATGAGGTGACTTTTTCAGCACGGTAAGATATTTCGATTCACCAGTTGTGATATACAACTCGCTAGCAGCCCAATAAAACTCATCAGAAAGTTCGAGATCGTCATAAGGACCAGAACCAATAAAATTATCATAAGCAAAAATATTAGAGTGCTGATTTGCGGAGTCCCAAGCTTGTTGTGCGGCATTCAAACAGCGTCTTGAAAAATCCGGGTCGATTTCTTGCCAAATACGTGCACATTGAGCGCCAACAGCCGACAAATTTAAAGTTGCTGCTGTGGTTGGAGAACCGACATAACGTTTCTGAGTGTCCATATGAGGTGGCAGAGGCATTCCTGTCCACTCTTCGTCTGCAACTTTATGGAATGCCATTCCTTTCGCGTTGATCTGGCTTAATTTTAGCGTCTTGGAACCAGATTGATCACCCACTGGCACTGCGACTGGTTTATCGGTCTGGATCTGCATTGCCAGCATAAACTCAACATTCCACCGAGCCTCTGATAACAAAGGATTGACCCCATTGCCTGCCTCTGGAATGTTTACCTTTCCTTGTGCAAATGGAATTGATGCATTGGCAACCCATCGACCTCTTTCGTACAGGTTTAATAGTGTCCAAGTCGAAATTCCGCTGTTAACCGTATATTTACCATGGTCGCCGGCATCATACCAACCACCGGTGACATCTACCGTAAAATCACAGCCTGGCCAACTATTACCCCAACTGTCAGTTTTATCAAAGCAGGTGACCACATCACTCATATGCCCACCAGGACGAGCCAAGTTTTCTCTTTGCACCAATGACTGATCTATCTCAATACCACTGCGATTTTGGTAAAAATAAGACAATGCATCGTATTTCAACTGAGTATAAATATCGCTATTGATCCGAAATGGGAAACTTTGTTCATCACCCACTGTCACTTGCAAACCATCCATTGGCGCTTTGTATTTTGATAAATCAATCCGATGAAGATGTTCACCCGATGCTTTATTCAGACCAAAAACTTCTGTTTTCCCGGAATCTAAGCTGAGATTGCTACTGTTGGTCAACACCCACTTTAGCGGCTTTTTTGATTGATTAGAGACAAAAATTAATTTATCAGACTGAGGAAGATAACCTAATTGGTTAGCACGGACTGAGTTTATTTTTAACTCTTCCTTAAACTTATCACCAACAACCGAAACATTGCTAAAACATACGGTCGCCTTTTTTTGAGCACCCATTTGGAACTGGAATTCAGTTTTAGCATCACTTTCCACTTGGTGATTAAATTTAAATTTATAGCTTTTCTTTGTAGGTGATATTTTAGTTTCATCAACAAAATAATTGGTATATGGAGGTCCTTCATGCTGGATAAGCGTTTTGACTTGAGTGTCAGTAGTTGCATATGCATCAAATGAAAGCTGATAATCAGCATTATTAGATAGACCGATCCCTCCTTGACCTAATATGATATTCCAAGAATTTTCGCCAGGATTTCTAATCTCAACGCACGCTTCGCCGTCAATAACTTTTACATCTGCCCCGGCACTCCACCAACCATCTAAATTGCCGTTAAATTTTCCATTATTGATTTGTTCCTTGGCATATAGAGAACTCGAAGAAAGAATTAGAACTGTTAACAGTGATAGCCTCATCTTGTACATACTTACTCCTAGACATTGAATTTAATACACCACCAAATTAAGTGATATCGATGGTGAATAATTTGATGCCAGTGCACAAAAAAACAGACCTAATTGTATCAATTATTCCGTTCGTGATTTCGCTAACAATTGCTTCTAGGCCAATGAATCTGTTTCAAGAAACATTATCGATAAATAGACTTAGTAGACTGACGAACAATAAGATCTATCGGGGGTAATCTCGCTTCGTGACGCTCACCAGAAAGCAAATTCAACATTGATTTAGCACATAAGGAACCGATTTCTTCAATTGGCTGACGTAAAGTTGTCAAGGCTGGAGTGAAATATTTTGAAATGGGCAGATCATCAAATCCTATTACCGAGACATCTTGAGGGACATTCAGACCATGATCATTCAACGCCTTAATTGCGCCAAAAGCGGTTTGATCATTGGCCGCAAACAGCGCAGAGAAATGAACTTTAGATTCGATTAATTCAACGGTTTTTTGGTATCCAGTTTCAATACTAAAATCACCTTGCTTAATTAGCTTAGGATTGGGTTTGATATTTAATTCCTGTAATGCTTTTTTATAGCCTTTAAAACGTGCTCGAGAATCAGGCTGACTATCCAAACCTCGAATATGCGCAATGTTCATATGACCCAATTGTAATAAGTGCAACGTCGCCATATAGCCACCGAGCACATTATCCATGTTTAGTGTGCGAATATTTTCCCCTTCGATGTCATATCCGACCGCTACGACTGGAATCGACTCGGAGGTTTTTAAAATTAATTGGTCACTTAGGCAGCCGGTGATCAAAATTATGCCATCAACCGCACATTTGACTAAATACTCCAGTGCATGCATACCCATTTTATTCTGCCAATGGCCACTGGCGAGCACTAAAGAATAGCCCTGTTTCATAAGGACTCTTTCCATGTCATTGAGAATACTACTGGTGTACGGACTATCAGGATGCTGGACTAAGACGCCAATTTTCATTGAGCGACAACTTTTATCTTGTTGAGTTTGGAAATTCGGTTTGTAACCGAGTGTGGTAATGGCTTGTTCGATTTTATAGCTCTTATCTTCCGAGACATAAGTGGTTCGATTTAAAAATCGCGAAACTGAGCTTGGCGATACCCCTGCTAATTTAGCCACGTCATACACGGTTGGCTCTTTTTTCTTTTTATTGGCCATGGCGTTATTCTCCTTTTTATGCATAGTTTCATTAGAATAATCGAATATAGCGTGGGATTAATTATCATACTTAATCCCACGTTTCTAGCCTTTAACCAACTAACAAATTGATTGATAAAGATAAGCAAAAATCATCCCGGGTCGGAAATAGCGTCCAGCCGTGTATTTTAAACCGGTACTGAGCAGCCAAGTGTACAGTTCACCATCACTGACATTTGAGGGTAATTCAGCCAGACTCAACTTGAACAGGTCAACACTCTGAGTTAACGCAGGATTAACTCGGCCATCAGTAAGTAAATGTCCCTCGCTCTTTAACTGTGCTAACAACTTCATCGCTACTTCACCGCTTACGTTAAAGCGTTGTTCGATGTCCTTACCGCTGATGGTGACTGAGCAATTAAACCCTTCTGGTGCCGCAAAAGGAATTTTCGCCATATGGTAAAGTGCCTGATACACCGTATCCATCAGATCTTCGGCTTGTGCTTGTTTACCAGCAAGACGTAAGGCGGTTGCCACGCTAAACTGAACGCCAATCCACACATCTTGTGCCTGAAACGCGTCATGCGGTTGACCATTAGCCAGAGTCATATTGGCGACACCCAATGTCGGGCTATTAGTGATAAAGTTTGTTTGATAGATGTAATCTAAGGTGCGCTCAATGCGAGAGGAATCAAATAAACCCGGTAAATCAACCAGTTTTAAATAACTATCAGCTAACAAAGCATCGCCAAAACTGTTATCAGAATCTGTTTCTAATTGGGCGAATTCGGCGGTAAATGCCAGTGGTGCTAAATCCATCAAACGCTGCTTCTTAGCTAGGCGCTGTTCACGCTTACTGAATTCCCCGGTTAATTGGTAAGCATCTAAATAAGCATTCACTAGGGGAGCATCATGCAGCGGATTTCCGGTCAAGCTCAATCCAAGTGCTTCGAGCGCCTCGAAATGGCTGCCAGTCAGATGCTTGGCTTGTAGCGGGGTAATAAAAAAGTGGTAATAACCTTTTTGCTCATCCCACAAACCACGCTCTAGCGTTTCAAGGGCCTGCTTCGCCCTTTGTGTATAATCTTGTGCCAATTCGCTTTCACCAACCAATACTGCCAGTTCACTCGCAGCACGTAATCCGGCAACCCATAAACTAGCACAATAGATTGAAACACCATGTGAAGCCAAATTATCAAACGTGTCGTCGGTACCTCGAGTCAAAGGCAGGACATCTCCCGGTTCAATTAGTTGGATAAGATAATCCATACTCGCCTGAACAGAAGGCCAGCAAGTTTCGACGATGTCACGGTCTGCTGTTTTTTGCCAATGTCGATACACCATTAAAATAAATTTAGGGGCCAGATCTTTCCATTGTTTAACGTTATGCCAACTGTAAGCATCTGGCTCAATATCAAATGGACTGCCCAGATCGTGAATCACTGCACCTCGTTCAGCTCGAGTTCCTTGGTATTTTTCATCCACCAATTCTGCATAGGGCTTATCTTCATATTCCCAATAGCGACGCAGCCTATCATTACTATTCAAAATAGCTTTTGCAAAGTGCTTCATCACACAGCCATCCAGCTCTGGCAGCAGATAGAGCAATGAAAATGAACCATAGAAATACACATCTAATGAGTTAAAGAATGGGTAATCGACACACTCTTTCACCAACAAGATATTCTCTTTATCCCACACGGTAGACTCGGCTAAAAACGATAAACAGTTCATCGCCATGGTCGCATAACGCCGCGCACTGTCACGATCAACAAAATTTTGCTCTGCTTGAGCCAAAAAGTTTGATTGCTCAGCAATAATGCTTCGTTCAATCTGATCAAGTTTGGGTAACGTATATTCAAGTATCGATTGCGCTCGCAGATCCGATGAGAAGTAGCGGACATAGGCCTTTTCACTTTCCCAACCATCTAACAAAATTTTGCTGTGTTCCATCACTTGCGCAAAGCGAAGCGCAATCGTCTCTCCCGGCTCAAGCGTCACTTGCACACACACTAAAGCGCTTAATGACTCTCGACCACTGTATGTTCCACGATCAAAATGTTGATTGGTTCGTCCCGTATTTAATGCTCGCTCCACTTGCTGCTCAGTTTTACTGCTGTATAACTGTGGTTTAACCGTGACGGTGATCTTGCCGGCAGCTGCCGAATGCTGAGTATGCACGCCATACACCACCTCCCCTGAGATATCAGCGGCATAAGGTGAATGGGATGTCATACTCACGCCTTGAAACGTGTAGTTATCACCGGTGAACGTCACAGGTTGATGCTGCTGACCAATGGTATTTTGCACCAAATGACAACAGGAATCTTGTACCCCCTCGCGCGCTTTTTTATAGGTAGACCCAAGTAAATTACGCAGAGGCTGAACCAAGGTAACCAGTTGAATTCGATCACTGCGGTTACTGATCTCAAATTGGTTCCAGTGCATAGGTAAGCTGCAGAGAGTTTGGTCATCTTTCACCATTGGAGAAACAACCTGACGCGTCAGCGTGATAGCCCCAAGCCCTTGATACTCATATTCTGCGATTGGATATAGCGCACGGTAGTCGATTTGGCTTGCTTCAATTGATGCAATACTGGTCTTCTGATTGGCCGTCAATGACCAGGCACGCGCAGAACCATTGATGAGTAAACCATTAAAGAAATCAAGCGCGACCAGTAACTGCGTTTTCAGACTGAAGGGATCATTGACAATCGCTTGCTGAGTCTGGTTGGAAAATTCAATATGCCAACGTACAAAATTAGCTTGGTTAGTGGTATAAAATAACCCTGATTTTAAACAATTTTTTATTCCATCAAGAATATTAAGTTTATCGTCACAAGATTCAATAACAAATGAAAAATCTGCCGGATAAAATCTTAAGAACAGTAATAATTCATCAAGATTCGGAATCGCTAAATTATCTAGACTGTGCTCATCCATCACTGAACAATAAAAATCATTAAAATGAACATTTTCATGTTCACAATCAATAAACACACCGGGAATAAAACTAAAGTTAGGAGTATTACCTTGCGGTGTTAAGGTAAAGGTTGAGCCTATCCCACCAACCGCCATGCCAGTATTGGCAGGAGTTGTGGAGATAGGCGTATACCAAGGCTGAAGAAACTCGACGGCATTACCTTGGCTACATAACTGCCCTGCGGGCCCTAAGTATGATGTATATGGAATTTTATTTATCATGATTTCAAATCCAACATTGAATATTTAAATTCATCCTTTAATATATAAAAAAAGGAGTAAATCTATGTTTAAATTAATTAAAAATAATTTTGGTAAATTCAACGCAACAACCATATTGAATTCTGAACGAGGAATTCAAGTTGATATTATTCATGACTTCGGAGCGATAATTAATCAATATAGAATTAATCACAGTCCATTTTCATTTATTGTCGGATACCAAGACAGCCATGATCTAATTCAATCTCATCCGTTCTTTTCGCGCAGCGCAAAACTATTTCCTTTTCCCAATCGCCTAAAAGATGGTCATTACCGCTATAGACAACAAGACTACCAACTGACTGCCAACTTCCCATGGTCTGAGCACGCCGTGCACGGTTTACTGTATAACCAACCATTTCAACTAATTGCACATGAAACTACCCAAGAATACGCTCAAGCTACATTTCGTTTTGAAACCAATAAATTAGTTGATGGATATCCCTTTGCATTTCGGCTTGATGTTCAATACCACATCAATCATCAGGGCCGATTAAGCTGTACCACCACGATTACCAACCTAGGCACTGAACCTTTCCCGTTTGGGGATGCTTGGCACCCTTACTTCTCACTGGGTTGTGATCTCGACCAATGCCAGCTCATGATCGATCCACAGGCTGAAGTTCAACACCAAAACGACTTACCAACCGGCACCTTGCTCCCTAACAAACAGTTTTTAATTCCAACCTCATTAGAAGGGATAAGTCTTAACCATTGTTACCAATTCAGCTCAGCATCAGCGCAATCGATTAGACTGACTCGCAATGATCAACAAGCTGCATTGTCTTTCGAGCAAGGTAGCGGCTACTCCTTCGTACAACTCTACACTCCACCGTCAGAAGCCAGTATTGCCATTGAGCCAATGACTTGTCCTGCTGATGCGTTTAATAATCATATTGGTTTGCTCGAGTTGGCTCCCACGCAAAGCGTGCAATTAAATTGGCACTGCCAAGCTCAATGGGGGTAATCAGTTAAAGGGGAGCCAGAGCGCTCCCCACACCATTAGCCTAATCGCACCTCAATTTGATGCTCTCCCTGAGTAAACACTGGGACTTTATTCCCCGTAATACACTCACCGTTGACCCGCAACTCAGCCACCCCTTTACTCACTTTGTTAGGGTTGGTAACATGAATATGGTAGGTCGCTCCACGGAACTGGCGTTTTACACGAAACTCTGGCCAAGCGGATGGAATACAAGGATCCACAATTAAGCCGTCAATTTCTGGCCGAACCCCCAGAATCCATTGGGTACCGGCAATGTAGGTCCAGGACGAGGTTCCAGATAACCAAGCATTGCGGCCAAGCCCAAATTGCGGATGCTCATCACCAAGAATATTTTGTGGATAGCAGTAGGGCTCTGACTCAAAGGTATCGAGTACCTCATTTTTCGATGCAGGGTTGATTTGACGGTAATACTGGTAAGCGCGATCACCATGGCCCATTTTGGCTTCCGCAATCATCACCCAAGGGTTAGCGTGCAAGAAAATGCCACCATTTTCTTTGGCACCCGGTGGGTAAGTCGATACCCCGCCAAGATTAGGGTTAAAGCCATTGTAACCTGGCGTCGAAAGCTTGATTCCATTGGCGGTATTGAGTTTTTGATAGACAGACTCTAGCGCTTGGCTGGCTCGCTCTTGCTCGGCAAACCCAGCAATCACCGGCCAGCTTTGACCATTGGTATAAATTTGGCCTTGTTCGTTGGTGTGTGAGCCAACTGGCTGACCTTGTTCATCAAAATAGCGCACAAACCACTCACCATCCCAACCACATTGGTTAACAATCGCTTTCATTTGCTGGTATTGAGCCTGATACTGCTGCGCGCGTGCCTCTTCACCACGCAAATGACATAAATCCATCATATCGAGCAGAGCTTTACCGTACATGCTCGCCACCATTAGCGACTCCGCACCCGTGGGTAGATTGACCGTATCATTCCAATCAGCAAAGCCCAACAGCGGCAAACCATGTTGGCCGGTATTGCTACGTGTAAATTCAATCGCACGGCACAAGTGATCCCACACACTTGCCGATTCTAGCGCTTTACCTTGTTTATCTTTTTGATAAAACGGGATGATCTTATCGAGAAACGCAGCATTACCGGTTTCTTTCACATATTGGGTCACCGCGTAAACAATCCATAAATGATCATCACCGTAGTAATCAGGCCGATCTGCTTCTTCACGGGAATCCCCCGCATTGGCTTCCATCGTGGATGGGAAGAACTGATGCATAGCGGAACCATCGATGTTTTGTACCGACAGTAAACGCTCAATAAATGCACGTGCCTCTTCTGGCATGTGAGTGATCACGCCAAGCGTATCTTGGGAAGAGTCTCTAAAACCAATACCTCGTGCCCCATAACCAAGCTGATACAACGACAAATAACGTGACCAGTTTTTTGTCGTGTGACATTGGCGTGGGTTGTGAATATTAAGCATCGAGTTCATGGCCGGATCTGGGGTTTCAACTTGAATCGCCGCCAGATACTGGTCCCAGTGCTCAGCGAGATCAGCAAACGCTTGATCGACTTGTTGATGATCTCGATACCGAGCAAGCAAAGTTTCTGCCTGCTTTAAACTTGGCATTTGCGTTAATTGCACCACTGTGCGTTCTGATTGCTGAGGAGCCAACCAGCCTAAACGCAAATTTAACGCACCGATATTGTCGCCGCGTAAACACTCACTATTGCCAAGCTCTGCCGTAAATAGTTTCTCAGGTGCAGCCCAACTGCCATAACCCATATTGCCAAGAAACTTCTGACGATCACCATCAAAAGATGTCGCAGGGCGATCCGCAGTCATTAAATTTACCGCATAGTCACGCTTCATAAAGGCATACTGCTCAAGCACAGTATGGCCAGAAGCTTGTTGGTGAGACTTCAGTGTCATGGTTTGCGGTACCCAATCGGCATTCACCAATTGTTTTAATGCATCAAAATGAGTGAATTCAAAAACTGGCACGACATCGACATGCAGCTCTTCATCACTTAAGTTGGTCACCTTAATGTCTTCCAGCAACACCGGTGCATCTTTCGGCACAAACAGCGTCACCTCACAACGAACCCCATAGCCCTCTGCCACAATTTTGGTGTAAGAAAGGCCTGTATGATTCTCAAACTTATCGAGCGGTTTTAAAGTTGGGGTATAAAAAGGTGAAAAGACTTCTACTTGGCCTGCACGATTGGTCACTTTCAGATAAACCGTTGAACCTTTAAAATCTGAATTAGGTAATTGCGCAATATATTTGGTAATACGGTTTAATGCCGGATCACCTTTACACAACACCACACCACCATTGCTATCAACTAGACCGCCGAACTCGAGCGTACCGACATAGTTACACCACTTTATTGGTGTACATGGCGTGGTGGCGATATATTCTTTAGTACTATCGTCAAAATATCCGAATTTCATATCACTATCCTTAGCTCCCATCAATTGGGAGCTAACTATTAATTGGTATTATGGGTTTGAAATAAATGACTAGTGCGCCAATGATTTTTCACTGAATGCATCAAATAGATGAATGGCATCGAGATCTAAATACAGCGTGAGTGATTGGCTGTGCACTTCGGCGGCTTGAGTCTCTACCGTCAAGGGTTGCCCACCAACTTCAGTACGAAGCAGAATACTCGCTCCAAGTAACTCTTTGTCTTTAATTGTGACAGGAATTGGCAATACACGGTCGTGCTCCACTTGCTCGGCACGCAAGTGAATATCGGTTGGGCGAATACCAAAATGCAGGGCAAGATTTTTTGACGCATGAGCTTTAAAACGCTCAGGTAATGGAATTTTCACATCTCCTAGCATAATGAAAAACTCATTTTGATTATTGATCAACTTGGCATCTAACATGTTCATCGATGGGTTACCGATAAACTGCGCGACAAATTTGTTGGCTGGTCGTTTAAAAACTTCGGTTGGAGTACCAACTTGTGACACGTAGCCATCTTTTAAGATCACAATCCGATCAGCGAGTGTCATAGCTTCAATCTGATCATGGGTGACATAAATGGTGGTGGTCTTCAACTCACGGTGCAACTGTTTAATCTCTTCACGCATCACACCACGTAGCTTGGCATCAAGATTCGATAATGGCTCATCAAATAAAAACACTTTGGGAGTTCGAACCATTGCGCGTCCCATCGCCACACGCTGACGCTGTCCACCAGAAAGTTCCTTCGGCTTACGATCAAGCAGTGGCTCTAGCTCAAGCATTTTGGCCGCTTTACGCACTTCTACATCAATCTCAGCTTTTTTCATGCCCTTCAATTTGAGAGCAAAAGCAATGTTTTCATACACCGTCATATGGGGATACAACGCATAGCTTTGAAACACCATTGCCAAGTCACGATCTTTAGCGTCAATCTTGTTCATCAACTTACCATCAACATAGATTTCGCCCGACGAAATGTCTTCAAGTCCAGCTAACATACGCAAAGTCGTCGATTTTCCACAGCCAGAAGGACCAAGAAAAACTACAAATTCACCATCATTGACTGTGAAGTCAAAATGCTTAACCACATCGACATTACCAAATGACTTTTTAATATTACAAAATTCGACTTTAGCCATTACTTATTCTCCTCGGCACGCTCTAGCAACATATTGCGGTATGCAATAGCGCTCTGCTTCAATGTTCTTTGCTGTGTACTGTAATCAACATGGACAATTCCAAAGCGTTGCTTATAGCCAAATGCCCATTCAAAGTTGTCCATTAAACTCCATGCAAAGTAACCATCTACATGCACACCTGCTTTAATCGCCTTGTCCAATGCATCCAAATGAGACTGGAAGTAAGCTACTCGCTGGCTATCATTCACCGCTCCATCACAGAGCTGGTCATTACACGCCGCACCATTTTCGGTAATATAAATCGGGGGTAAATTGTCGTAGCGCTGTTTAAAACGCAGCAGAAGATCGGTCAATCCTTGAGGGTAAACCTCCCAACCAATGTAGGTATATTCCGCGCCTTCAGGTTTGATCTGCTCAATGTCACCATGTTGGTTGTAATGAGCTACCCCTCGGCTGTAATAGTTGATACCAATGTAATCAACGCTAGCACTGATAATTTCGAGATCGCCTTGAAGTACCATTGGCATGTTCTGCGCATGGCGCTCTGTAACCAGAGCTGGATATTCACCTTTGAGTACAGGATCGACAAACCAATGGTAGTTTTCTGCATCACAGTAATCGGCAGCGCTTTGATCTTTCTCGGTCAATGGGTAACTAGGCGAAGCATTAAACACGATGCCATGTAATGACTTGGGTGCATTGGCACGCAGAATGGGCATCGCCAAACCATGGCCCAGTAATAAGTGATGAGCCGCTAAAAACCCTTCTTTTTCACCTTCAATACCCGGAGCGTGGATTCCCCAGCGATAACCAAGGAATGCTGCGACAAAAGGCTCATTAAGCGTGGTATAAACATCAATTTTGTTACCAAAATGGCTACTGACCACTTGTGCATACTCAGCAAACTTGTAAGCAGTTTCACGGTTAAGCCAACCACCTTTGTCTTCCAAATATTGTGGAAGGTCCCAATGATAAAGCGTCACATAAACTTTCAAACCTCGCGCATGGCACTCATCAATGATCTGCTCATAAAATGCTAGCCCCTCCGGGTTAACCACACCATCTTGCGGCAAAATACGTGGCCATGCGATCGATAAACGGTAGGCATCGACCCCGAGATCAGCAATCATAGCAATATCCTGCAACCATCGATGGTAATGATCGCAGGCGATTGCACCTGAATCACCGTTATCAACCTTGCCAGGCAATTTACAAAACGTGTCCCAAATCGAAGCTGAACGGCCACCTGCATTTATGCCACCTTCAATTTGATAAGATGAGGTCGCCACACCAAACACAAAATCTTTACTGAGTAACTTCGAATCACTCGGAAATGTATATTTATCCATTTTTATACCTTTCTAACCTTTTACTGCACCTGAGGTTAAACCACTGATCATCTGTTTAGATGCAAAGAGATAGGTCACAACCAGCGGTAAAATTGAAATTGTGGTTCCCAACATCACTGCTCCCCATGGTGTATTGGGAATTCCTTGCACACTACGCAGAGCCTGGGTAATCACATAGTTTTCTGGAGTCATCAGCACCACAAGAGGTTGCATAAACATATTCCAGAAAAAGACAAACTGGACGATAGCCAAAGTAGCCAGGGCGGGTTTCATCAACGGTAATACCACACTCCAATACGTTCTAAATTCACCGGCACCATCGAGTTTAGCCGCTTCAAGCAACTCTCTAGGAATGGAAGCAACTACATGCTGACGCATCAGAAAAATCCCAAATGGCGTAGTGGTAAATGGCAGCCATACCGCAACGTGACTATCGAGTAAGCCTAAAAATTTCACGATCATGAAATAAGGGATAAGACTTAACACTGATGGGATCATCATTGACCCAACTAACATGCCAAACAAAATGCTTTTACCGCGAAATTTGAACACCGCAAATGCATAGCCACCCA
Organism: Vibrio chanodichtyis; assembly: GCF_028863985.1. NCBI lineage: Bacteria > Pseudomonadati > Pseudomonadota > Gammaproteobacteria > Vibrionales > Vibrionaceae > Vibrio > Vibrio chanodichtyis. Next base: position 110,590 of record NZ_JARBFT010000001.1, on the reverse strand, counting down.
TGCTACAAAACAGCAGCGAAATAGACGTGCCTAAAAACGCAATATAAATCGAGTTAAACATCGCCTGCCAAAACGGCATAATTTCCTGCAATTTGGCATAGTTGATGGCTAAGCTGTCACCGATCGCAAAACTGATTCCTGTACTAAATATTTCCGTACGATCACGGGTTGATAACAAGGCGGACCAAATGAATGGGAATACAGTGACAATCGCAGAGATAATCAAAACAAAGCCAAGAACAACCATTAAAACCTTAGTCAGATTTTTAATTGCTCTATCGCTAGGCTTGATCGAAATCCATAACGACGAGTTTGATACAATTGAATGAGTCGCCATGTTATTGCTCCCCTAAACCTTTTTTACCGAAGAAGAAAAATTGAACCATGGTGCACATTGCGATTAAGGCAAACAGTAACCAAGAGATAGCCGAGGCGGTTCCCATTTCGAGCCATTCCCAGCCCACTTTGTAAAGGTACATTGAGATGGTCAAACCAGCTTGACCGGTACCACCGCCTCCACGAGTCAACACAAATGGCTCTTCAAACAATTGCAAGTTGCCAATAATGGTCATCGTTACTGCAAAGAAGACAAATGGGCGGATCATCGGCAGTGAAATATTCCAGAAGCGGCGGAAGGCATTGGCACCATCCATGCGTGCCGCTTCCAAAATATCTTTAGGAATGGTCATTAGCCCGGTGGTATACAACACAATGTTAAAACCGGTGTACTTCCAAAACACCATGATCGCGATGGATGGTTTAATCAAAGTTGCATCATCTAGCCAACGGATAGGTTGATATTGATTTACCCACGCAAATGCCCAGCCAAATAATGAACTATCAGCTAAGGCCATCAAGGTTTGGTTGATGATGCCGGTACTGGGTGAGTACATGTTGAAAAAGATCAGAGATGCAGCGACCGTCGAAGTAATATACGGTAGAAAATAGGCTGAAGTTAACCAATGACGGATCCGGTCTCCCATTGACACTAAAATATATGCTACGGGAATGGCAATTAAATGCTGAGCTAAACCTGAAGTAATTGCCAGCCAAAAGGTATTTTGTAATGAACGCCACAACCATGGATCAGTCAATGCAATATGATAGTTTTCAAGTCCTACATATTCCATTGCCCCAATCCCCTCGACGGGATTCCATGAATGAAATGATAAAAAAACCGAAAAAAGTAATGGAAATATTCCAAATACAGAAAAGATAATTAAAAACGGTAGCAGAAACGAATACGGTGTAAGCGCTTTCAAATTTAGACGAGAAAAAAAACTTCCCGTGTTTAATGTTTGTGCTGAGTCAGATAATAATCGGCTCATAATAACAACCCCTTACCTAAGGAGGCGTATCAACGCCTCCCAAATTTAAATCCAGTTTGGCTTACAGATTGCGAGTACGGCGCTTGATCAAGCGGTCAGCTTCTTCAAGCGCAGTCTTAATATCTTTACCTTCATCCAACACTTCCATCAGCGCATTTTCCAACACGATAGAACGCGCCACATGGTCACCTTTAGCAGGCGCAACAGGCTTGATATTTTTGGCCACTTCAGCAAACAGCAACCGTGCTTTTTGGCCACCTAGGAAGGCCATCTCTTGTGAAAATAGCGCGTCATCGTAAGTGGTCACATTGGCTGGGAACGCAGCGATAGTTTCAAAATGCTTAAGCTGTACATCACGACGAGTGGTCATATATTCAATCAGCTTCCATGCATCATCTTGCTTGGCAGATTGGGTTGGAATAGAAAGGAAAGATCCGCCCCAGCTACCATAAATACCATCAGGTAAGTGTGAAACACCCCATTTACCTGCTGTATCTGGCGCAATCCAGTTGTTCAAGTGACCAAGCAACCAAGCGCCCGATAGCTGTGTAGCAAAGGTGCCCTTACGAAAACCTTCATACCATTCGTTAGACCAAGCTAAGATTTTGCCATCTAAGCCTTTATCACGAATTTTCTTAGCAACTTCAAATGCATGCACAAAGCGCTCAGAGGTCACAACTGGGTTGCCATCTTTATCAAAATACAAGCCTTCACCTTCAGGGACTGTGGTGAAAATGATGGCTTGCGCTACATCTGCAGCAGAAGCAATCAATTGGATATTTTTCGCTTTAAGCTTTTCACCGGCTTGAATGTAAGAGTCCCAGTCTTTTATCGCTTCATTAACGTCAATCCCGACACTTTCAAAGATATCGGTGCGGTAATACATCACGCCTGGACCAAGATCGACCGGAATACCATAAACATTGCCATCAGGGCCCTTACCTTGTGCCCAAGCATACGGTGCAAAACGGTCTGCATATTTATCAGCACCATATTTTTCTGACAAATTAACTAAGCCACCAGACACCACAAACGGGCCAATTTTTTCTACATCAACCACAATCACATCACCAGCACCGGAGCCGGTTGCAAGGTTGGTGGTTAATTTCGTGTGATGGTCACCATGGTTATTCATCAGATAGTCAACCTTGATACCCGTCTCTTTCTCAAAGTCTGGTAACAGGGCTTTCAAACTGCTATCAAAATCGGGAAAACCATCAAAACGGATCTGGCTATTTGCTGCAGTTGCTGGTGCAGCAAGTCCGAGCGAAATCGCACTCAGCAGTGCTAATGTCTTAAATTTCATCCTTTATCCTTAATGTAGTTAGGGTACTTGTTATATCCATGACTGAATCTCGCACTACTAACGCAGGGTTGAGTTTGAAATTCACATCTTGCTTATTTTTGTTTAGCTTCTGTAAAGTGAGCTGAACGGCCTCAAGGCTCATTTTTTCAATTGGAAAATTAATCGTGGTTAAAGAAGGGGTTAGATAACGAGCAAAAATGTTATCGTCAAAACCGACGAGTGATACATCTTTCGGAATCGAATAGCCAGCCTCGCGTAACACTTCAAACGCACCAAAAGCCATGTGATCATTGCAGGCAAAAATAGCCGTAAATCGACAATCTCTTCTGAGTAGTTTGCGAGTAGCAATAGCGCCAGTCTCTTCAGTAAAACCGGCCTCAGAAACTAGTGCTTCATTGTAGCCCACCCCCGCTTGTTCCAAAGCTTTGCGATAACCCTGCAAGCGTTCTCTAGCATCAGATTTTTCCAACGGCCCAGTAATACATGCAATTTCAGTGTGGCCATGTTGCAACAGATATTGTGTCGCGAGTTTGCCCCCCAACTCGTTATCAATATCAATGCAACTGCGGTGCATCTCTGGAATAAAACGATTCACCAGCACTACCGGCACGCCCTGCTCTTCCAAGGCGATCAAGTAATCATCACTCAAATGTTGAACATGGAGGATCAATGCATCGACTCGGCGTCCTAAAAGAAACTCAATCGATTCACGTTGCTCCCGCTCATTATTGGAGCCAGCCGTTACCACTGCGTGGTAACCAAAGCGACGTAGATTCCCTTCTAAACAATGGAGAATGCCTGAATAAAAAGGTCCGCCAAGCTCTGGAACCACAATACCCACGCTGCCAGTACGGCTTGATGCCAAAGCTTGAGCGATCGAATTAGGACGATAGCCCAACTCTTTAATCGCTTTTTCTACTTTAAGCTTCTTATCGTGACTGACCCGACTAGTACCATTGATCACTCTTGATACTGTTGCCTGAGATACCCCCGCATGCTCAGAAACGTGTTTAATTGTTGCCACCGATACCTCAATACTGCTGCTATGGTTGAAAACGCTTACAAGGTAGGCACAGTATTCCGAATATAGAGTGTGGAATGAGTGAGTGTAGTCACACTAATTTTTAAGAAAAAAACGCTCTTTAATAAAGATTGAGAGCCACTACAATTCCTAATTGCTCCATGAAACAGTTTCATGAAATACATTAAACCCCTATCGGACACATAAATTTTACCCACCATTAAGGTGGGCAAATATAATGTAACAGTTTGAAAATTAATTAAAAATCAAACGGCACTATTATTTTGTTGCAAAATAAAACTATCGGTAAGTTCAAATTGGATTTCAGCAAGCTGCTCTAATTTTTCACCATGCAGAGCCACTTGTGAGGCACGCTGTAAATTTTGCTCAGATAACATATGAATATGGTTTATATTCTTACTGACTTCACCGGCAACAGATTGATGCATGATCGTAGCCTCGGCAATCTGATGGCTGCGTTCTGAAACTTGGTTGAGCAACTGATGCAAGCTGACAAATCGCCCATTGACTTGCTTGGCTTGCTGCATGCTTTGTGTCATTCCTGATAAACAATTAGAAATCTGCTTGGCAGCCAGATCTGTTTTGAGTTGCAAGCGCTCAATTTTGCTCTGAATTTCCTGAGCACTGTGGGTGGTTTGCGCTGCAAGGTTACGCACTTCATCGGCTACTACCGAAAATCCTCGCCCATGCTCTCCAGCACGAGCCGATTCAATCGCAGCATTCAATGCTAGTAGATTGGTCTGCTCTGAGATGCCCGCAATCGTGTCAAGGATCGATGCGATACTAACGCTTTCCTGCCCGAGCTCCTGATTAGTCTGTGTCACTTGATTGAGCTCCAACGAGAGTTGCTCTAACATCACGACATTGGCCGTCATGTCGGTCTGAGCCTTATCTGAGTGCTCCACAGATTGTGTCACAAGGTTCAGTGTATGCTCGGTAGACTGAGCAATCTCACGCACTGAAGATTCAATTTCTTCCATTGCAGAGGACAATGAAACCGTTTGTGAAGTTTGTTCATCAATTGCCCTATTGAGTTCAGTGCTAATTGTCTGATTAGTTAATGAGGCATGGTTAAGCTCTGCACTCGAGTGACGAATACGTTCAATGATGACGGAAAGATGGCGAACGACTAAATTGACCTTTTCAGCCACCTGCCCAAATTCATTGTTGGCCAAATATTCAACTTCGGAAGTCAAATCTTTAGCAGCAATTTTATTTAACGAATTGAGTAATAATTGGGTAGCTTTGCGCACCATATGAGTAAAACTCAACACCATACTCGCCGTAACCAAAATAGAGGCTAATGAAATGGCTATAAATAGAGTTCTGGTTTCATTCGAGGCTTGCCTCGCTTGGTTATACAGCTGATTAGAGATTTGGTTAGCATAGCGAGAAAGGCGATCAACATTAGCCAGCTGAACATCGATTTTTTGCTCTAATAAATCACGTAACTCAACAAGACTCTGTGCTCGTTCAACCACGTCAATATGCATCTTCACCGCCCCTGATGCTGCAAATGCATGTTGCTTGAGTGAGGCTATCTGAGCTTCAAGCGATGCATACAGTGCCGGGTTGTCTTTAATAAATAATTGCTCACTCTCCTCAAGATAACGTTGACGATTGGTTAACTGGCGAGCCACCGAACGAAGCTCGATCATATCCTGCTGCCTAAACACCGCCTCCGCTTCGTGCTTCAATAAACTAAGTTGGCTGGCCAATCCATCTAACGTTTTTAAGGCCACTTCAGATTCTGTACGACTACGATTTCGCTGTAGTGTATTAGCCAACTGGCTATTTAAGGACTGAAACTGCGACTGTAGAAGATAGCTTTGATCTAAGTGATCTAAATATACTGTGTGAGCATCAATCACCGAGGTGATCAAGCCTAATGTCTGTTCACCTTGCATAGTGATGGGATCGACATAATCAAGCAAGTCAGGACGCAGATCGCTCTGAGTAACAAACCAAACCAACTGATCATTATATGTATCGATATGGGTGTTAATGATCTGGCGTAAAGATGGCAATTCATCTAAATATTGTGTAGCCAAATATGGGGTAAGGCTGCGGTTAATATTTAGAAAATCAATAGTTAACTGAGCTGAACGTAGCATCAGCGGCGTCGCATTTTGGGTAATCGATTCCATCTTAGCCGTAACACTCTGGTTACTACTGATCGAAAGCCATGCACATCCCAACATAATGACAATTAAACACACACAACCAAAATAAAGACGAGAAACTAACGTTTGAAAGGGCATCGTCCAACGACTCATAAACAATTCGCCTTATATCGCTCTTAGAAAGAGAAAAAAGGGCACATAAGTGCCCAACTTGGGAGTTAATTTGATAAATAAACCTGGCCCAGAATTCTCTACCTTTGGGCCAGTAATGGACACTATGAACGATGAATAACTTACCACCACGCTTCAAACATTGCGCCAACCGCAAGCGTATCGGCAGTGGTTGAGTTAGATGCACCTGCAGCGGTGGTTTCAACATCACCCACAGTGGTATAGAAGCGTAGCATTGGGCGACTACCCGGTAGACCGCCTAGTGAAACGTTTTGTGATAGGGTTACTTTCCAACCGTTAACCTCTTTACCGCTTTGCCAATCTTCAATACCATAACCGGCTTCGAGCCAAGTGGAGTGCACTTCATTCCATTGATATTGAGGGCGCACAATACCGGCATATTCGCTCACTTTACCATCAGCTGCATCTGCACTTGAGATTTCTTTGTAAGAGACTAAGTAATCGATAATAAATTGCTCAGATGCTTGGAAATTACCATCTAAACTTAGGTAGACAACTTGCTTGTCACCTGCCAAGTCAAAAGCTGAGTTATCCGCCCCGTCAGCGTACTTCATCACCAATTTATTTGAACTACCCAAGCCTAATACCGCGCCCACTTGCCATGAAGTTTCATCTTCTTTGTCAACACCCGCTTCTTTAGAAGCAAAACCGTAGTTGGCATATAGGTCAAGATTACCAATACCCACATTAATACCATGTAGTTTTGATGTGATAGCATAAATGCCGGTATCGTTATTTAAGCTTCCACCCTCAGCATCGACCTTACCCACAAAACCCATATCGAGTTTCGCGACACCAAGATTTAAGTTATTAAAACCCGCCCCCTGACCATCGTGGGTCATCATGAAATAGTCATTCAATGATTGTGAGACACGCCCATGAAAATCACGTCCTGCCCACATATACAACTCAGGCTGACTTTCAAAAACATTAGTTACCCCAGCGTACATTTTTTTCAAGCTCACACCGCCATCAGAGTCCCAATCACGATGAGCCCACTCATCAATCATTAACACTAGATCCCACTTGGGACCGTTATTAGTTTGGATAGACTTACCAAACTGAAACTCACCACCGTTGCCTTCATTACCCAATCGACCTACAGAGCGACCAGTACTACCAACGTTGACATAGCGACTATCACCATCAGAGTAATGCGCACCGTAGCGAGCATAACCAGAAAAGGTAATACCAAGCGGATCTGCGGCCATTAAAGACGCAGACGATAAAATAGATGCCACAGCTAAAGTTATTGGTAAAATTTTTACATTTTTCATGTTATTTCCCTATTCATTTTAGAATTGTTCTAATTCAAGAAAATAATAAGCCATGAAACTTTTGAAAATATTTGCCGACTTCACACCGACTTATTGAAATAAAACGCGTGAAACAACACGTAAAAAAAACAATAAAAGAAAGAGAAGGCAACTCTTCGCTTTAGATAAAAAATAGCCTCCATGAGGAGAATGAAATCGCTTTCATTTCATAAAAATTTGAGGGACTCGGTCACAAAAAAAAACGACGGAGGGTAGTTGAAAAAAATACCGCCAATGAAAAATTTCATAATCATGAAAACTTTCATAAGCAGCAATAGCCGGCAATTTACCACATTTGTCACCACATACTTTTTGTATCTTGAGTTCTCGCTTAAAAACGATCCCCATTGGATCACAGCCCCCAAAATGGCCACATAATCCACTATTTTTCGCGATTCTTTGAGCAAAATCATAGTGAAACAATTGCATCCGCGACTTTTTAAGAGCGATAATCGCCCTCGTTTTTTGCTAGCCAAACTTTTTACTATTCAATTCAGTAAGCCATTCTGAACACATCAGAAATGGCATAAGCAGCAAGTGCATGCATGGCAACAAATCAACAACACTATGCTTACACATCATAACTACCACCATAATATCGCTGCTTTACAGTAGAAAGGGATCGCTGTTTAGATTCGCTTATCAGATAACCCCAAGGATATGTATGTTCAAAAACTTGTCATTGAAAAATAAATTAGCCATCTCGGCTAGCCTCGCGATTGTGATCGGCGGCCTACTCGTTGAGGCGGTCTCCTTCAAAGCAGCACTGACCCGCTTGGATGTGGAAGTTGAACAGCGCTTGCAAAGTGCGACCGCATCTTACAACCAATATGTGACAGATTGGTTAATCTCCAAAGAACGGGCATTGACTGCGCTAAGTGCGGAAGTGAAACCAGAAGCCATCGTGACTCACCTCAAACAGGTCAAGCATTCTGGTTCATTCGATAATGTGTTTTTGGCCTATCCGGATGGCAGTCAGCAAAATGCCAATGGCGTTGTATTACCTTCCAACAATAATGACCCGCGCAAATGGGGATGGTATATCAATGCCAAAGCGAATCCCCAAGCAGTGTTTATGGATAACCCGACCGTTGCGGCAGCAACTGGGGCCAATGTGGTATCACTCGGTAAGATGATCAGACTGCACGGCCAAGATTTAGTCCTCGGCAGTGATGTGGAAATTACCGATATCATTAATAGTATGAAACAGGTGATCTTACCTGGCTCGGGATATATGTTTATTGCCAATCAGCAAGGCAATATTTTTACTCATACCAACACCCAATTGCTTAATAAAAATGTCGCCGAGTTGGGCTTACGTTTCAATGATATTCAAACCGCACAACGCTTAGGCCAATACATTAACAGTGATGTGAATGGGCAAGAGAGTGTGCTGTTTGCCAGCGCGATTGCCGGCACCCAATTAATCAGTGTGATTGTGATTGATAAAGATTCTTTGGTTGCACCACTATTTTCTGCCCTGTGGGGACAATTGCTGGTCACACTGATTGTGGTGGTGATTTGTACGGTACTGTTTAATTTACTGTGTAATATGTTATTCCTGCCACTGAATAATGTCTCACGAGCGCTGGCACAAATTGCCAATGGTAGCGGTGATCTAACCCAACGGATCAAGGTGGAAAATAACGATGAAGTAGGCAAATTAGCCAACAGCTTCAATACCTTTGTCGCCAGTTTACAACAATTAATTGCCCATGTTCGTAACCAATCTGAGCAGTTAACCTCACAATCAGAGCACAGTGCGCAACGCTCGAATCTCTCCGTGTCAGAGCTCGGCTTACAGCAGCAAGAAGTGACCATGGTCGCCACCGCGGTCACCGAAATGGCCAGTGCGACCCAAGAGATTGCCTACAATGCTGAGCAAACCGCGCAAGCGGCGCAAAATTCGACCAACAGCACTGAACATGGACGGACCTTGGTACTCAATACCAAAGCCTCGATTCATAATTTAGCGCAAGAGATCAACCAAGCGAATGAGGTGATTTCCGCACTGAATCAGTACGCTCAAGAAATCAATACGGTGTTGGCGACTATTCAAGGTATTGCTGAGCAAACCAATTTACTGGCTCTCAATGCGGCGATTGAAGCGGCTCGTGCTGGTGAACAAGGTCGTGGTTTTGCGGTAGTAGCCGACGAAGTTCGTGTGTTATCACAGCGTACCCATACTTCAACTGAAGAGATCAAGGCCACCATCGATACCTTGCAAGAAACCACTAAACGCGCCGTTAGCCTGATGCAAACCAGCTCTAGTTTAGCGGCGAATTCGGTCGACGATGCGGATAAAGCCACCAATGCGTTAGAGGAAATTAATGCCGCTGTCGAGGTGATCAGCAATATGGCCACCCAAATTGCCACCGCAGCAGAGGAACAAACCCATGTCACTCAAGAGATCACTCAAAACATCACTGCGATCAAAGATGTGACCGAGCAACTGGTCGATGGCGCGCAAGATAGCCTCAGCCAATCGAATCAGCTCAAACAACAAGCCGATGATCTGCGCACCAAAGTCGCCACCTTTAAGGTATAACCCTGCGCGACCTCTCACCCACCGTAGTGGTTAACGCCGCAAACTAATCCAAACGGGCCTCAGCTAATGAGGCCCATTTTTTATTGAAGAATCAACCAAAACTGACTTTTTAGCGGAATAGCGCAACAAAATGCCGTTATTGCATATAATTTATTCAACTCTCTAAAACCTTAACTTTCCTTGGTTGTTATTGCGTTAGCAAAGCAGGATAATGCCGGGATCGGAAGCAAAAATTGATATAACTATGACCGAATATGTTTTGTTGTTAATCGGCACAGTGCTGGTTAACAACTTTGTACTGGTAAAGTTTTTGGGGTTATGCCCTTTTATGGGCGTATCGAAAAAACTGGAAACCGCGATTGGCATGGGGCTAGCAACCACCTTTGTGTTAACCCTCGCCTCCGTTTGCGCTTATCTGATGGAAAGCTATGTACTGCGTCCACTCGGGATTGAATATCTGCGCACCATGAGTTTTATTCTAGTGATCGCAGTCGTAGTACAGTTCACTGAAATGATCGTGCATAAAACCAGTCCAACCCTTTATCGCTTGCTGGGGATTTTCTTACCGCTGATCACCACCAACTGCGCAGTATTAGGGGTGGCACTGCTCAACATCAATCAAAATCATAACTTCGTTCAATCGATCATTTACGGCTTTGGTGCGGCAGTCGGCTTCTCACTGGTGTTGATTTTATTTGCTGCGATGCGCGAACGGATCCAAGTGGCTGATGTGCCAACGCCTTTTAAAGGTGCGTCGATTGCCATGATCACCGCAGGTTTAATGTCGTTAGCCTTTATGGGCTTTACCGGTTTGGTGAAACTGTAATGAGTGCCATCATCATCGCGATTCTTGTTCTAGCCGGATTAGCCGCACTGTTTGGGGCACTCCTCGGTTTTGCTTCAATCCGTTTCAAGGTCGAAGCCGACCCGATAGTGGAACAAATTGACGCTCTGTTGCCGCAAACTCAATGTGGCCAATGTGGCTATCCCGGATGTCGGCCGTATGCCGAGGCCATCGCCAATGGCGATATCATCACTAAGTGCCCTCCCGGCGGCCAAGCCACGATAGAAAAACTCGCGGATTTGATGGGTGTTGAAGTACAAGACTCCGCCCACGATCTGGATAATAAAGTCAAAATGGTTGCCTTTATCCATGAAGATATGTGTATCGGCTGCACCAAATGTATTCAAGCCTGTCCGGTCGATGCCATCGTCGGCGGTAACAAAGCAGTACATACCGTAATTAAAAACGAGTGTACGGGTTGCGATTTGTGTGTCGCGCCCTGCCCAACCGACTGTATTGAAATGATCCCACGAGCAACCACACCAGAAACTTGGAAGTGGCAACTTAACGCCATCCCTGTACGCAACGTGACCGCTGCAGCGCCTAGTGCGCCGCAACGGATGAATTAAGGATGGTTATGCTGTCATTAATCGAACAAATTAAATCCGGTAAACTTTGGGATTTTCCCGGAGGCATCCATCCGATTGAAAATAAACATCAATCTACTCATCAACCGCTCACCAATGCCACTATTGCGGCACAATTGATACTGCCGCTCAAACAACATATTGGTCAAGCGGGCGATCTGTTAGTCAAGGTCGGTGAACGTGTGCTTAAAGGCCAGTGCCTGACACAAGCGAGCTCTGACTTGATGCTGCCGATCCATGCTCCTACTTCGGGAGTGATCAGCGCGATTGAGCCACGTACGGTGGCACACCCTTCCGGCTTGAGTGAGCTATGTATCGTGCTGACGCCGGATCAGCAAGATGAGTGGCTAGCGTTACAACCACAACCAGACTACCAGCAGTTGTCTCCAGACACCTTGCTCGACCTGATCAGCCAAGCAGGTATCTCAGGCATGGGCGGGGCGGGTTTTCCCACCGCTAACAAACTGCAAACCGGACTATCGCGCACGGAAATATTAGTGATTAACGCTGCAGAGTGTGAACCTTATATCACTGCAGATGATGCGTTAATGCGCCAATATGCCGATGAAATTGTGCAAGGAATTGACATTGTTGAGCACATCTTACAGCCGAAACTGACCATTATCGGGATTGAAGATAACAAACCGCAAGCGATCGCCGCATTGCAGCAAGCCGCACAACATAAACCGCTGGTGATCCGCGTCATCCCCACCAAATACCCGTCCGGTGGCGAGAAGCAGTTGATCAAAATCCTCACCAATTTGGAGGTGCCACAAGGCGGCATTCCGGCTGATATTGGCCTGATGGTGCAAAACGTTGGCACACTACAGGCGATTGCGCGGGCTATTTTGCATGGTGAACCGCTGATCCGCCGCGTCGTGACCCTCACCGGAGAGTGTTTCCGCACACCACGTAATGTATGGGCACTGCTCGGCACACCTGTACAAGCCTTACTGGATGAGTTTGGTTACCAAGCTGACCGCAAACAGCCGCGCCTGATCATGGGTGGCCCGATGATGGGCTTTACCCTCGCGCATGCTCAAGTGCCGATCACCAAAATTGCCAACTGTATTTTGGCTCCCAAACGTCATGAGTTAACCGGCAGTGAACAGGAAATGGCCTGTATCCGCTGCGGTCAATGTGCCGAGGCCTGTCCGGTGTCATTACTACCTCAACAGTTGCATTGGCATGCCAAAGCGCAAGAGTTCGACAAATGTACCGAGCTGCACCTTAAAGATTGTATTGAGTGTGGAGCTTGTGCCTATGTCTGTCCTAGTGAAATTCCACTGGTACACTATTATCGTCAAGCCAAAGCTGAAATTCGCACCCGCAGTTTAGAAGCTGAAGCCGCCGAACGGGCGAAAGCACGCTTTGAAGAGAAAAAAGCACGCATCGAACGCGAGAAAGCTGAACGCGAAAATCGCTTCCAACAAGCCGCCCAAGAGCGGCGTAAAGAGCTGCAGCAACAAGGTGGAGCAGATGCAATTGCCGCGGCGATTGAACGTGTTAAAGCCCAAAAAGCTCAGCTTGAACCAACCGAAAGTAGCGTAAAACCGGCGATTGCCGCAGCGATTGCACGCGCCAAAGCCAAACAGGCAGAAGCAGCGCAAAATGGAGCTAGCGAGCCAGACAACAGTGAAATGGCCAAGTTACGTGAAGAACGTAAACGCCAAGCTCGTGAGCGCAAGGCGAAAAAGAGCGAAGTCACACACACACAGCACACAGCAATGGCAACGCCAGCCCCGGTCGAAGCTCCATCGACAGGCACGGCACCAAGCGTTGAACCAACTGACGCCAAAAAAGCCGCAGTGGCTGCAGCGATTGCGCGGGCCAAAGCACGTAAAGCGGAGCCGAACATCGACGTTTCAGCACTAGGGGCAAACCAATCGTCATCAACCAGCGCAGCACCAACGGTTGAGCCAACTGACCCTAAAAAAGCTGCAGTGGCCGCGGCGATTGCGCGAGCTAAAGCACGTAAAGCGGAATCGAACACCGATGAGTCAGCACCAGAGGCAAACCAAGCGCCATCAACCAGCGCAGCACCAACCGTTGAACCGGCTGATGATAAAAAAGCTGCAGTGGCCGCGGCGATTGCGCGAGCTAAAGCTCGTAAAGCTGAGTCAAACACCGACGTGTCAGCACCAGAGGCAAACCAACCGCCATCAACCAGCGCCGTGCCAACCGTTGAGCCAACTGACCCTAAAAAAGCCGCTGTAGCCGCAGCGATTGCACGGGCTAAAGCACGTAAAGCGGCGACACCATTAACCGATCCAAACGCTGAGGAAAATAACTAGTGGCCTTTTTTATTGCTAGCTCGCCGTACTTACGCCGCAAACGTAAAACAGCCGATGTGATGCGCTGGGTATTGCTGTGCGCAGTACCTGGTTTGATTGCGCAAAGTTATTTTTTTGGTTACGGCACGCTGATCCAATTACTGCTCGCGATCACGGTCGCTGTGGTGCTGGAAGCTGGCGTGATGCTGCTGAGAAAACGCTCACCAATCTCCGCTCTGCGTGATTACAGCGCGATTGTCACCGCTTGGTTATTAGCGGTCGCCATTCCACCATTGTCACCTTGGTGGCTGGTGGTGATCGGTTTGATCTTTGCGATTGTGATTGCCAAACAACTTTACGGTGGATTAGGGCAAAACCCGTTTAATCCGGCGATGATCGCTTACGTGGTACTACTGATCTCATTTCCTGTGCAAATGACCAGTTGGATGGCACCCACTCCACTGACCGTCGAGCCAAGCTCACTGCACGACTCAATCTCTTTGATTTTCAGTGGATTTAATAGCGATGGTTTATCACTACAGCAAATTCGTACCGGGATTGATGGGGTAACAACCGCCACCCCATTAGACGCCATCAAAACCTCACTCAAAGCGGGACACACGATGAGCGAAACCTTAGCTCAATCTCAATTTAGTGGCCTAGCTGGGATTGGTTGGGAGTGGGTGAATCTTGCCTATCTGATCGGTGGCCTAATGCTGCTCAAATTACGCATCATCCGCTGGCATATTCCGCTGGCGATGTTAACAGGCTTAATGGTTACTTCACTGCTGGCGCAGTTTTTAGCACCAGCAACCACCGCCTCGCCGATCGTGCATCTATTATCTGGGGCAACTATGCTTGGTGCATTTTTCATTGCGACCGATCCGGTCAGCGCCAGCACCACCGATAAGGGGCGCTTGATTTATGGTTTCTTTATCGGAGCTATGGTGTTTATCATCCGCAGTTGGGGGGGATTTCCTGATGGGGTTGCCTTTTCAGTGCTACTCGCCAACTTATGTGTACCACTGATTGATTACTACACTAAACCGAGAACTTACGGACACTAAGAGCGCGATTTATGCTGACAGCAATTCGAAACCATGGCTTAACCCTCGCGGTGTTTGCCTGTATTGCCACCGGTTTGGTGGCGCTGACTTATACTTTGACCGCCGAGCGAATCCATCAGCAGCAGCAACAACAGTTGTTACAAGTGCTCAACCAGGTGATCCCGCACCACTATTACGATAACGCATTGGTGCAAGCCTGCACTTTGGTCAACGATACTGCACTCGGCACCCAGCAAACCATGCACGCCTATTTGGCTAAGCGCAATGGGCAGCCCAGCGCAATCGCAATTGAAACCATCGCGCCCGATGGCTATAACGGCGATATCAAACTGATCATTGGCATTGCCGATAATGGTGCTGTACTGGGTGTGCGGGTACTGGCTCATCACGAAACCCCAGGGTTAGGCGATAAAATTGATTTACGGATCAGCAATTGGATATTAAGTTTTAATGGCCAACGAGTCAGCAGTGAAAATCAAGATGAGTGGCAAGTGCGTAAAGATGGCGGACAGTTTGATCAGTTTACCGGCGCGACGATTACCCCACGAGCGGTGGTACAAGCCGTGAAAAAAGCGGTAATCTATGTCAATCAACATCAACAGCAGCTGCATAGCCAGCTCAATCCTTGTGAGGCTTAATGACATGAGTGATAACAAAATGCTGATGTTAAATGGCATGTGGAATAACAACCCTGCCTTAGTTCAATTGCTGGGTTTATGCCCACTTTTAGCAGTCTCTTCAACACTGACTAATGCGCTCGGTTTGGGTATCGCTACCTTAGTGGTATTAGTGGCTTCCAATGTCGTGATCTCATTAATCCGCGACTACGTACCCAAAGATGTACGTATTCCCGTCTTCGTGATGATCATCGCGGCACTGGTCACTTGTGTGCAGTTACTGATGAATGCATTCGCTTACGGTCTGTATCTCTCACTTGGTATTTTTATCGCGCTGATTGTGACCAATTGCATCATCATCGGCCGTGCTGAAGCCTTTGCCTCTAAAAATGCGGTACTGCCCGCCGCCTTAGATGGTTTATGGATGGGACTTGGCATGACCTCAGTGCTAGTCGTGCTCGGTTCACTGCGTGAAATCATCGGCAATGGGACTCTGTTTGATGGTGCTGACCTGCTGCTTGGCGAGTGGGCTAGCGTTCTACGCATTGAAGTGTTTCATTTCGAAAGCAAATTTTTGCTGGCGCTACTGCCTCCCGGTGCCTTTATTGGGGTAGGCTTTTTGATTGCAGCGAAAAGTGTCATCGATAAACAGCTTGCAACCCACCAACCCAAGCCAACCACACCAACCATTGAGCGGGCTCGAGTCACCAATTCGTAACCATCAAGGAAGCTTATCTGTCGTATGAATAACGCCAAACGGATTGAAATATTACAGCGCCTACAAGCGAATAACCCGAAGCCAGAGACGGAATTAAACTGGAGCTCACCTTTTGAGTTGTTGATTGCGGTACTCCTCTCTGCGCAAGCGACCGACGTCAGTGTCAACAAAGCCACCGATAAACTGTATGCGGTGGCCAATACGCCACAAGCGATATTCGATCTCGGCGTTGCTGGCCTAAAAAGCTACATCAAGACCATCGGCTTATTTAATACTAAAGCTGAAAATGTGATCAAAACCTGCCAGATTTTACTGGAGCAGCATCAAGGCCAAGTGCCAGAAGATCGCGCCGCACTAGAAGCACTACCAGGCGTTGGACGCAAAACTGCCAATGTGGTACTCAATACCGCCTTTGGTTGGCCGACCATTGCGGTCGATACTCATATTTTCCGCGTCGCGAACCGTACTCAATTTGCCGTGGGGAAAAATGTCGATCAAGTCGAGCAGAAACTGCTTAAAGTGGTACCAACGGAATTTAAACTCGATGTGCACCACTGGTTGATTTTGCATGGCCGCTACACCTGCATTGCCCGTAAACCCCGTTGTGGTAGCTGTATTATTGAAGATCTGTGTGAGTTCAAAGACAAGGTTTACCCAGACAACTGATCATGCCCAGGCAGATCATCGATCAGGCCAATTAACTAACACAAATTAACCAAAACGAATTCACTCACAACGATACCCATACCACTGAGACCCACACCACTGATAGTGGCCAGTCGGTAGGGATCATAACTTATTAAAAGCAAGGAGCCTTTATGTCGAACCATCGTATTTTGCACACCATGCTACGCGTCGGTAATTTAGATCAATCGATCGAGTTTTATACTCAAGTGATGGGCATGAATCTGCTGCGCAAAAATGATAATCCCGAGTACCAATATACGCTGGCCTTTTTAGGCTACGGCGATGAATCACAAGGCGCGGTGATTGAACTGACCTACAACTGGGGTGTCACTGAATATGACAAAGGCAACGCCTATGGTCATATCGCGATTGGTGCCGATGATATTTATGCCACTTGTGATGCGATCAAAGCTGCCGGTGGAATTGTGACCCGCGAACCGGGGCCAGTGAAAGGCGGCACCACGCAGATTGCGTTTGTGAAAGATCCTGATGGTTACCTGATTGAATTAATTCAAAACAAACAAGCCAATGCTGGGTTAGTCGGTTAAGTCGCTATTCGCCTAATCATTCAAGCTTTCAGGTGTGAGTCTGCTCACACCTGAGTACGACCAAACGAGATCACCACGCGGCGGTTTTTATCCTTACCGATTGGTGAGGCATTATCCGCAATCGGCCGACGTCGGCCATACCCTTGCACTTGAATACGATCTTCTGGCAAACCAATCGATTGAAAGTATTCGCGTAACACTTGCGCCCGCTGCTCAGACAGATTTTGGCTGTGGCTGTTACTCTCACTCGAATCGGTATAGGTCGACACGAGCACTAAATCAATATCTTGGTTGTAGCGTATATATTCGGCAATTTGCGCTAAACGCTTTTGTGAAGCTTTATTCAGCTCAACGCTATTCCCTTGATCGTAATGCAAAATCGTAAATGAAATATCTTCAAAACTGTACGGCAGCAACTTAGCAATACAATCACTGAATTGGTTGTAAGAGGGTTGAAACAGCACGGCTGAAAGTGCCACTTCAATCCGCTGATCCCGGCTTTGCCAATCCTGATAACTGAACGTGGGATAACGACCTTTTTCTAATTCACTGAGCAGGGACCACGCCGTCTGGCCGCCAATATAACCATCAAACTGTTTAAAAAATTGCAAGTTAGTGATGCGATCCGCCGCTTCACCAGGACGCCAGATCGGTGGCAGCGACACCAAACTGACATTGCGTGTCTCCCCCATCGGACGACGCATTTTCAACTCAAAATCGAGATTGATTTGCTTACTCGCGCGCGAAGAAAATTCGGCATTGCCATAATTAGGGATTGGGTGCACCAAGCGGCACTCCAACGGTGTATCGGCCACCATTTGCCAGCTTGACTGCTGCGGTGTCGCCGCATAACGCACCTCTAACGCCAACGCAACTGGCGCAGCTAACGTGCCTAAGGCAAACACGCTTGTGATAACCCATTTATTCATAAATACTTTTTCTCACCACTGCTCGCGGATGCTCAGGAGATAATTTGCCGCCTGTGAAACTCTGAACGATTAGATGCAAAAATCTAGCCAGATGATCCACTCCCATAGCGTGTAACACGACCATTCACTCGACACACGAGACTCTATCCTCTTCACATTGCTCAATTAATTAGCGCAAATAAAGGCCGCTAGGTTTTGCTCCTGCGCAGAATCTGCAATAATGCTCCTCTTATTAGCCCCAATTAGAACCCGCATGACTGATAAAAATGACGCGCTGACCCTAAAAAAACGCTTTCGTGGCTATTTTCCGGTAGTTATCGATGTAGAAACCGCAGGATTCAACGCGCAAACCGATGCACTATTAGAAATTTGTGCGGTCACTTTGAGTATGGATCACAATGGCGACTTGCACCCAGCGAGTACCATCCATTTTCATGTTGAACCGTTTGCAGGCGCGAATATTGAAAAAGCCGCACTGGAATTTACTGGCATTTATGACCCTTTTAGCCCACTGCGCGGAGCCGTCAGTGAAGAACATGCGTTAAAAGAGATTTATAAGCTGGTGCGCAAAGAGCAAAAGGCGGCCAATTGTAGTCGCGCGATCATTGTGGCCCACAACGCCAATTTTGATCATAGTTTTGTGATGGCCGCCAGCGAACGCGGCAAATTGAAACGAGTCCCTTTCCATCCCTTTGCCACCTTTGATACGGCAACACTGAGCGGCCTTGCCTTTGGCCAAACCGTGTTGGCCAAAGCATGTGCGACGGCAGGGTTGGAGTTTGACAATCGTGAAGCGCATTCAGCGCTGTACGATACCCAAAAAACCGCAGAGCTGTTCTGCACCATTGTCAACCAGTGGAAGGCATTAGGTGGCTGGCCACTGGCCACTGATAATGAGGACAATAACAATGATGCCGAGTTAGCTTGAAGCGCACAATCATCGATGATTAACCTCAATCGATAGCTCACTTCAACCGATAAGGCAAAACCCTGTGCACTTGCAAGATCAGGTCAGCAGGGGAAACACAACATCTCGAGAAAAAAATATGAATCCAGTAGTCATTTCCGTCTGTGTCATGCTGCTGCTAGCCCTGATGCGAGTAAACGTCGTGGTTGCCTTGACGTTCAGCGCAATAGTTGGTGGTTTAGTTGCAGGTATGAGTCTCAATGAAACTGTGGCCGCTTTTGAAAGCGGTTTGGGTGGTGGTGCGACGATCGCCCTCAGTTACGCTATGCTTGGTACTTTTGCGGTAGCGATTTCTAAATCTGGCATCACTGACCTGTTGGCGCAGAACGTGATCCGGCGTATTCATGGTCAAGAAAACCATATCGCTTCAACTGGCTTAAAATACGTTGTGCTGATCTCACTGCTGCTGATGGCAATGGCATCGCAAAACGTGATCCCAGTCCATATCGCATTTATTCCGATTTTGATCCCACCACTACTGAGTGTGTTTGCCAAACTCAAACTCGACCGCCGCGTAGTGGCCTGTGTACTCACTTTTGGTTTGATCACCCCTTACATGGTACTGCCGGTCGGTTTTGGTGGCATTTTCCTCAATAATATTCTGCTCAAAAATCTGCATGATAACGGGCTAGAAACGATCACCGCGAGCCAAGTTCCGACCGCGATGTTGCTGCCCGCCACTGGCATGATCTGCGGTCTGCTGATCGCCGTATTATTCAGCTATCGCAAACCGCGCGAATACAAAACCAGTGAACTGACCGTAACACAGTCCACCTGTACCACGATTAATACTAAGCATATCGCAATTGCCGGCGTAGGCATTGTGGTGGCACTTGCCGTGCAATTAACCACAGGCTCAATGATTATCGGTGCGCTGGCTGGCTTTATGGTATTTATTTTTGGTGGTGTGATTGCTTGGAAACAGACTCATGATGTGTTCACCAAAGGCGTGCACATGATGGCGATGATTGGCTTTATCATGATTTCAGCCGCTGGTTTTGCTGCGGTAATGAAAGCCACTGGCGGAGTAGAAACGCTGGTCACTTCCCTTTCGACCAGTATTGGCGATAACAAAGCGCTCGCGGCGTTACTGATGTTAGTAGTTGGCTTACTGGTGACGATGGGGATTGGCTCATCATTCTCGACCATTCCGATCATTGCCACCATTTATGTGCCACTGTGCCTCTCTTTTGGCTTTTCACCGATGGCAACCGTCGCGCTGATTGGTACTGCAGCTGCATTAGGCGATGCTGGTTCACCCGCTTCAGATTCAACCTTAGGCCCAACTTCTGGCCTTAATGCCGATGGACAACATGAGCATGTGTGGGAAACCGTGGTCCCGACCTTTATCCACTATAACCTGCCACTGATCATCTTTGGTTGGATTGCAGCATTGGTGCTATAACTCGCCCTTTATCATCCAGCACACATCAAAGCAAAAAGGCTTCCCGAGGGAAGCCTTTTTATCACCAAGCCGTTAATCATCGAATGGTTGGTGATCAAATGGTGGCTGAGGTCACTCAACCCCCCTCTCTATCTGAGCTTAAGCACCTTCGTTGTGCAGCTCTAAGTTGGCGAGATCTTGCTGAATTTCCCGCTGCACTTTGACATCATCGCTACGCATCGATTCCAGAAAATCCAAATACTGCTGATCGATATCCCCAGTTACGTATTCACCGTTAAATACCGAAGCTTCAAACTTAGCAATATCCGGATTACCGCAGCCGACTGCATCCACCAGATCGTCTAGGGTTTGGAAAATCAGCGCATCGGCTCCAATCTGTTTACAAATCGCATCATTATCGCGGCCATGGGCCACCAACTCGTTCGCGCTTGGCATATCAATACCATAAACGTTCGGGAAGCGAATTTCCGGAGCCGCCGAAACGATGTAAACCTTTTTCGCACCAGAATCACGCGCCATTTCGATGATCTGCTCTGAGGTTGTGCCACGCACAATCGAATCATCGACTAACAACACGTTCTTGTCTTTAAATTCTGAGCGGATCGCATTGAGTTTACGGCGCACCGATTTCTTACGCTGCTGCTGACCCGGCATGATAAAAGTGCGGCCGACATAGCGGTTTTTGACAAAACCTTGCCGATACGGTTTATCAATTGCTTGCGCGATGCGCAGCGCGATATCGCATGATGTTTCCGGGATGGGGATCACCACATCAATATCCAGCTCGCTGTAGTCATCTTTGATGCGCTGACCTAAGCGTTTGCCCATCTCAACCCGAGCGCTGTATACCGAAATCTTATCGATGAAAGAATCGGGACGCGCAAAGTAAACAAATTCAAAAATACAAGGATTGAGCGCCGGATGATCCGCGCATTGTTGAGTGAAAAGCTCACCATCGAAAGTGATATAAATCGCTTCACCCGGAGCGACATCGCGTACAAAGTCAAAACCGACGGCATCCAAGGCCACCGATTCCGATGCGACCATGTACTCATGCTGACCATTCACTTCACGCTTGCCTAAGCAGAGTGGACGAATTCCGTGTGGGTCACGAAATGCCACCATGCCGTGGCCAATAATCATCGCGGTGACCGCATAAGCGCCACGGATGGTACGGTGTACATTGCTGATTGCGCGAAACACATCATCAGCGGTGACATTGCCTTTGACCGTGTCGATTTCATGGGCAAGTACATTGAGTAGCACTTCTGAATCCGAGGTGGTATTGACGTGACGGCGGTCTTTTTCAAACAATTTTTGTCGCACTTGATTGGCATTGGTTAAATTACCGTTGTGCGCCAGCGTGATACCAAAAGGAGAGTTAACATAGAAAGGTTGTGCTTCTGAGGCGCTGGAACTGCCCGCGGTTGGGTAGCGCACATGGCCGACACCCACATTGCCTTGTAGGCGCTGCATGTGTTTGGCTTCAAACACATCTTTGACTAATCCATTGGCCTTACGCAGACGGAAACGATTGCTTTCTATGGTACAAATACCCGCAGCATCTTGGCCACGATGCTGCAACACCGTCAATGCATCATAAATTGACTGGTTTACAGGCGTTGTACCCACGATTCCAACAATACCACACATGTCCTAATCCTCGATTTCGACCGTCTCCGGCGCTAAATTGCGCCAGAGAGAAAACTTGATGTTGCTTTTAGGTGTTCAAAGAACGGAGCAATAATGCGACTAAATTCAGGCACTAACTGCGAACTCTTCCACCACTCTGTGTTTGGAAATGCGGTAAACGCATCCATAAAGAACAGACCTGCCGCGACAATCAACACCCCACGCAGTGCACCAAACACTACTCCGAGAATTCTGTCGGTTCCTGATAATCCTGTTTTTTCCACCAGTTGAGCAATCACATAGTTCACGATCGCTCCAACGATTAACGTCGCCACAAACAGCGCCGCGATAGCAGCCCCATTGCGAAACATATCGTCTTGAATGTTGGTAAAGTACACCGCTAATTTACGGTAGTACTGTGAGGCAATATAAAACGCCCCAAACCAGATCACTAAAGACAAGGCTTCTTTAGCAAAGCCGCGGACAAGACTGATCAGCGCAGACAAGCCGATCACACTTAAAATGACAATATCTAACCAGTTCATGAGCTCTTACATCTTAAGTTGGCGCGCATTTTAACAGAAAAAATCGCGACGCAAACGTTTTCTTATGGGTTTAACGGTTTAAATTTAAGCAATTGACCTTTAGCACTGGTAATTTTTTCTAATTCCAGTAACTGGGTTTCGAGCTTAGATTTCGAAACATCCGGGCCAATAATCACTCGTGTAAAATCGTTTTCTTGTTTGATATGCGCTTGATAACCACGTTTTTGCAAATCCGCCACCAAGTTGCGCGCGTTGTCAGCATTTTTCAGCGCCACTAACTGAATGATCCACGCAGAGTCTTGGTAATCATTGCTTGTTGCGGTGCTGATGGTCACTGGCAAACTCTGCTCCACCAAGCTGTTGGCTGACGAAGCGGAGGTCTGCGGTGCATTACTCGCAATAGCTGTTGTCTGAGCACTCGCTTGATTGCTTGTTTGCGTGACCGTAACCGGCGTGGCTGGCAAAGCGAGCGTATCTTGCACCGGATCAAGTACCACAAATTTTTCAACCTCACCTTGTGACTGTGGCTTAAGCGGAATACTCGCCACTTGCTCTTTAAAATGGGTTTTCTTGCCATCCAACACATCGGGCAATACGATGACGCCGAGCGCCACCAACACTATGGTGCCGACTAAACGACTTTGAAATTTACTGGCCATCTACTGCCCTCTCTTTTTCGCCTCTCTTTTGCCAATCTTCCAGTACTTCACCCACAGTATGAAAAGAGCCGGCCACCACAATAACATCTTGTGGCTCAGCCTGTGTCAGTGCGGCTTTAAATGCGGCTACCGGATCCACATAGTGAGTTGTGTCAGCGGGTAAATACTGGCAGAGTTGCGCCGCGGTCGCCGCCCGTGGGCCAGACAACGAGGCCGGATACCAATGATTCACCAGCGGCATTAATTCGGCCACGGTCGCAGCGATATCTTTGTCGTGCAACATGCCCAGTACCAAATGGAGCGTTTGCTGTGGGTAGCGCTGTTTAAGCTGCTGAGCTAAATAGTGTGCCGAGTGCGGATTGTGTGCGACATCGAGCACTATGGTTGGTGCGCTGCTGATCTGCTGCATGCGGCCAGCGAGCTGAGCGCTGGCCAAACCGGCCACAATATCCAGATCGCTAATCTCCAACCCTGAGCAACCCAGCGCCATTAACGCGGTTGCCGCATTAGGTAATGGCAAGGCCGGGATCGGCAAATCAGTTAATGCAAAGCGACCACTGTGCCAATCCCATGTCGTGGATGAAGTGGTTTGATAAGTAAATTGAATGCCAACTTGGTGCAACTTGGCACCGATATCATCCGCATGACCGGCCACACTGGCCGGCGGTTTAGGCTGGCCACACACTGCCGGTTTACCAGCGCGGAAAATCCCCGCTTTTTCATAACCGATCACGCCCAGATCATCGCCTAGCCAATCAATATGATCGAGCGCCAAACTGGTGATCACACTGACATCATGATCCACCACATTGGTCGCATCTAACCGGCCGCCTAAGCCAACTTCAAGTAGCAATACATCGACTTTTTGTTGCTCAAACAGATACAGCGCTGCCAGTGTGCCAAATTCAAACAGGCTCAGGCTGATATCACCGCGCTGTTGCTCGATATGCGCAAAAGCTTGAGTGTGCATCTCATCGGCAAGATCTTGGCCGTTAATGCGTACTCGCTCATTGTAGCGGATCAGATGTGGCGAACTGTACACCCCAACCGAATAGCCAGCGTGCAGCAAAATGGCTTCCATTAAGGCACAGGTTGAGCCTTTACCATTGGTACCGGCAACGGTGATCACGATTGGCGCAGGTTTGGTGAGTTTGGCGGTTTGGGCAACGGCTTGAACGCGTTCTAAGCCGAGATCAATCGCAGAGGTATGAATATGGGCTAAATAATCAAGCCACACCGCGAGTGACGATGTGGCTTGGGGAATAGGCTTTTGAGTCATCTAACGTACAACCATAGAATCTGTTGGTTTAGTTAGCGCTTACTTTACCCTTTTTTATTGGCTTCTGGTACCGCATAAGGCACTTCATTTGGCGCGTCGTTCACAGAAACCACCAGCGGCGAGGCCTGCCCGGTGAGTTTGGCCAGTAAACTAGAGACCCGCTGACGCATTTCTCGGCGATCCACAATCATATCAATCGCGCCATGCTCAAGTAGGAACTCACTGCGTTGGAAACCTTCTGGCAAATCTTCACGTACGGTTTGCTCAATCACGCGGCGACCAGCAAAACCAATCAGTGCTTTAGGCTCACCGATATTAATATCACCGAGCATCGCTAAACTGGCCGAAACACCACCCATGGTTGGGTCAGTCATCACCGAAATAAACGGCAAACCTTTATTTGAGAGACGTTCGAGTGCAGCACTGGTTTTCGCCATCTGCATCAGCGACATCAAAGCCTCTTGCATACGTGCACCGCCACTGGCTGAGAAACAGATCAAGCCGCAATTGTGCTCCATCGCCGCTTCAACCGCACGCACAAAACGTGCGCCAACCACTGAACCCATCGAGCCACCCATGAAGGAAAACTCAAAAGCACACGCCACGACAGGCACACCGTGCACCGCGCCTTTCATGACCACTAGCGCATCTTTTTCACCACTGGCTTTTTGCGCCGCAGCGAGACGCTCTTTGTAGCGCTTGGAATCTTTAAATTTCAGCTTATCTTGTGGCTCTAGCTCTTCACCCAGTTCAAAACGCTCGTCTTGATCAAGAAACGTTTCCAAACGGCGACGCGCTTTCATGCGCATATGGTGATCACACTTAGGGCAAACTTCTAAGTTACGCTCCAATTCCGCGTAATACAGCACTTGTTCACACGAGGTGCACTTAGTCCAAACACCTTCAGGAATAGAAGCTTTGCGTGAACTGACAATGTTGCTTTTCTCTAAAATTTTTTCGAGCCAACTCATGGAAGACCTTTTACTCTCAATCCCCCACCATCAGCAGGGAAGATAAATTCGACAAAAACGCGTGAGGATTAAAGCACAGAAAATGCCAACTGTAGACAAAAAACTGGTTGTACCTATTTCTACAACTGGACCACCGCACAATATTGTTTATTTTTGAGTCAATGACTCGCAATTAGTTCAAATTATCCGCTAAGAAAAGTGGCCCGATCGGCATGGTGGGCAAACCAAAATGGCTCGGATAATCAACGCTAACTAGATATAAACCTTCCGCTTTAGCGGTCGCCGCGGCTAAGGTGCGATTTTTTTGTGCCAACAGCCACGCGATCCATTCTGGTGGCTGCTCCCCACGCCCAACTGCAATTAAGCTACCGGTAATATTGCGCACCATATGATGTACAAAAGCATTGGCTTTAATATCAATCACCACATAATTGCCGTGGCGAGTCACATTTAAGTGCATCACATTACGCCAAGGGCTACGCGATTGGCAATGGACGGCGCGAAATGAGGTGAAATCATTTTCCCCAAGCAGGTACTGACCTGCTTGCTGCATTTTTTCGACACCCAATTCGCCGTGATAATGACTGACCCCTGAACTCAAAATGCCAGGCCGGTAAGCATGGTTATAAATCACATAGCGGTAACGCCGCGCAGTCGCGCTAAAGCGTGCATGAAACTCATCCGACACCACACAAGCCCAGCGGACGGCAATATCTTTGGGTAAATTGGCGTTGCAACCCATAGTCCAGCCAGCCATCTGCCGCTCAGCCGTGGTATCAAAATGCACCACTTGACCGGTGCCGTGCACCCCAGCATCAGTTCGACCGGCACACTGCACTTCAACCGGATGATTGGCAATCTTACTCAATGCGGTCTCTAACGCTTGTTGGACGCTTTTAACGTCTCTTTGGCGCTGCCAACCATAGTAGTGAGTCCCGTCATACTCGATACCTAACGCGATTCTCATGCTGTTTGTCTCTATAAAAATGGGGCGGGCAGTATAAACAGTTTGCGAGCAAATTTCTAACCAGGATCAAAAAGTGAGGCCGCTAAGCGGCCTCTCGTTTAGGATCATACTCGACCATTAATTCGGTCAATCAATCGTTTAGCTTGCTGGCGGATCTCATCATCACCATCAACAATTGCCTCTTCGAGCAATTTAACTGCCCCTTTTTCATCATTCATTTCGATGTAGATTTTAGCTAAATCGAGCTTACCGGCCGCCTCTGCTCCACTATCGACATCAATCGCGTGCACATCGCCAATCACATCAGGAAACTCATCCAAACCAACATTAAGCTTTAGCTCTTGCTGATCGGGGTCCAACTCCTGCTCTTGCGATTCAACTTGTGCCATCAGTTGGTCAATGGTCATGTAACCATCACGCCGTGGGTCGAAGTCTAATTGTTCCTCTTGCACACCCCAATCTTCTGACTTAACTTGAGGCTCTGGAGTATTGGCAGCCCAAATATCCTGCTCTTCTGCGGGAACCTCATCAGGCAGTTGCGCTTGCTGATCTGGCGTGAGGTGGAAACCATTCCAATCCTCGCCGCCCATTTGCAGCATGGCATCAATATCCATTCCAGCACTATCGATGGTTTGTGCATCCAACGGCTGTTCGAAGCGCAGAGGCTGATCAACCGGATTGGGTTCACTGAGTAAATCATGTAACGCCTGCTCATCAAACGCGGGGTCGGCAATCGCTGGTGCTGGCGCACTGGTTTGCACAATGGCATCGGCAACGGGCTCTGGTTCACTCACCGTCGGCAACGCCAACTCGGCAAAATTTAAGAAATCATTCTCTTCTTGATCAATTTCTGCAAAGTCGGCCAATACATCCTCTTCGGTGCTAACCTCGGGCAATGTACTATTCGGCACGTCAAGCACTGTATGCTGCGGATCCGATTCTGGCTGCACATTCAATGCTCGATCGGGTTCACTTTGTAGCGCATCGGCCAAAGCCTCGGCTTCGGTGTATTCGGGTAATTCCCACTCATCGAATTCAGCGACTGTGCCCGGCTGCTCGATATTTTCTGGCTCAGCTGCCAATACCGGATCAGGCGCACTTTGCAGTGCATCGGCCAAAGCCTCTGCTTCGGTATATTCAGGTAATTCCCACTCATCGAATTCAGCAACGGTGCTCAACTGCTCGATATTTTGTGGCTCCGCAGCCAATGCCGACTCAGGTGCACTTTGTAGCGCATCGGCCAAAGCCTCTGCTTCGGTATATTCAGGTAATTCCCACTCATCGAATTCAGCAACTGTGCTCAGCTGCTCGATATTTTGTGGCTCAGCAGCCAATGCTGGCTCAGGTGCGCTTTGTAGTGCATCGGCCAAAGCCTCGGCTTCGGTGTATTCGGGTAGCTCAGCATCCGTCATCGCCGTGAGCGTCGAGGCTTGGCTGGCTGATGGCGTCATATCGAGCGGTGGCTCGGATCCCGCGCCAGCCTGCTCCAGCCAATCGTCATCTTGTGGAATACCAAATTCATTGGCGGGCAAGGGATTAGAAACCGGCATAGGTGCTGCACTGACTTCGATTTCCGGTTGGATGACCGGCTCATCGGCTAACCCTACTGATTGATGCTGCTCCTGCGGCTCTAACAGAGGATCTTGCGCGGGTGCTGAGGTAAGTAAATCGTCAATAAAGGTATCGCGATTAAACTCATCGCTTATCACTGGTTGCGATGGCTGTGCCTGCTGTTCAATGTCTAATAGTTCATCAAACAGTTCGGTACCATCTTCGACGCTCAGGGTTGCTGGCTCAGTCGCATCATCGGCGAGATCGAAATCCGCCAACAGTTCATCCAGTAGCTCAGTGCTATTCGCATCAATATCAAACTGAGCCAGCTCGTCACTCACCGCGGACTCACCGAGCACTTCATCCAACAATTGAGTGCTATTTTGATCTAATTCAACCAGCTCAGGCTCTAACTGATCAAGGTTTGAACTGCGTAGGCCCAATTCATCGGTTTCAGGAGCATCGAATTCAGCTAATAATTCTTCCAGTAGCTCTGTACTATCCTGAGCAATCGGAGTGTCTTGTGCAGCAAGAATTTCATCCAGCAGTGCAGTTTGATCAGCTAGCTCAACCGGTTCAAAATCGGCCTGCGGTTGAAGGGTGGCAAACTCCGGCTTAGGATCTAACTCAGTGTCCGCTATTGTGGCATCACTCAGTTCAAAATCATCATCCGTCGAGAGTGAATCCAACTCTTGATTAAGCAGCCCCTGTAGTGTTGCGCTATCTTGCAAGGCTGGTTCAGGGTCAAGCGCATCCAACTCGCTGGCTAATAACTCATCCAGCAATGACTGTTCGACCTTCCCCTCCAGCAACAGATCATTTTCATCACCCGCTAATAGCGATTCGATATCATCATCGGAAAGGTGATTTTGATCGGCTAAGTCAAACGAGTCTGCCGCCATCATAGGAGCATCGGCTTGACTCGCTTCATCCAGCGCGCGCACCATTTCGTCTAAACCGAGGGCTTTATCCTCTTCGTTGACTGAGATGCCATTGGCGCTGGTCCCCAAAATATCAAACTCGGTATCCAAATCACCGTCATCATCGATGCCGACAAATAGCTCTTCACTGTCTGGTCGATTCAGATTGAAGTCGAGATCTGCTTCATCTAAATCAGCAAACACATCATCATCAGCAAAAGCTTGTTCAACATCATCCAGTGGTTTTTCATCACTGCTACTGAATAAGTCATCATCCAGCAGTAAATCATCACCAATATCTTCGATCTGATCCGCAGCTAACCCCATAGGGGCCGCCATGGCTAGATCCCCAGCGATGCTGGATGATGGCTTCGCCATTTGTTGCTGATCCGTCGAGCGACGATTGATCAGCAGCAGTATCACAATGGCAAGCAATAACCCGGGGATCAAAGCCAGCGCGGCCACTAACCAACCATTGGCGAGTAAATTATCTAAAGCAGAAGGTGCCAGGCGCTGCGCTTCTTGTGCTTTAATGCGTTCTTCTTCAAGCAGTTTCTCAACTTCGCTACGGATGCGGTTTTCATCACCCAATTCTTGCTTGAGCGTGCTCATTTCTAATTGCACTTGTGACAGCATGACCCGCAAACTGTGATTTTTCTCCTCTAGCGCCATCACTTCCGCTTCTGCCGCTCGATTAATATCCGCCGCACGGTTTGCCTCAAGTTGAGCATTATTGGCAACATTAGCGTTGATTGTCTCCGCTTGTACTTGGGCTACCACTTCAGTTTTAGGGCTGGCCACTGGCACAGGTGCGCTACGAACTGGCGCCGGACGCACCCGTGGTGGGGTAACTGGAGAGGCGGTTAATTTCGCTTGATGAGCCGCCATAATATCAACCGCTTGTTGATTAGTATTCGCGCTAATCTGTGCCAATGAGGGAATACGCAACGTGCTACCGGGGATCAACGTATGAATATTCTGCCCCTCAAACGCTTGTGGGTTGAGTTGATAAATCGCCAACAAGGTTTGCTGTACCGAAACACTCGCTGATGGGCGGAATTGACTCGCAATCGACCATAAAGTTTGATCGGCGCTGGTCGGTCCAAAAAATCGAGCTGGCTCGGTATTAACCACCGATGGACGCACAGTGTTATCACTGTATTGTGGTGCAGATTGTACTTGGCCATTAGGACCAACCAAACGAATGCTTTCTGCACTGACAAAAGAAATCTGAGTCACAACCACAGTGGTTATCGACAGCAGCAGTCGTTGAAAAAATCGACGCATAAAAGGCTCAATATGTGCTTTGAATTTTGAAGTACGGAGATTGATTAAATATATCGGATCCACTTAGCAAAACTATAGACTGGCAGGCAAAAAATGTGTCATGACCGGAATAATCGCAGCAATCTCACACAAATTTCAGCGCTAACCTCAACCAAATTTATTTTCACCGTAAAAAATAAGCCAGCACTGTGGCTGGCTTAGCGAACAAAACTAACCGTTTTGATTACTGTTCATCGATTTTTGCAAAGCTATCGCGTAAACCGACCGTGCGATTGAACACCAATCTTTGTGGCGTAGAATCTTGGTTATCGGCACAGAAATACCCCATCCGCTCAAATTGATAACCGCACTCCGGTTGGGCGGCAAGCAAACTTGGCTCAACATAACCTTGCACTTTGCTTAATGATTGTGGGTTAATCGTAGCCGCAAAGTCATCGGCAGCGGCCGGATTTGGCACAGTGAACAGAGGCTGGTACAGACAAAATTCAGCAGCGACACCCTGTTCTGCAGATACCCAGTGGATCACCCCTTTCACTTTACGTCCATCGGCTGGATTTTTACCCAAAGTTTGTGGATCGTAAGAGCAGAAAATAGTGGTGATATTGCCTTGTGCATCTTTTTCGATACGCTCAGCTTTGATCACATAAGCACCACGCAGGCGAACTTCTTTGCCTAACACCAAACGCTTGTATTTCTTGTTGCCTTCTTCACGGAAATCTTCGCGCTCAATCCACAATTCGCGCGTAAATGGCACTTCGCGCTCACCCATCTCCGGTTTATTGGGATGATTGGCTAAAGTTAGGGTTTCTACACTTTCCGCGGCGAAGTTCTCAATCACCACTTTAACTGGATCCAGCACCGCCATCGCACGCGGGGCATTTTCATTCAGGTCGTCACGAATGCATGATTCTAACGCACTGTATTCAATCATATTTTCTTGTTTAGTCACCCCAATCCGTTTACAAAACTCTCGAATCGCACTTGGGGTAAAACCACGGCGACGTAAACCGGAAATGGTTGGCATGCGCGGATCATTCCAGCCAGTAACCAGTTTTTCAGTCACTAGTTGGTTGAGTTTACGCTTAGACATCACCGTATATTCAAGGTTTAAGCGGC
Organism: Vibrio chanodichtyis; assembly: GCF_028863985.1. Lineage (NCBI taxonomy): Bacteria > Pseudomonadati > Pseudomonadota > Gammaproteobacteria > Vibrionales > Vibrionaceae > Vibrio > Vibrio chanodichtyis. Next base: position 79,166 of record NZ_JARBFT010000001.1, on the reverse strand, counting down.
TGAATTCATACTGGCGTGGTTGGCAAGCAATCGTAATATTATCCAGAACCCAGTCATACAAACGGCGGTTATCTTGGAACTCAAGAGTACAGATTGAGTGAGTGATCCCTTCTAGCGCATCGGAAATGCAGTGAGTAAAGTCGTACATCGGGTAGATACACCACTTATCACCGGTTTGATGGTGAGTGGCAAAGCGCACGCGATACAACACAGGATCACGCATCACAATGAAAGAGGAAGCCATGTCGATTTTGGCGCGTAAACACGCTTGGCCTTCAGCAAATTCACCGGCACGCATTTTTTCAAACAAGGCCAGGTTTTCCGCCACGCTACGATCGCGGTATGGGCTGTGCTTACCTGGCGCAGTTAAGGTGCCACGGTATTCACGAATTTGTTCAGGTGTCAGCTCATCAACATACGCCAAGCCTTTTTCAATCAGCTCAATCGCATACTTATACAACTGGTCAAAATAATCCGATGAGTAACAAACCTCACCTGACCACTCAAAGCCAAGCCAAGTCACATCTTTCTTGATTGACTCAACGTATTCGAGGTTTTCTTTTTCTGGGTTGGTATCATCAAAACGCAGATTACACTGGCCCTGATAATCCTGAGCAATACCAAAATTCAGACAGATTGATTTCGCGTGACCGATATGCAGGTAACCATTCGGCTCCGGCGGGAAACGAGTATGCACGGTGGTGTGTTTACCATCCGCAAGATCTTTATCGATAATTTGGCGGATAAAGTTCGATGGACGAGCCTCAGCTTCACTCATCTATAGCACCTCAAAATTCATTTAGTATTGTCAGAAAGCGTTTCTGTCTCTTGCGCGGCAAAAATTTGCGTAGCGTAGCATAGGCTAGAAAACAGAAAATATTGCCGCTAATCATCCACAATTCTTAGCGTTGGCACAATAAAAAGTATGGATTTGTTGTGATTATTTCTATGGTTTGCTGGTTATATCGTCGCTCACTCATCAAATGACGGGTAGCGGTCACCGGTTGTCGCTTGGCAAGCGGTAACGAAAAAGCCTCCGCTTTCGCGAAGGCTTGAAGTATCTCTAAAATTGATCAACGACTATGGCAGTTTTACAGCTGAGAGATCATCGTTTGGGTTGATATTTTTCATTTCACCCGCCACGATTTCGGCTAGAGGGCCAAGGATCACTTGCAGGTTATTGGTACCCAATTTCACCACACCCATTGCACCCAATGCTTTTAAAGTTTTCTCATCAATTACGCTCATATCGTTAACCGATAGGCGTAGACGAGTGATACACGCATCAATGCTTGACAAGTTAGCATGGCCACCCAGAGCTTTCAGGTACTGTTTTGCTAGCTCAGAAGACTCTTTTGCGCCAGAGATTTGATTGTCGCTGTCATCATCTTCACGACCTGGTGTTTTCAGACCGAATTTTAAAATTGCAGTGCGGAAAATCACATAGTACAGAGCAAAGAATACCAGACCTTGTGCAATCAGCATGTACCAGTTAACGGCTAGAGGGTTGCGAGATGACAACACCATATCGACCAGACCGGCTGAGAAACCAAAACCTGCAATCCACTGCATTGAAGCGGCGATGAACACTGACAGACCAGTTAACGCTGCGTGCAGTACATACAGCGCTGGAGCTAGGAACATGAATGAGAATTCAAGTGGTTCGGTTACACCAGTAAAGAATGAAGCAAAGCCTGCTGCGATCATGATCGAAGCCACTTTTTCTTTATTCTTAGCTGTAGAGGTGTGATAGATAGCCAGTGCCGCACCTGGTAAACCAAACATCATGATTGGGAAGAAGCCCGCTTGGTACATACCGGTAATACCTGGGATACCCGTACCTTCAGCGATAGATTTTGCACCACCTAAGAAGTTAGGAATATCGTTGATACCCGCAACATCAAACCAGAATACTGAGTTAAGTGCGTGGTGTAAGCCAACAGGGATTAATAAACGGTTAAAGAAGGCATAGATACCCGCACCAGCAGAGCCTAAATCTTGGATAGACTCACCAAATGTCACCAGACCGCCATACACATGTGGCCATACGTACATCAGGATAAAGGCAATGAAGATACCCGCGAAAGAGGTCAAGATTGGTACCAAACGTTTACCAGAGAAGAACGCCAACGCTTTGTGCAGCTCAACACTTGAGAAACGGTTATAGATTTCCGCCGAAACAATACCGACTAAGATACCCACAAACTGGTTGTTAATTTTGCCAAACGCAGCAGGCACAGCACTTAGATCAATACCTTGAATTTGTGCAACCGCTCCTGGCGACAGTAGGGTTGTCACCACTAAGAAGCCAACAAAACCCGATAGTGCCGCTGCACCATCTTTATCTTTAGACATACCGTACGCGACACCGACCGCAAACAGTACTGACATATTGTCGATAATCGCAGCACCCGCCTTGATCAAGAAAGCAGCTAATGCACTGTTTGCACCCCAACCATTAGGGTCGATCCAGTAACCGATGCCCATGAGTATTGCAGCGGCAGGCAGGGTGGCAACCGGTACCATCAACGCCTTACCTACTTTCTGGAAGTATCCGAGAATATTCACCTTAAGTTCCCCCTATAGGATTTTTATATAGTATTAGAAGACTTTTTTTAGCCTCCCAATTTAGTCCAAGTCAGTTTATGACATTAATTTTGCTCCGCAAATTAAAACCTCATCATTTGTGATCCTAATCACCAGACGCGGGCACAATACAAGGATTTTGCTAGCCAGATCATAAAACTTATTTTAAGATACAAAAAAACAGCCTTGATACACTAGTATCATAGCGTTTGTTGGTCAGACCTCCATCGTGTTACACTACTAAATATCGCTTTACGCACTTAATTAACCAGGTAAATCTCGATAAAAAATAGCCAGACCAGCACTTATTTTTAGCCGCAGTTACTGTCGGCTTCAGCAAAAAAGATAATTCGCGTCTTGATTAAAGTTCGCTAACTAAGTGAAAGTTACCCAAACTCCTTGGAGTTGCAGGTAAGCGGCAAGTGATTGAGCCCCCATGAGCATAGGCAAACTATGTGATTGGGGTGAGCAAGCGTAGCCAACACCGCTGCAGCTTCAAGCAGAAAGGGGATACACGTTTTAGTGGCGTCATCTTGTCAAGTCGCTATGCCCAAACCTCTTGGTGTTGCAGCTAAGCAGCAGATCCGTCCCCATGAGCATAGCAACAGGCTACGACTGGGTGAGCGAAGGTAGCTCGACAATGTCAACGAGTAAGGGAAGACACTGAATCTAAAAATATTGACAAGAGGATTAGCTGATCATGTACGCGCTAACTAACTGCAAAATCTATACCGGCAATGATGTACTAATAAACCACGCGGTGGTTATCCAACACCAACAAATCGAAGCGGTTTGCCCAGTCGCGTCTTTGCCTGCGGATATTAAAGTGATTGACCTACAAGGTGCGAATCTTAGCCCTGGTTTTATCGATTTACAGCTCAACGGCTGTGGTGGAGTGATGCTCAATGATGAGATCACGGCAAAAACCATCGATATCATGCACCAAGCCAATTTGAAATCTGGCTGTACTAGCTTCTTACCGACCCTGATCACCTCTTCTGATCAAGATATGCGTCAAGCGATTGCAGCAGCTCGTGAGTATCAAAACCAATATCCGAATCAATCGCTCGGTTTGCATTTAGAAGGCCCTTACCTCAATGTGATGAAAAAAGGCATTCACAGTGTCGATTTTATCCGCCCTTCTGATGACGAAATGATTGAAACCATGTGTGCCAATCGCGATGTGATCGCCAAAGTGACTCTAGCGCCGGAAAATAACCGACCTGAGCACATCGAAAAACTGGTTAAAGCCGGGATTGTAGTTTCTATCGGCCACACCAACGCAACTTATGCCGAAGCACGCCAAAGCTTTGAATCTGGCATCACTTTCGCCACTCATTTATTTAATGCGATGACGCCAATGGTGGGTCGTGAACCCGGCGTAGTCGGCGCAATTTATGATACGCCAGAAGTGTATGCGGGGATCATCGCCGATGGCTTCCATGTTGATTACGCCAACATCCGAATTGCTCATAAAATCAAGGGCGATAAGCTAGTATTAGTGACCGATGCCACAGCTCCTGCAGGCGCAGAGATGGATCACTTTATTTTTGTTGGTAAGAAAGTATATTACCGAGACGGCAAATGTATTGATGAAAATGGTACACTTGGCGGCTCAGCCCTAACCATGATTGAAGCAGTTCAAAATACGGTTGAGCATGTAGGGATCGCTTTAGATGAAGCGCTGCGAATGGCGACTTTGTATCCAGCCAAAGCAATCGGTGTTGATGATAAATTAGGTCGTATCAAAAAAGGTATGATCGCCAACCTGACTGTTTTTGACCGCGACTTCAATGTTAAAGCGACAGTAGTTAACGGACAATACGAGCACAATTAATAATGAATGGCGGACAAATTGGTAACGTAGATTTAGTTAAACAACTAAATAGTGCAGCGGTTTACCGCTTGATTGACCAACAAGGACCGATCAGTCGAATCCAAGTGGCTGATATCAGTCAGTTGGCTCCCGCCAGTGTTACTAAAATTACCCGACAACTGCTTGAGCGCGGCCTGATTAAAGAGGTCGCCCAACAAGCTTCGACGGGTGGTCGACGAGCGATTTCGTTAACCACCGAAGTACAACCCTTTCACTCTATCGCGGTCCGTATCGGCCGCGACTATATCCAGCTCAGTCTGTATGACTTGGGCGGAAACTCGCTGGTTGATGAGCACCATGAGTTTCACTACCACAACCAAGAGGTGTTGCTGGCCAACCTTATCAAACGCATCCAACAATTTGTGCAACAACATAACGCTCTGATTGAACAATTAATTGCGATTGGTGTTGCACTACCTGGTTTGATTAATCCAGAAACTGGCGTAGTGGAATACATGCCCAATGTTGAGATCAATCAACTGCCGCTTGGTGCTGCCATTCGTGAACAGTTTGCGGTGGAATGTTTTGTCGGTAACGATGTACGCGGTATGGCTCTGGCCGAACATTATTTCGGAGCCAGCCAAGACTGCCAAGACTCGATCTTAGTTAGCGTGCACCGCGGTACTGGGGCAGGGATCATCGTTAACGGCCAAGTATTTTTAGGCTATAACCGCAACGTTGGTGAAATTGGCCATATTCAAATTGATCCACTCGGTGAACAGTGCCAGTGCGGCAATTTTGGGTGCCTAGAAACTGTCGCCACCAATCCAGCGATTGTTTCACGAGTTAAAAAATTGATCGCACAAGGCTATGAATCATCACTGGCTAATTTATCCAGCATCACGATTGATGAAGTTTGCCAACATGCCAATGCAGGTGATGAACTGGCTAAACAAGCGCTGGTGCGAGTCGGCAATCAACTCGGTAAAGCGATTGCCATTACCGTCAACCTGTTTAACCCACAGAAAATTGTGATTGCCGGACAAATCACCGCCACCAAAGAGATCGTGTTTCCTGCCATTCAACGTAATGTCGAAAATCAATCACTGAAAACGTTCCACCAACATTTGCCGATTGTCGCTTCACAACTCGATAAGCAACCAACCATAGGTGCTTTTGCAATGATCAAGCGCGCGATGTTAAATGGCGTTTTGTTACAAAAATTGTTGGAAGACTAAGCTTTTTAGTTAAATTTGAGCAACAGATTAACCTATAATGGCGGTGGTATGTAATACCACCGTTTTTTTATTATTAAATTAAGAACATAGCTCATGGATTTGATACTTCTTTCTGCGGCTTTTCTAGCCGGATTTATCGCTTTAAAGTGCCATTTACCCCCACTGGTCGGCTTTTTGATCGCCGGATTTGCCCTCAATGCTTATGGATTTACAAGCAATGCGACCCTTTCGACCTTGGCGGATTTAGGGGTCACTCTGCTTCTGTTTACCATCGGCTTAAAGCTGGAGGTCAAAACTCTGCTCGCGAAAGAGATCTGGGCCGGTGCGACCATCCACAATTTGCTCTCGACCGCACTATTCACGATTTTATTGTTGATCTTCAAACAACTAGGACTCACCAGTCTGGCCGAGCTCTCGTTGGATAAACTGCTTTTGGTCGGTTTTGCCCTGTCATTCTCTAGTACGGTTTTTGCGGTAAAATCGCTACAAGAAAAAGGTGAAATGAATGCCACCTACGGCACGCTGGCGATTGGTATTCTGGTCATGCAGGATATTTTTGCAGTAGTGTTCCTCACCGCCTCCACTGGCAAACTGCCAGAGTGGTACGCCATTGGCCTATTCATTCTGCCGTTACTACGCCCACTGTTTTATGAACTATTAGATTGGGTCGGCCATGGTGAAATGCTGGTCCTATTTGGCATTTTCTTTGCGCTAGTCGTTGGCGCAGGCAGCTTCCAACTGGTTGGTATGAAACCCGATCTTGGCGCACTGATTTTAGGCATGATGCTCGCCAGCCATCATAAAGCCTCGGAATTATCCAAAGCCCTATTCAATCTCAAAGAAGTATTCTTAGTCTGCTTCTTTCTCAATATCGGACTGTCCGCCCAACCGACCAGCACCGGGATCATGCTTGCGCTGCTGTTACTGCTGCTGCTGCCAATCAAAGGGGTTCTGTATTTTTGGGTCATCCATCAATTCCATTTCCGGGTGCGCACCTCATTGCTTGCGTCATTCTCACTGTTTAACTTCAGTGAATTTGGGCTGATTGTCGGTGGACTGGCGTTCAAAATGGGCTGGATCAACAGTGATATTCTGGTCGCCCTAGCGGTTTCGGTGCCTTTATCGTTTATTTTAGCCGCGCCAATTGAACGTAAAGGTCATGCCATATACCAGCGTTCAGCCAGATGGCTGAAAGAGTGTGCCGCCGAGTCACTGCATACCCGTGATCGGCTGATTGATCCTGGTACAGCACAAGTGCTGATTTTAGGCATGGGCAGGATCGGCCGTGGCGCTTATGAAGAGCTCACCTCACGGCATGGCGAGATCTGTCTCGGGGTCGAAATTCGTGAAGATGCCGCAATTAGCCATCGTGAACAGGGACGCAATGTGATCTCTGGTGATGCAACCGACCCTGATTTTTGGGAGCGCATTTTTGACACCGGAAAAGTCAAACTGGTGTTACTGGCGATGCCCCACCATCAAGCTAACCAAGTGGCACTTGAACAATTACACAAACGCCATTACCAAGGACAAATTGCCGCGATAGCAGAGTATCCAGATCAGATCGAGAGCCTGCTTGAGCAAGGAGCTCACGCGGCATTCAACATTTACAGTGAGGCGGGTACTGGTTTTGCACGCCATGTATCGGAGCAACTCAAGCCAAACTTTACCAAACGCTAGTCAGGCATAGGGCGAATTTCGCCCTATCGTCTATTTTCCCATCAATTATTAAACCGCATCTAACCAAACCAACAAATAAATAGAAAAAATTTAATCAAAATCTTTTTATTCAAAATAAAACCTAAGCAAGGGTTGCGATTTTTAATCAGAATGGCAAATTAATGCCAACAGATTAAAAAACATTTAAAAGGAATTGATATGTGTTCTATTTTTGGCATCTTAGACATTAAAACCGATGCAGCGGCATTACGACCAGTGGCACTGGAAATGTCGAAAAAACTGCGCCATCGTGGCCCTGACTGGTCTGGGATCTACGCCTGCGACAAAGCCATTCTGGCTCATGAACGTCTGGCAATTGTCGGTCTGAGCAGCGGTGCGCAACCCCTGTATAGCCCAGATCGTAAGCTGATCTTAGCGGTCAATGGTGAAATCTATAACCACAAAGAGATCCGTGAGCGTTACCAAGGCCAATATCAATTCCAAACTGACTCTGATTGTGAGGTGATCTTAGCTCTATACCGTGATAAAGGGGTTGAGCTATTAGAAGAACTCAACGGCATTTTCGCCTTCGTCCTCTACGATGAAGAAAAAGACCAGTACCTGATCGGCCGTGACCATATTGGCATCATCCCGCTTTATCAGGGCCATGATGAACACGGTAACTTATATGTCGCTTCGGAAATGAAAGCACTGGTTCCGGTGTGTAAAACCTTGAGTGAATTTCCTCCTGGTAGCTATTTAAGCTCACAAGATAAAACCGCGACGCGCTACTACGTGCGAGACTGGAACCACTATGATGCAGTAAAAGACAACGTCAGCAGCAAGCAAGAACTCACCCAAGCGTTAGAAGCCGCAGTAAAACGTCAACTGATGACCGATGTGCCTTATGGGGTACTGCTGTCTGGTGGACTCGACTCATCAATTACCTCAGCGATTGCGAAACGTTTTGCCGCCATGCGAATTGAAGATGATGAGAAAACCGCCGCTTGGTGGCCACAATTGCACTCATTCGCGATTGGTTTAGAAGGCGCGCCAGATCTCAAAGCGGCGCGTGAAGTGGCAGAGCAAATTGGCACCGTTCACCATGAAATGATCTATACCCTGCAAGAAGGATTAGACGCGATCCGTGATGTGATTTATCACATTGAGACTTATGACGTCACAACGATTCGAGCCTCAACCCCGATGTTCTTAATGGGCAGAAAAATCAAAGCGATGGGGATTAAAATGGTGCTTTCTGGCGAAGGGGCAGATGAAATCTTTGGTGGCTATCTCTATTTCCACAAAGCCCCCAACGCGCAAGAATTCCATGAAGAAACGGTTCGCAAACTGCTAGCACTCAACCTATTTGACTGTGCTCGCGCGAACAAATCACTGGCGGCTTGGGGTGTAGAAGGCCGTGTTCCCTTCCTCGATAAAGAGTTTATTGATGTCGCGATGCGCCTCAACCCACAAGATAAAATGTGTGGCAACGGTAAGATGGAAAAACACATTCTACGCGAATGCTTTGAGGATTATCTGCCGGCGTCGATTGCATGGCGTCAAAAAGAGCAGTTTTCTGACGGCGTCGGTTACGGCTGGATTGATACTCTGAAAGCCACCGCGGAAGCCAAAGTCACCGATCAACAGATGGAGAGCGCGTCATTCCGCTTCCCTTACAACACGCCGACCACCAAAGAAGGCTACGTGTATCGAGAAATTTTTGAAGAGCTGTTCCCACTAGAATCGGCAGCACGCTGCGTACCGGGAGGCCCATCCGTCGCTTGCTCTTCCGCGAAAGCCATTGAGTGGGATGAATCGTTTAAAAACTGCATCGATCCATCCGGTCGTGCGGTGAAAGCGGTGCACAAACAGGCTTACTAAGTTTTAATGCGTTCACAGCAAACTCAAATAGAACGCAGATAACAAAAAAGCCAGAGCCGATCCGATCGCTCTGGCTTTTTTATCGTGTGCAGCGCAAAAAACTCACTCAGCGTTAGGTGATTTCCCAATCCGTATTTTCAATACTGATCGGTACTTGCTGACTGATCATGTTAACCAGCATAATCGAGCGAGTTTCGCCATCCGGTTGCTGATAAATAGCATCAATCCCAGCAAACTGGCCTCGGGCAACGTGTACCGTTTGTCCTTGCTCTGGCAACTGATTAACCACTTGGCGCGATTTTTCAGCATCAAGCTGCTTTAATTGATCAATCAGTTCTGCTGGCACTTCATGTGGGATGAGCCCCAAGCGTACAAAATCCACCACTCCTCGCGTTGAACGCACAGTGGTAAAGCAAGGACCCAATTCAAAATCAAAGCGCACAAAGAGATAGGATGGAAACAGTGGTTCCAAGCGCTTTTGCTGCTTACCTTTGTGAATTTTCTCCACCCATATTTTCGGGTAGAAACACTCGACACTCTGATTGTTCAAGTGCAGCTGCGCGCGCTGCTGTTCACCGCGCTTACAGTAAAGTAGATACCAACGTTTCATATTTATTTTTATCAGCCAACTTTTTTGGGGCATGCTATCACACCCAACTGACAAAGGTGAAATCAGCCATTAAGCGCCATTGCACTAGATTGCCATACCAGCACACCAAGGGAGATTTTCTAATACTCCATGATTGGCTTGCCAATATTCGTATTGACCAGATCCGCCATCAGCGCAATATGCGGCGAGCTATCGTTTAAACAAGCAATGTAATGGAAAGCTTCACCACCATGGTGCAGGAAAATGTGCCGATTCTGCTCAGCGATCTCTTCTAACGTTTCTAAACAATCGACCGAAAAGGCAGGACAAATCACATCCAGCTTTTTCACCCCCTGATTGGGCAAGGCTTGCATGGTTTGGTCAGTATAAGGCTGCAGCCATACTTCCTTACCAAACTGCGACTGGTAACTCATCATCACCTTATCCGCCGCTAACCCTAACGCCTCAGCCAGTAAGCGAGTGGTGGTTTGGCACTGTAGGGGATAAATATCACCATGATCGGCATAGCGCTGCGGAATACCATGGTAAGAGCAAAGTAACAGATCACCTTGTCCATGTTGCTGCCATGAATCGCGAACAGTTTGCGCGAGCGCTTGGATATACAGCGGGTGATCATGATAATCGGGAATAAATTGCAACTGAGGGACCACTGGTAATTGGCGCAACGCTCGTGCTAGACCATCAAATACCGCCGCCGTCGTCGTAGCCGAATATTGCGGATAGAGCGGTAGTACAACAATCTGCTCTACGCCTTGCTGCTGCAACTTACGTACACCGTCCAATAAGCTCGGCTGGCCATAAGTCATACCCAGCTCGACTGGAGATTGAGTTAGCTGTGCCAGTTTTGCCCGTTGACTGAGCGAATAAACCATCAGTGGCGAGCCTTGCTCCATCCAAATCGACTGATACAGCTTGGCCACTTTCGGTGCGCGAGTCGGCAAAATAATCCCATGCAGCAATGGACACCATAACCAGCGATTCATATCCACCACCCGCTGATCATGTAAAAACTGGCTCAAGAACGCTTTCACCGCTTGCGTAGTTGGCGCATTAGGCGTACCCAAATTGGCCAGCAAAATACCGACTTTTTTATGCTGATTCATCGCTTCCTTCAATAAGCACAAGGCTAAGATTATCGTTCTACGGATTAAAGTGTATAAAAAAAGCGGCATCACTGCCGCTTTATTTGACCTATCAATCCAATCAGATAATCGGAAGAATTATTACGCCAAAGCGTGAGCGATGTCAGCACTCACTTCGCTCACTGGTTTAGTACCATCAAACTTAAGATATTGAGTATGACCAGCCGCCGCTTCTTTACCGTAGTAATCAATCAGCGGCGCAGTTTGGGTGTGATAAACTTGCAGACGTGCGCGAACGGTCTCTTCTTTATCATCTTCGCGGATCACTAAATCTTCACCAGTCACATCATCTTTACCCGCCACTTGCGGTGGATTGTAAACTACGTGGTAAGTACGACCTGAAGCAATGTGTGCACGACGACCGGCCATGCGCTCAACAATCACATCATCAGCCACATCAAACTCAATCACATAATCGACATTGATACCCATCGCTTTTAAGCCATCCGCCTGTGGGATAGTGCGTGGGAAGCCATCAAGTAGGAAACCTTTCTCACAATCCGCTTGAGCAATACGCTCTTTGATCAGACCTAAAATGATCTCATCTGAGACCAATTGCCCAGCATCGATTACCGCTTTCGCTTGCTGACCAAGCTCAGTGCCCGCCTTGATGGCTGCACGCAGCATGTCACCAGTCGAAATTTGTGGGATCGCAAATTTGTCCATGATGAATTGAGCCTGTGTGCCTTTACCTGCACCCGGAGCGCCGAGAAGAATGATGCGCATGTTTTATCCTCATACTAATTAATTTTTATACCGAAGCTCACTGCATAAACCAAACTAACGGTAAGTTTCGGTATAACCGATAGCAATCTCGCCAAACGATCACTTAACTTTAGAAAAATTCACCACCAAGGCTCACTTACTAAGGTTCGCTTGCCAAGTCGGCGTGCAAAAATACACGCGTTAATGACCACATTCAAGTGCGGAATTCTACCACACAAATTTGCCCGCATAGCGGCCACAGCAAAAGAATGTGATAACCCAAACCCGCATCCGTCAGCTTGCTGCAACAACCACTCTAAAAACGCCAACTTCAGCAACTAAAAAGCCCGCCGAAGCGGGCTAAGAAACCGAAGATCACACCAGTAAGCTTTAGTGTGTAGAGGTTAATAGTTGGTTAATCGCCGTTAAAAATTGGCTTGGATCTTCCATCGAACCGCGTTCGGCCAACATGGCTTGTCCCAGTAATACCTCAACCCAGCGGCCAAAAATTTGTTCATCCGCTTGATCAGCCATGCTTTTCACCAACGCATGCTCTGGGTTAATTTCAAGGATGTACTTCACTTCAGGTGCAGGCTGACCCGCTGCGGCCAATAGTTTCGCCATTTGGGTACCCATTTCATAATCATCGGTCACCACTACTGCAGGTGTGTTAGCCAGTTTGAACGTGGTACGAACCTCTTTCACTCGGCTACCTAAATAGCCTTTGATACGTTCAACCACAGACTTAAATTGCTCTTCCGTCTCTTTATGTTTCTCTTTTTCGGCTTCATCTTCGAACTGGCTGAGATCCAAGCCGGCTTTGGTGATGGACTGGAACGCTTTACCCTCAAACTCTGGCAAATAATTCATCAACCATTCGTCAATGCGATCAAACATCAGAATGACTTCAATCCCTTTTGACTTAAACTGCTCCAAGTGTGGGCTGTTTTTCGCAGCGGTATAGCTGTCTGCCGTCAGATAGTAGATCTTGTCTTGACCTTCTTTCATGCGCTCAACATAAGCGGCAAGACCGATGGTTTGCTCTGCCGAATCGACATGAGTAGAAGCAAAACGTAGCAAGCTAGCAATTTGATCACGGTGGGCAAAATCTTCGGCTGGGCCTTCTTTAAGTACCAAACCAAACTCTTTCCAGAATTTTTGATAGTTTTCGGCATCATTGCTCGCCATACGCTCCAGCATGGTCAGCACGCGTTTGGTACAGGCTTGACGCAGCGATTGGGTCACCTTGTTATCTTGCAGAATTTCGCGTGACACGTTGAGCGGCAGATCGTTGGAGTCAATCAAACCACGCACAAAACGCAGGTAAGAAGGCATAAACTGCGCCGCATCATCCATAATAAACACGCGTTGCACATACAGCTTCAAGCCATGTTTATGATCGCGGTTGTAGAGATCCCACGGCGCTTTGGCTGGAATATACAGCAAGCTGGTGTAATCATTTTTACCTTCAACCTTGTTATGGCTCCATAACAAAGGATCGCTAAAATCATGCGACACATGCTTATAAAATTCTTTATATTCTTCATCGCTCACCTCTGATTTAGAACGAGTCCACAACGCTTGTGCCTTATTGACCTGTTCCCATTTAGTGACAGAGGTTGCTTGACCTTGTTCATCCAACTCTGCAGTTTGGATATAAACCGGAATACCAATGTGATCAGAATATTTACCAATCACATCGCGCAGACGCCACTCGGACAGAAATTCTTGGCCATCTTCGCGCAAATGTAGAATGATTTCGGTACCACGCGAGGCTTTATTAATGGTTTCAACCGTGTACTCACCTTCCCCTTGCGAATGCCACTGTACCGCATCGGCCGCCGCGCTTCCCGCAGCACGGGTGCGCACGGTCACCGCATCGGCAACAATAAAGGCCGAATAGAAACCGACCCCAAATTGACCAATCAATTGTGAGTTTTTCGACTGCTGATCGGAAAGTTTGGAGAAAAACTCCGCGGTCCCCGATTTCGCAATGGTGCCAAGGTTTTCGATCACTTCATCACGACTCATACCGATACCATTATCGGCAATGGTCAACGTCTGCTGATCTTTATCAAACGATAGCTTGACCGCTAACTCGGCATCCCCCTGATACAGTTCAGGGTTTGAGAGAGCTTGAAAACGCAACTTATCCGCTGCATCAGAAGCATTAGAAATCAATTCACGTAAAAAAATCTCTTTGTTGGAATACAAAGAGTGAATCATCAGGTGCAGTAGTTGCTTAACTTCCGATTGAAAACCACGGGTTTCTTTATTAGTGGTTACTGTATCGCTCATAATCGCTCCGTTTACTTCTGTTTCAAACTGTTGATCCATCGAGAGACAATGGAATGACCTTGATCTGTCAGAGAGATATGGACAAAAAATGTAAATTCAAGGTCAAAAGTCATAAAAACACTGTTTTTTGTTGGCGATTGGATTATCCTAGCCACATATTTTTATCAAAAAAGATAAAAAACCAGTAAAGTCTGCCTATTGGGACAAGGAAATACTGGGATAGCCGATGTTCATACTAGGACGCAACTCAAAAGAAGATATCGATGGGTAATATTGGTACTAAATTCATTGTTGCTGAAAGATTCACCTTTGATCCCTTAAGCAATGCGCTGATTGATAAAGACAATGATCAAGAGTTAATCCGGCTCGGCAGTAACGAAAGCCGCATTCTATGGTTACTGGCCCAGCGTCCCAATGATGTGGTGTCTCGCCATGATTTACATGCTTTTGTCTGGCGCGAACAAGGATTTGAGGTCGATGACTCCAGTCTGACCCAAGCCATTTCAACCTTGCGCAAAACGCTGAAAGATTCCACTAAACTGCCACAATACATTAAAACCGTGCCCAAACGTGGTTATCAACTCATCGCGCGGGTGGAAATTGTTGAACAAACCATTCAGCGCGACAGCGAATTATTAAGCACCGAGTTTGCCGAAACTGACAAGATGTCGTCTGAAGTGCTCGAAGAGTGTACTGCCCCCAAAATCAGCCACTCTCAACCCTCAACTAGCGCAACGCCAGTCAAAACTAAGCCCGACTGGCTCACTCGGCTAATGTTTTTGGTCGCGATTGTGATGCCATGTTTAGTGTTGCTCACCAACCCAAGCCAAGCCAATTTCAAACCGTTAACCACGGTAGATGGGATTGCGGTCAATACCCCGATTAACCATCCGGATCTGTCACCTTGGCTAATTCCGATCAAATTATGCATCCAAAAATATAATCAACAACATACGGATCAATTAAAGCCACTGATGGTGATTGCCACCGGTGGGCAAAATAACCAACTCACGCTCAACTATATTCATAGCACTGCAGCCTCTAACAGCAATATCAGTTTACGCATTGTGGCCAATCCCAGCGATGCAATTAAAGTGTGCGAATAGGACTTTTCGATGAAATATAGATATATCGCGATTGGCAGCTTATTGTTTAGCCTGTTACTCACCGCCAAGCTGTACTGGGGCAGTGATTTTAAGCTGGAGCAAGTGTTAACTTCGCGTGAATGGCAATCCAAAATGGTTTCGCTGATCACCAGCCAAAATAACAGCCCAGCCATGGGCGAGTTACGCCGTGTCGAAGTTAATTCGAATGTGAAATATTTGCCCAACGGTACTTATTCGCGGGTTTCGATTGTTAAACTGTTTGCCGAAGATCATACATCTGAGAGTTCAATTAATATCTCCGAATCCGGAGAATGGGATATCAGTGATAATTATCTGCTGGTCACCCCAAACGAATTTAAAGATATCTCATCCAGCCACAATAACGATTTTAATCCAGAACAGCTTCAGCTCATCACTCAACTGTTCAAAATGGAAGCACAACAGAGTCGCCGGATCGATATTGTCAATCCCAGAACGCTGCTGTTTACTAGCCTCAATCATGGTTCGGCTATATTGTTTAGTAATGAGTAAAGCCTAGGTTCTCGGATCTATACCCAAACAACGTGAAGTTGCAGGTAAGCGGCAAGTAAATGAGTCCCCATGAACATCGACAAACTATGTGATTGGAGTGAGCCAACGTCGCCAACACCGCTGCAGCTTCAAGTAGTAAGGGGATAAACATCACTCGCGACAAGGAGTCATCATGCGCATATTGATCACTGGTGGTAGTGGCTTTATTGGTAGCCAACTGATAAAGATGCTGAGTGGGCATCAACTGCTGGTGCTGACTCGCGACATAACCAAAGCTCACGCGCATTTTAGCGCGCTCGGGGTATTGCCAAAGGCACGCGCAAATCTGACCTTGCTCGACTCACTGGATTCGCTAGCCGATTTCAATCAAATTGATGCGGTAATCAACCTGGCTGGTGAGCCGATTGCCGATCGGCGCTGGACGACCGCGCAAAAGCAGCGCATTACCGACAGTCGCTTAAACATCACTGAACAGTTGGTCGCAAAAATTCATGCCAGCACCCAACCGCCACGAGTATTACTCAGTGGTTCAGCGGTCGGTTGGTATGGCGATCAGCAACAGCACGCGTTTGATGAGCAGTTACACGTACATAGCCAACATTTCTCGCATCAAGTTTGCCAGCAATGGGAACAGCTCGCTTTGAAAGCCCAATCAAACCAAACTCGTGTTTGCCTACTGCGCACAGGTATTGTGCTCGCCCGCCATGGCGGTGCGCTCAAAAAAATGCTACCCGCTTACCGACTCGGTCTCGGTGGACCGATTGCCGATGGTCAGCAATATCTGCCGTGGATTCATATGCAAGATATGCTGCGCGCGATACTGTTTTTGCTCGAAACCGAACACGCCCAAGGTGCGTATAATCTCTGTGCACCCCATCCAGTACCCAATGCGCAATTTAGCCTTACCCTTGCTAACACCTTACAGCGCCCACATTTATTGACCATTCCACGCTGGCTGATACAACTGTTAATGGGTGAAGCCAGCGAGCTACTGCTCGATAGCCAACGAGCCAAACCGAAAAAACTGACTGATTTAGGCTTTCAATTTAACTACTGCCGAATTGAAAGCGCACTCCAACAACTATACCCAAACAACTTGGAGTTACAGGTAGGCGGTAAGTGAGTGAATCCCCATGAGCATAGGCAAACTATGTGATTGGGGTGAGCGAACGTAGCCAACACCGCTGCAACTTCAAGTAGGAAGGGTATATTAAGCCCAACTTCACCCCCAATTTAAATGGGATATTGTGCCACTAAGGATCGACCATGCCAGCCAGCACTATGATTGATATTACTGAATATAATTTCCAGCAGGTACTTGAACACTCTAGCCTTACGCCAGTGCTGTTTTATTTTTGGGCAGAAGCCAGCCCAGAGAGCGTGCAACTACTACCGGCATTGGAGCAACTGGTTGAACGTTATCAAGGCGCAGTGGTATTGGCTCGTTTAAATTGTCAGCAGCAACAAGCGATTGCCGCACAATTTGGCATCCAGGCAATCCCAACCATTGCCCTATTTATTCAAGGTCAGCCCGTCGATGGTTTAGGTGGCGCGCAACCGATCAGTGCGATTGAAGAGATGCTTGAACGCCATTTACCCAATGCGGAACAGCGTTTAATTCAGCAAGCGCTTGAGTTGGTCACACAAGGCGAATACCAACCCGCGCTAACGCTATTATCCGGTTTAACAGAACCGTGGTGTAGTCAAGGCGAAGTCAAACTCGCTTTAGCCACTTGTTATCTCGAAACCGGCGCGTTCGATGCCGCCGAGGCGATGCTGGCCAGCATTCCACTCGCCTACCAACAAGGCGATTACCGAACCCTATTGGCCAAGCTTGAATTGCATCAGCAGGCCGCAAATAGCCCTGAGTTAATCGCGCTTGAACAGCAGTGGCAAGCCGATCCCAAAAATCCAAGCCTAGCTCTGGAACTGGCACGCCAATACCATCAAGTTAAACGGGATGAAGAAGCGTTGAGTTTACTGTGGTCTTGGCTCAGTCATGATCTCAATACGCTTGAGGGGGAAATGAAAAAAACCTTGATCGATATGCTCACCGCACTCGGCCAAGGCAATCCGCTCGCTACCCAATATCGCAAACAGCTTTACTCGCGACTGTATTAATTTAACCTGAATCGATAAATTGCCACCAGATCGCAATCTTAGCGATGGGTGGCACTCTCTAACCAGTAAGTGCGTATACTTTTTACTTCGGCGTATACCACTTGGCGCTGCCGCCAACACGGCATCACAACCACACGCTTCACTCAACAACAAGGAAAGATTATGGCTATTGATTCATTGATCACCATTGCAATATTGGTCGGCGCGGTGGTGATTTTTCTCTCATCGGCGGTCAAAACCGTACCACAAGGACACAACTGGACGGTAGAGCGCTTTGGTCGTTATACCCAAACCTTAAAACCGGGGCTGAATCTGATCATTCCGTTTATTGATCGGGTTGGGCAAAAAATTAACATGATGGAGCAAGTGTTAGATATTCCCGCCCAAGAAGTGATTTCTAAAGACAACGCCAATGTGGTGATTGATGCGGTGTGCTTCGTGCAAGTGATTGATGCCGCTAAAGCGGCTTATGAAGTCAGCCAACTGCAACATGCGATCCGTAATCTGACCTTAACCAATATGCGTACCGTATTAGGATCGATGGAGCTGGATGAAATGCTCAGTCAACGTGATATGATCAACACTAAACTGCTGTCGATTGTTGACCATGCCACTAGCCCATGGGGTGTGAAAGTCACCCGGATTGAAATTAAAGATGTGCAACCACCGGCGGACTTAACCGCAGCCATGAATGCGCAGATGAAAGCCGAACGTAATAAACGCGCTGAAGTCCTTGAAGCAGAAGGGGTGCGCCAAGCGCAAATCTTACGCGCAGAAGGGCAAAAGCAATCCGAAATTCTTAAGGCCGAAGGGGAAAAGCAAGCGGCGATTTTACAAGCGGAAGCGCGTGAGCGTGCCGCAGAAGCCGAAGCGAAGGCCACTACTATGGTGTCGGAAGCCATCGCCAAAGGCGATATGCAAGCGGTCAATTACTTTATTGCCCAAGGCTATACCGAAGCGCTCAAAGCGATTGGTCAGGCAGAGAATGGTAAGATCATCATGCTACCACTGGAAGCTACCGGTCTGATGGGCTCAATCGCTGGCATCGCTGAAATGTTTCAATCCTCTCAAGCTAAGCAATAGGTAAGGTAATCTTGTGATCGCGCTGCTCTCGCAATTGAATGTTTGGCACTGGCTAACTTTAGGCTTGCTACTGCTCGCCGTCGAACTGCTCGGTACCGCAGGTTATTTCCTGTGGCTAGGGCTTTCCGCGTTATTGGTCGGAGCGCTACTGCTGGTGCTACCTTTAGGTTGGCAATTACAATGGTTGGCGTTTGCCAGCTTCGCTCTCGTCACCACTTGGCTGTGGTGGCGACGCCAATTTAGCCAAGATAAACAGCAAGATGCCACGCGCGATCTGAACCAAAAAGAGAAGCAACTGATTGGGCGGATGATCCCGATTGCGCAAGATACCGCCGCCGGAGAGTTTCAAGTCGCGCTGGGTGATACACGCTGGACTGCGCGCTGCGCTACCCCGCTGGCCGCAGGTACTGTGGTCAGTGTGATTGCGTTGGATGGCATTATTCTGCTTGTTGAGCCAATTTAGCCGACACTCTCGCTAACCCGCTTGATATATCCAAACAACTTGGCGTTGCAGGTAGGCGGGTTCAAACTTTGATCGTGGATTGATTGCAACACTCGCCTTGTTTGAGCTGATCAATGATCGGGCATTCGCTGCCCTCATCGCCGGGGCAACTGGCTACCCAGCTCTCTAGCTGCTGCTTGATCAGGCTTAGCTCGGCCAGTTGGCTTGAGACTTGTTGCAGCTTGTGTTGCGCACGGGCACGAACGGCGGCGCGGGTGCGCTCTGGGTTATTGGCCAGCGCCAGCATGGCTTGGCACTCATCTAAACTAAACCCTACCCGCCGACAGCGTGCGATCAGCAGTAAATCATCCACATGCCGCTGCGTATAAGTGCGATAACCACTGGCGGAGCGCAATGGCGGGGTAATGAGACCTTTCTCTTCGTATAGGCGAATCGACTTAGCGGTAAGCTCGGTCAGTTTGGCGATTTGGCTAATATTCATATACCCTTCCTACTTGAAGTTGCAGCGGTGTTGGCTACGTTCGCTCACCCCAATCACATAGTTTGCCTATGCTCATGGGGATTCACTCACTTGCCGCCTACCTGTAACTCCAAGTTGTTTGGGTATAGGCTCCCCCATCCCAAACAAAAAATAAACACAACGATAAAAAACTACCAAGGCATGGGGGTTAACCATGCCTTGGTAGGATTAAAAATGCAATTCAATACCGTGGGCGCGAAAAATAGCCGCCAACAACTTGGTATTACAGATAAGCTGAGTAAACGCTTACTCTTGGCTAATCAGCCAAGCCAGAATCGCCGCTTTATCGGCTTTGTCAGCTTTTTGGTACCAATCCGCCATCATAGTCACCAGCTTATTGTGGCTGACCAGCGGCTCACTCACTGTAGCTCGGTTGGCAAACGCCCAGTTAGCAAATTCTTGTTGTTCAGCGCTAGTGGCTTCGCTATACAGATATTGCACCATGGTTAACGTAGTGGGTGTACTGGCTTGAGTCGCTACCGTTGCAGCTGCAGTTGTAGCTTGTGCCGCTGGCAAAGTCACAGTTTGTGCCACCGGCATTAAATTATGCTGTTTATTGTAGGCATTGAGTTCTTTCACATAGTCGCGGGAAATGCCTTGTAATCTAGGTAACTCAGCTTGCAATACATCAATCGTTTTACCGCTGCTGATTTCAGTTAAGCTTAGCTGCGGCGCGGCATCAAACGCTTGCGCTTGCGCAGCCGTGGTGATCGGCTTGCCGATATCTAATGCAAGACGCTGATTAGTCGCGCTGAAAGTTAGTACCAATGGGTTGGAGTTAAATTTTTCATAGCCACCTTGTGAAGAGACCAATTTGGAGACGCGCACTACTAGCTGTTGAGTACCATCATTAAGCGTGAGTTCGGAAAGCTTATTGATGCGAAAACCGCTCTCTTCACCATCGACCACAATCGCACTAATATCGTCAGCCAGCTTCACCTCGACCGCAGCAGTCGCGCAAAGGGGTAAACATGCAACAACCGCTAACCACAAATTCGGCCAATTTTTCATCGCTTATTCTCCTTAAACACAGTGAGCACCCTAAGGTGCCCACTGATTAGATTGTGACTTGCGATACCACTAATTAGAAGTAGTATTCTGCACCGACTAGGATATTCATATCAAAGCCATCAGCAGCATTCATCTTATAGTTACGTGAATCGATGAATAGGTAAGTGCTTGGCAGTAGGTAGCCTAAACGAGCAGTTAATGCTAGGTCAGAAGTATCTGCTTGCTTTTTGCCATCAAATTTAGCATCGTTGGTACCAGCGATACCAACTTTATATACCCATTGATTATTCATAACGTATTGTGCTGTTGCAGAATACGCCATTTGCTCACCGTCATTGACGCCATTTTCCATAAGTTTAACAGCACCAGTTAAGGTAAACGCATCAAGCCCTAAAGTCGCACCAACGATGGAGTAACTTTGATCGCCAGCAGCACCATTAGCATCTGTATAAGAACCTTGGGTGTAATAACCACCATGTAGATTAACAGGACCCATCTGGTAAGATGCACCGATACTTGTTACTAATGCATCAGTAGTGCTCCCCATTCCACTCAGAGTCAATTGGACATTAAAACCACCGAAATTGACCGAATCAAAACGCAACACGTTATTTGCACGATCTTCAAAAGAAGCACCGATGTCTTGGTTCCAGTCAAACACATTACCCAAACCTGGGTTTGAATGTGGCCAGTCAACGTAATTATAAGCAGCAACCAACTGACGGCCATATTTAAATGAGCCTACGCCATCAAATGATAGACCTAAATAAGTATCGCGTGCACCAAACTGACCATTGTCAACATGAGTCCATGAAGTGTCTGGACTAAAGCCACCATTGTTAGCATTACCACCTTCAATTTGCCATACAAAATCAGGCCCGAAGTCTTCAAACTCAACCACTCCACGGAAGCCTACTCGTGATTCAATTACCGCATTAACTGAGCTATCACCTTTGTCTGGAGATGAAAATTGCATAAAGCCAGCTGCCTGACCATAAAGCTGTACCGCTTTACCATTTAGATCAATCGCTGCATTTGCGCTACCGGCAGCTGCAACCATTGCAACTGCTGAAGCAAGAAGAGTACGTTTAAACATTTTGTCCATGGATAACTCCTAAAAATGGATATAGCTGTTTTTGAATTTCCCCCTTAAGTTGGCCGCCGAAGGGAGAAGTCATTTCCTTTTCGAGTATCGAGTTCGATGCTCTTAGTGGTTGGCACACTGTTGTGTATCCATGTCTGTAGACTAACGCTCGGCTCAGAAACATCAATCAGAACTTAATTTTTATCTAAAAAAATATGAGCTACGGCAAACTTCTGGCCAGTAAGTGATCGAGATCGACTTATGAGTAGCTCCTACAATCACCAAAGCTAACCATATGAATTAAAATGAATTTTATTTTTTGGTTGTTATTTTTTTTGAATTAGATCGAAGAAAGGTAAAAAGCATCGTGACTTTTTCAAAGCATAAAAAAGTCATCAAATCGGGAAATTAGCCGAGTTGTTTTTGAGCAAAAATAAACCCCAGCACAGGCTGAGGTTTAGATAATTTTAAGCAAATAAGTTCCCATCATCGCGGCACTGACGTGCCAAAAGCGGGCAGAGATCTCAATTTGACGACTTTACGCTAGCAGATAACTCGATGAACCAACCCCATCAGCGATTTAAGTCATCGGCTACGGCCGGTTTATTTTAACCACGCCAGCAATGCGGCCTCATCTTGCACCTCAACCCCAAGCTCGATCGCCTTGCTAAGCTTTGAACCCGCGGCCGCTCCGGCAAACAGAATATCGGTTTTGGCCGAAACACTACCGGTCACTTTTGCGCCTAACGCTTGCAGTGCTGTTTTAGCTTCGCTGCGCGACAGCTCAGTGAACGTGCCAGTGATCACCACCACTTTACCGGCTAACGGTGAATCGTTCGCCTCCGTAGCGATCATATCTGGCCAAGTCACTCCCAGATTTTGCAGATCGACAATCACTTGCTGGTTGCGTGGCTCAGCAAAAAAGGCCAGCAAATGGTCGGCCACCACACTGCCGACATCGGCGACTGCCAGCAGTTGTTCGCGATCGGCGTTGGCAATCGCCTCTAAACTTAAGAAATGCTGCGCAAGGTTAAGCGCGGTGGCTTCCCCCACTTCACGAATGCCGAGCGCATACAAAAATTTGGCTAAGCTGGTGTGTTTGGCTTTATTGAGCGCATCGAGCACATTTTGCGCCGATTTAGGCCCCATACGCTCTAATAATGTAAGTGGGGCTAGGGTTAAGCGAAATAGGTCGGCGGGAGTGTGCACCAGTTCGCGATCCACCAACTGCTCAATCACTTTATCGCCTAAGCCTTCGACATCGAGCGCTTTGCGCGACACAAAATGTTTTAACGCTTGTTTGCGCTGAGCTTGGCAAATTAACCCGCCGCTGCAGCGTGCTACCGCTTCACCGGCCACTCGCTCAATCTCGGATTGACAAACCGGACAACACAGTGGAAAGACGATCGGCTTGGCATCGGCTGGACGGCGCTCAAGCACCACCGAGACAATTTGCGGGATCACATCACCCGCGCGGCGGATCACCACCGTATCGCCGACCATTACACCTAAACGGGCAATTTCATCACCATTGTGCAAGGTGGCATTACTGACGGTCACGCCGCCGACAAACACTGGTTCGAGTTTGGCAACCGGAGTGATGGCACCCGTGCGACCGACTTGAAATTCCACTTCGTTAAGCAGAGTTAACTCTTCTTGAGCGGGAAATTTGTAGGCAATCGCCCAGCGCGGCGCTTTGGCCACAAAACCAAGCCGCTCTTGCAGGGCAATATCATCGACCTTGATCACCACTCCATCAATTTCATAAGCCAGCTCGCTACGGCGCTGCAAAATATCTTGATAGAAGGCTTTCACCTCATCGAGCGAGTTCACCTGCTGAGTGGCGGGGCAAATCGGTAATCCCCACTTTTTCAGCTGTAGAAAACGCTGATAGTGACTGCCCGCTAACTCGCCACCTTCAATAATACCGACGCTGTAAGCATAAAATGCCAATGGACGCTGGGCGGTAATTTTAGAATCTAATTGACGTAAACTGCCAGCCGCCGCATTACGCGGGTTGACAAACTGCTTTTCACCTTTTTTAAGCGCACGTGCGTTAAGTGCTTCAAAACCCGCTTTAGGCATAAATACTTCACCGCGCACTTCAAGGCGAGCAGGAAAATCGCTGCCTTGTAAACGCAGTGGGATCGCTTTAATGGTGCGTACGTTGTCGGTGATATTCTCGCCCGTCGCGCCATCACCACGAGTCGCGGCGCGAGTCAGTACTCCCTCTTCATACAATAAACTGACCGCTAAACCATCGAGTTTAGGCTCGCAGCAAAATGGGCTATCGGCCACTACAGCAATTCGATCCAGCATACGGCGATAGAAGCTATCCAGCTCGCTATCATCAAACGCATTATCCAGCGATAACATCGGGATTTCATGCTCAACCGGCGTAAAGCCCTCTAATGGGCGGCCACCCACGCGCAAACTGGGTGAATCTGGGCTGATTAATTCAGGATGCTCAGCTTCTAAAGCGAGCAGTTCGCGCATTAAGCGATCATATTCGGCATCCGGAATGGTCGGTGCGTCTTCTACATAATAACGCACACCATGTTGATGCAGGGTTTGTCTTAGCTCGGTTAATCGTTGCACGATATTTGACATGGTCATTCTCTCGGATGATAAAAAAAGGCTCCGCAGAGCCTTATTCGTCATTTGGGTATCGGGTTATTTTATGCTCTTCCTACTTCAAATTGTTTGGGTAGAGCAGACTGAACGCGGCGCATCTTAATCAATACTAGGCATGGGTAGTGCGAGCTTTGGCTTTAAAATCTTGAATTTGCTTGCGATAAGCATCCAATCGATTCGGCGTCATTAAGTTGCGCGCATCGTCCAACACATGGCCACTGAGATCATCAGCAATTTGCTGCGCGGTTTTCAGCATCAATTTAAAGTTTTGCTCAGGATCGCCAAAACCCGGTAAGGTCATAAAAAACGAGATGCCTTGGGTAGTAAAATCGGCCGGATCATCATGCATCAAGGTTCCGGGCTGCATCATATTGGCGACGCTAAACAGCACTTTGCCGGTGCCTGAAAGATCCGCATGACGATGGAAAATATCCATCTCACCAAATAACAAGCCATTTTGTTGCATGCTATCGAATAGCTTAGTACCAACGAACTGCTGGTTACCTGCACAGTGCACGTTAAGCACAATCACATCGAGTGGATCTTCCTGAGGCGAAGGTTCAATCTGCGGCGATGGTTGTGTTGGACTCTCGGAGGCAATGACAGTATGCACCACCGGTTCAGGCTCGGAGAGCGTGGAAGTCGCAGATGATGCGGGTACTGATTGGCGATGATAATTCGCCTCAATAGCTGCAGATTCGGGCAACTCATCGCTAGAGGGAAAATCGGCGATCAGAGGATCGGCAGATCCTTTTGACAAGCCAAAATCAGGCTCTTTACGCGGTTTACGAATGATCTCAAACTCATCGGCAGCTGCAGATGACGGCGCAGTGGGTTGCTCACTAGCGGTATCAATTTTACGCAGAGGTTTATGCCCAAACTTGGATTTCCCCTCTTTTTTGCTGGTCCACAGACCGTGAAATAGCAACGCGGCAATTGCCAGCGCGCCAACCATTATCAATACGAATCGCAATTCCTGCATCTTAAACTCTCAATATCCCGTTTGATGTTCTGAGCTCTAGCGCCCGACAGGACGTGGTTCAGGGTGTGGGTTTGGCTTGTCGCGATACTTTACCAAAACTCTCGTTGAATTTAGAACAACTTAATGCGAGAAGTTGCCAACATCACGCGTTTTTTGCGGTTTAAGCATTTTACTTACCTCGCAATCCAGTACAATCTGAGCCTGGTTTATCAAGGAACATCGCATTTATGCACCCTACCCGCTCTGGATTTGGCTACTTCTACTATGGCCTGTGTTTGGCATTCACTCCCGGTATCCGCCGCTTTGTCGCGCTGCCGTTGTTGGCTAATATGGTGCTGGTGGGCAGCGCAATGTACTACTTATTTAGCCAGTTGGATATGTGGATTAGCCAGTGGCTCGGCCACCTACCCGTCTTTTTGGCTTGGCTGCGCTATGTGCTGTGGCCATTACTGGCGCTAACCATCATTGCAACCTTTTCTTATATTTTTAGCACCTTGGCCAATTTTATTGCAGCACCGTTTAATGGTTTATTAGCGGAAAAAATCGAGCAGCACTTATCCGGCCAAGTGCTCAGCGAACAGAGTGTATGGTCACTGATCAAAGATGTGCCACGCATATTGGCACGCGAATGGCGCAAGCTGCTGTATATGCTGCCCAGAGCACTGGGGCTACTGCTGTTACTGTTAATCCCCGCGATCGGCCAAACTGTTGGTCCACTGGCTTGGTTGCTGTTCAGCGCTTGGATGCTGGCGATCCAATATTGTGACTACCCGTTCGATAATCATAAAATTGCTTTTGATGATATGCGTAATACTTTGCAACAAAATCAAGCTCAGGCTTATAGCTTTGGATTGATGGTGGCGCTGCTCGCCAGTATTCCGATCATCAATCTATTTATCATGCCGGTGGCGGTGTGCGGCGCAACCGCCATGTGGGTTGAGAAATTTAAGCCACACTATACCCAAACAACTTGGAGTTACAGGTAGACGGCAAGTGAGTGAATCGCCATGAGCATAGACAAACTATGTGATTGGGGTGAACGAACCTAGCCAACACCGCTGCAGCTTCAAGTAGGAAGGGGATATAAGCTAACCCGTTAGGATGGCCACCAGCGTATTATCTGTGTACTAATATGAAGATTTCACCCGCGATGAGCACCACATAAGTTATAACTTTTTAATCTTTTTCCCTTAGTGAATATCCACTTATGCTCTCATCATACTCACTATTCACGCACATACCGCTTAACGGGCTGACGGCGTACTGAATGAAGGAACATCACCATGAGCAAAATCTATCAAGACAACTCCCTGACGATTGGTAACACACCGCTGGTGCGCTTAAACAAAGTGTCAACGGGTAACGTGCTGGTCAAAATCGAGGCGCGCAACCCGAGTTTCAGTGTTAAATGCCGGATCGGTGCCAACATGATTTGGGATGCCGAACAACAAGGCAAACTGAAAGCTGGGGTGGAATTGGTTGAGCCGACCAGTGGTAACACTGGGGTAGCGCTGGCTTTTGTCGCCGCGGCACGGGGTTATAAATTAACCCTGACCATGCCAGAATCAATGAGCTTAGAGCGGCGTAAACTGCTCAAAGCACTGGGTGCCAATTTAGTGCTCACCGAAGCAGCCAAAGGCATGAAAGGCGCGATTGCTAAAGCGGAAGAGATTGTCGCCAGCAATCCAGAAAAATACCTGTTATTGCAACAATTTAACAACCCAGCCAACCCACAAATCCACGAGCAAACCACTGGCCCAGAGATTTGGGATGCCACCGATGGTCAAGTGGATGTGTTTGTGGCTGGGGTCGGTACCGGCGGCACATTAACCGGCACCAGCCGTTATATTAAAGGCACCAAAGGCAAAGCAATTGTGTCGGTGGCGGTCGAGCCGGCCGAGTCACCGGTCATCACCCAAGCGTTAGCGGGCCAAGAAATCAAACCCGCTCCGCATAAAATTCAGGGCATTGGTGCCGGTTTTATCCCCGGCAACTTAGATTTAAGCCTGATTGACCGTGTTGAGCTGGTGACCTCAGAAGAGGCGATTTCAATGGCGCGTCGCCTAATGGAAGAAGAAGGTATTTTAGCCGGAATCTCTTCTGGCGCGGCGGTAGTTGCCGCGAACAGAATCGCACAATTACCTGAATTTAAAGGAAAAACCATTGTAACCGTACTACCAAGCTCTGGTGAGCGCTATTTGAGCACCGCGCTGTTTTCGGGCATTTTTACCGATAAAGAGAACCAACAATAATATGTAGCGAAATCAATTTTTCGTTTAAAAAAGCCCCAGTCAGGGGCTTTTTTGTTGATCCCTGCCTCACCTTTGGTAATATCGGGGCGTTTTATTTTTCGCTTCAAAATAAAGAAGCCATTGATTTACACTCTAACGCTCAAATTGCAAAAAATAGCAAAGGCGATAGGTAAAATTTTAACCAGTCTTAAGTTCTAACACGAAAAGCCTGTGACAGTGCTAGCACAAAGCGGGTTATGCAGTTAAGCTAATTCTGGTTAACAAACTTACAAAAAATAATCTTATTGGGGTATTAAACATGTACGAGAAGCAAGTAGAAATCACAGCAGAAAATGGCCTTCACACTCGCCCAGCTGCACAGTTTGTAAAAGAAGCGAAAGCTTTCGATGCAGACATCACTGTGACTTCTAACGGTAAAAGTGCAAGTGCAAAAAGTCTGTTCAAGCTGCAAACGCTAGGTCTGGTAAAAGGCACAGTTGTGACTATCTCTGCCGAAGGCCCTCAAGCGAAAGAAGCCGTTGACCACTTAGTGGCTCTGATGGACCAACTTCACTAATCCTGTCTTCCTGTTAAAGCCATTTTGTGCACACAAAATGGCTTTGTTGGAAATAACCCGAGAAATACGCTACATATTTATGGTTAGCGTTTGTCCCATCTCCCGTTTACAGTTGACCAGTTTAAGGTAAGGCTATGATTTCAGGCATTCTAGCATCTCCAGGTATTGCTATTGGTAAAGCACTACTTCTTCAAGAAGATGAAATTGTCCTAAACACAAACACCATTTCAGATGATCAAGTAGAAGCCGAAGTTGAGCGCTTTTACACTGCGCGTAACAAATCTTCTGCGCAGTTAGAAGTGATCAAACAAAAAGCACTTGAAACTTTTGGTGAAGAAAAAGAAGCCATCTTTGAAGGCCATATCATGTTGCTTGAAGATGAAGAGCTAGAAGAAGAGATTTTAGCCCTCATCAAGAATGATAAAATGGCGGCCGATAACGCGATCTACACCGTTATCGAAGAACAAGCTACCGCGCTTGAGTCATTAGACGATGAATATCTCAAAGAACGTGCCACCGACATCCGTGATATCGGTACCCGTTTTGTGAAAAATGCCCTAGGTATGCATATCGTTTCGCTCAGCGAAATCGATCAAGAAGTGATCCTAGTGGCCTACGATTTAACGCCTTCTGAAACCGCACAAATTAACCTGAACTATGTGTTAGGTTTTGTGTGTGATATCGGCGGCCGTACTTCTCACACTTCTATCATGGCACGTTCTCTAGAACTGCCAGCGATCGTCGGCACTAACGACATCACTAAGAAAGTGAAAAACGGCGACACCCTGATCCTGGACGCAATGAACAACAAGATCATTGTCAATCCAACCCAAGCTCAAATTGAAGAAGCGAAAGCAGTTAAAGCCGCTTTCCTGGCTGAAAAAGAAGAGCTGGCGAAACTGAAAGACCTACCAGCAGAAACGCTAGATGGTCACCGCGTTGAAGTGTGTGGCAACATCGGCACAGTCAAAGACTGTGACGGCATCATCCGTAACGGTGGTGAAGGTGTTGGCCTATACCGTACTGAATTCCTGTTTATGGATCGTGACGCACTACCGACTGAAGAAGAGCAATACCACGCTTATAAAGAAGTGGCAGAAGCGATGAACGGTCAAGCGGTGATAATCCGTACTATGGATATCGGCGGCGACAAAGATCTGCCTTACATGGATCTGCCAAAAGAGATGAACCCGTTCTTGGGTTGGCGTGCAGTTCGTATCAGTTTAGATCGTCGTGAAATCCTGCGTGATCAGCTACGTGGTATTCTGCGTGCATCTGCTCACGGTAAACTACGCGTAATGTTCCCAATGATCATTTCGGTAGAAGAGATCCGTGAACTGAAAAACGCGATTGAAGAGTACAAGGTTGAACTGCGTGCTGAAGGTCATGCGTTCGATGAAAACATCGAAATCGGTGTGATGGTGGAAACTCCTGCTGCGGCTGCAATTGCGCACCACTTAGCTAAAGAAGTTTCTTTCTTCTCTATCGGTACTAACGATTTAACTCAGTACACACTGGCGGTTGACCGTGGTAACGAGATGATTTCTCACCTGTATAACCCACTTTCGCCTGCGGTACTGACCGTAATTAAGCAAGTGATTGACGCTTCTCATGCGGAAGGTAAATGGACTGGTATGTGTGGTGAGCTAGCTGGCGACGAACGTGCTACTCTATTACTGCTGGGTATGGGGCTTGATGAGTTCTCAATGAGCGGTATCTCGATTCCAACTGTGAAGAAAGTGATCCGTAACGCTAATTTCGCTGAAATCAAAGCGATGGCTGAACACGCAATTTCACTGCCAACTGCGGCAGAAATTGAAGCTTGTGTCGATCAGTTCATCGCTGCAAAAGCGTAATTATTGGTTAATACCAACAAGATAGACGATGAAAATAGTCGTCTATCTTTGGCGATTGGTATACTATACTTCGACAGAATAAAACTAACACGTTAGGAGCATGACACAATGGGTCTGTTTGACAAACTTAAGAAGCTCGTCTCTGACGACAGCGCTAACGCAGGTGCAATCGAAATCATCGCACCTCTTTCTGGTGAAATCGTTAACATCGAAGATGTGCCAGATGTGGTTTTTGCTGAAAAAATCGTTGGTGACGGTATCGCGATCAAGCCAGCTGGTAACAAGATGGTAGCTCCTGTTAACGGTACTATCGGCAAAATCTTCGAAACCAACCATGCATTCTCTATCGAATCTGACGACGGCATCGAGCTGTTTGTTCACTTCGGTATTGATACTGTTGAACTGAAAGGCGAAGGCTTCACTCGCATCGCTGAAGAAGGTCAATCAGTAAAAATCGGCGATACTATTATCGAATTCGATTTGGCTCTACTAGAAGAGAAAGCAAAATCAACTCTGACTCCTGTGGTTATTTCTAACATGGATGAGATCAAAGAGCTGAACAAACTTGCTGGCTCAGTAGTGGTTGGCGAAACTGCTATCCTACGCGTTACCAAGTAATCCACTTGTGTGATGTCAAAAACGCTGCCTTGTGCAGCGTTTTTTGTTTTTATCACCTGTCTCTGATCTGGCATTAGCGATTACAACGCTCTTTTCTAACATTGCTGAGGAAAGAGATGGTTGGACTAAAATCGTAGGCTAAATATGTGCCCATCATTTTTTTTTCAACCTGTTTGAGATTTGATGACTAAAGGCCGAGCGCATAACGCAGCACTTGGTTTTTTAATGGCCCGGCACGTTCGGCCGCCGCTAGCGCAGCATTACGCAGCAACTTGAGTGGTAAATGCGAGTTACTGAACGTTTGATAAAACAGATCCATACCGGTTTGCATCAATAGATTATCGGCACGCCGAGCACGCTGATAAGCGGTAAAGTGCGCTAACGTCAGCGGTGTTTGATGCTCGGTTTGGGCCAATAATTCCGCCACGTCTTTAAAACCAAGGTTTACCCCCTGCCCGGCGAGTGGGTTAATGGTATGTGCTGCATCCCCCACTAACACACAGCGATTTTTCACATACTGCTGAGCATGACGACGAGTCAGTGGGAAGCTGGCCTGCTGCAATACGCGAATATCTCCGAGTTCGGCTGGGAAATGCTCAATAATCTCACTGCGTAATTGCGCTGGATTTAAACCTACCAGTGTGCGGATCCGCTGTGGGCTATCGTACCAAACCAACGATGCTTGATTGCCACCTAGCGGCAAATAAGAGCGCGGCCCAGTTGGAAAAAACTGCTGCCAAGTGGTCTCTTGCTGAATACGCTGAGTCTCAACATTAATCAGCAAACAGTGTTGGCGATAATCCCACGCAGTGATGCCAATCTGTGCCCATTGACGTACTTGGGAGTTGGCGCCATCGGCACCAATCACCCAATCGCACTCCAGTACGGTACCCGATTGCAAAATAGCCTGACATCCCTGTTCACTTATCTCCAGTTTTAGCAACTGCTCTGGGCACATCAAGGTCAGTTGCGGATAATCTGCCAACTGCTGCCACAAGCCGAGTTGAATAATGCGATTTTCCACCATGTAACCTAACTGTGGTAAATCCAAGGCGTGACAGGAAAAACGTGTGCGACACTCAGGATGTTCCCACGTTTCCAAATGGTGATAGGGGCAAGCACGCATCGCCACAATGTTTGGCCAAGCGCCAAGTGATTCTAAAAGCTGCACTGAGGTGTGTGATATAGCCGAGACACGCACATCCATCGCTTGAGCTGGCTCAAATGGCTGCGGTGCACAGCTATCGATCAAAGCGACCGTGCGTCCTTGCTGGGCAAATCCGAGCGCCGCCGCCGCGCCAACCATGCCACCACCTACTACTAAAATGTCAAACTTGTTGCTGCTCATCGGTTTCTCACTCGGCCTATCATCCCCAACGCATTGTACGGAGTGCTTCCAAGATTGCGACCTTTTTTACCGGAAAACCTAACGACGAATCAGAGCAAAACCCAATCGCCATAAGGGCAACAGAGAATGATGCCAATTACTAGTCAGTCGGTTTTTAAAGCAGTACAATACGCCGCTTACCGCCGAGAGGGCGGCTAGAATGTGAGCTAAAGCTCAAATGATTGAAGAACTATTGAACGAGCGAAAGTGTGATGAGTAAGAAACTGCTAATTAAAACTTGGGGCTGCCAGATGAACGAATACGATTCATCCAAAATGGCTGACCTGCTTAATGCTGCTAACGGCTATGAGCTGACCGAAATACCCGAGGAAGCAGACGTTTTACTCCTAAATACCTGTTCAATTCGTGAAAAAGCACAGGAAAAAGTCTTCCACCAACTTGGGCGTTGGAAAACGCTAAAAGATAAGAAACCCGGTGTAGTGATTGGGGTTGGTGGTTGCGTGGCGACTCAAGAAGGCGACTCGATTCGCCAGCGTGCACCGTATGTCGATGTAATTTTTGGCCCACAAACCCTGCATCGTCTGCCTGAAATGATTCAGCGTTCACAAACCAGTTCTGCACCGGTGATGGATATCTCTTTCCCTGAGATTGAAAAGTTTGACCGTCTACCTGAGCCGCGAGCTGAAGGCCCGACAGCCTTTGTCTCGATTATGGAAGGCTGCTCAAAATACTGTACTTACTGCGTAGTGCCTTACACTCGTGGTGAAGAAGTGAGCCGCCCAGTCGATGACGTGCTGTTTGAAATTGCGCAACTGGCTGAACAAGGCGTGCGTGAAGTTAACCTACTCGGCCAAAATGTTAATGCTTATCGTGGTGCAACGCATGATGGTGATCTCTGCTCTTTTGCTGAACTGCTGCGTTTAGTTGCCACCATTGACGGGCTTGATCGTATTCGCTTTACCACCAGCCATCCACTGGAATTTACCGACGATATTATTGCTGTGTATGAAGACACGCCTGAGTTAGTCAGCTTCCTGCACCTGCCGGTACAAAGTGGTAGCGATCGCATCTTAACCATGATGAAGCGACCACACACGGCGATTGAATACAAATCGATCATTCGCAAACTGCGTAAAGCACGCCCAGATATTCAGATCAGCTCAGATTTCATCGTCGGCTTCCCTGGTGAAACGGATAAAGATTTCCAAGACACCATGAAGCTGATCCGCGATGTGGATTTTGATATGAGCTTTAGCTTTGTGTTTTCGCCACGCCCAGGCACCCCAGCGGCAGATTATCCTTGCGATCTGTCGGAAGAGGTGAAAAAAGCACGCTTGTACGAGCTACAGCAACAGATCAACAGCCAAGCGATGCGTTATTCGCGCTTGATGCTCGGTACTGAGCAGCGAATTTTGGTCGAAGGTCCTTCGAAGAAAAACTTGATGGAGCTGTGTGGTCGTACTGAAAATAGCCGCTTTGTTAACTTTGAAGGCTCACCAGATCTGATTGGTCAATTTGTCGATGTCAAAATCGTGGATGTGTTTGCCAACTCACTGCGTGGTGAATTAGTGCGTACCGAATCGCAAATGAATCTGCGGATTGCCACCTCGCCTTCAGCAATGAAAGCCAAGACTCGCCGTGAAGATGAGCTTGGAGTGGCTACATTTACTCCTTAATCTCGTATACACTGTCGATAAATGTCCGGTCACAATCGGACATTTATTGGCATAGTGAGAGGCAAATTTGAGCAATAAAATTATAACCTTAGAAATCGATCTACACCCTTCTGATAACCAACGCTTAGCCAGCCTATGTGGCCCTTTCGATGATAACATCAAGCACCTCGAACGGCGCTTAGGGGTTGAAATCAATTACCGTGGCCATTTTTTTACCATCGTCGGCCAAACACATACTGCCGCTGCAGCACTGGATATTATTAAGACCTTATATGTGGCTACCGCGCCGCTGCGTGGTGAGATTGCCGATATTGAACCTGAGCAAATTCACTTAGCGATCAAAGAGTCTGGCGTGCTGGAACAGCAGCATGAGTCAAGTATTCACTACGGCAAAGAAGTGGTGGTAAAAACCAAAAAAGGCGTGATCAAACCGCGCACCCCGAATCAAGCTCAATACTTGATGAATATGGTGACCCACGATATTACCTTTGGCGTTGGCCCAGCCGGCACCGGCAAAACTTATCTTGCGGTCGCCGCCGCAGTGGATGCACTTGAGCGCCAAGAAATCCGTCGCATTCTGCTCACCCGCCCTGCGGTTGAAGCGGGGGAAAAACTCGGCTTTCTGCCTGGCGATCTCAGCCAAAAAGTCGATCCTTACTTGCGGCCACTGTACGATGCCCTGTTTGAAATGCTCGGTTTTGAGCGGGTTGAAAAACTGATTGAGCGCAATGTGATTGAAGTCGCTCCCCTCGCCTACATGCGCGGACGCACCTTAAATGATGCGTTTATCATTCTTGATGAAAGCCAAAATACCACCGTAGAGCAGATGAAAATGTTTCTCACCCGGATTGGTTTTAATTCGCGAGCGGTGATCACTGGTGATGTGACCCAAATCGACTTACCACGCGGTGCAAAATCGGGGCTGCGCCACGCAATTGAAGTACTCAGTCAAGTCGAAGAGATCAGCTTTAACTTTTTCCAAGCTGAGGATGTGGTACGCCACCCAGTGGTGGCACGCATCGTCAATGCTTATGAACAGTGGGAAGCGCAAGATCAAAAGCAGCGTCAGCTACATGAGCAGCGCCGCCGTGAGGAGCGAGCAGCGGGGCTACTCAGTAGCGTCGTGAGCGAGACTTCGCCAGCTCAGCCAACGTCATCTAACCCACATGAGTCGCACCTGTCATGAGTATCGAACTGGACTTACAATTTGCCGTCAGCGATCACCATGGGCTACCAAGCGCTGCTGATTTTGCCACTTGGCTAACCCACACCATTAGCCCATTTCAAGCCCAAGCTGAAGTAACGATTCGGATTGTCGATAGCGCGGAAAGTCATCAGCTCAATCTCAATTATCGCGGCAAAGATAAACCGACCAATGTGCTCTCTTTCCCATTTGAAGCTCCGCCGGGTATCGAACTTGATCTGCTCGGTGATTTGGTGATCTGTCGCCAAGTGGTTGAACATGAAGCGATTGAACAAAATAAACCTTTACAAGCTCATTGGGCGCATATGGTTGTACATGGTAGTCTGCATCTGCTAGGTTATGACCACATCGAAGATGATGAAGCCGAAGAGATGGAAGCACTGGAAACCGAAATTATGCAACAAATGGGCTTTAGTGATCCGTATCTGACCGAAAAAATGTAATCCTTATCGGCCAAGATAAGGCACATGTGAGCTATCACACTTCTGATAGCGTTAGTAAATTGAGACATAATGAACGACGACAATGCTCAAAATTCGGAAGGTCCGAGTAGAAAGTCCTTCTTTGAACGCCTAAGCCAACTTTTTCAGGGTGAGCCAAAAGATCGCCAAGAGCTGGTCGATGTGATCCGCGACTCTGAAATCAACGATTTGATTGACCATGACACCCGCGACATGCTGGAAGGGGTGATGGAAATCGCCGAAATGCGCGTACGCGACATCATGATCCCACGCTCACAAATGGTCACCATCGATCGTACCCACAATCTCGATAGCTTAGTCGCCATCATGACCGATGCGCAGCACTCACGTTATCCAGTGATCAGCGAAGATAAAGATCATGTGGAAGGCATTCTACTTGCGAAGGACTTACTCAAATATCTCGGCTCGAATAGTGCTCCATTCGATATCCAGCAAGTGATCCGCCCAGCGGTGGTCGTTCCGGAGAGTAAACGGGTTGACCGCTTGCTCAAAGAGTTCCGTGAAGAACGTTACCATATGGCGATTGTGGTGGATGAGTTTGGTGGTGTTTCCGGGCTAGTGACTATTGAAGACATTCTGGAAGAAATCGTCGGCGACATTGAAGATGAATTTGACGATGAAGAGCAAAAAGAGATCCGTCAACTGAGCAAGCACACTTTCTCGGTCAAAGCTCTTGCCACTATTGAAGAGTTTAACCACACCTTTGGCACCAAATTCAGTGATGAAGAGGTGGATACCGTCGGTGGTTTGGTGATGACCGCCTTTGGACACTTACCCGCCCGTGGCGAGGTGGTCGATATCGCAGGCTACAATTTCAAAGTGATGGCAGCGGACAATCGCCGCGTGGTCGCCTTGCAAGTGACCGTGCCAGATCTAGAAACGCTCTCGCATGCACAAGAATAACCCTCTCCGATGACTGAGCAACGGTAAATAACAACACGATGAACAGCCTATTATCTCATCGCCTAATGCGGCCGCTCGCGGCCGCTTTGGTTGGTGTGTTGACCCCGCTGGCTTTTGCCCCCTATCAAATTTGGCCACTCGCCTTAATCAGCCCCACTTTACTGCTGCTGCTGCTGCATCAACAAACTGCACGGCGAGCTGCGATAATTGGTTATGCGTGGGGAATTGGGCAATTTGCCTTCGGGATCAGTTGGGTACATGTCAGTATCGACACCTTTGGCGGAATGCCTAAAATCGCTAGCCTGTTTTTAATGACCTTACTGGTCGGTTATCTCGCCCTTTATCCGGCACTTTTCGGCTGGCTGCTCAATCGCTGGTTTGCCAATAACTCGCGCAGCAAATGGTTAGGCGCAGTACCGGCATTATGGTTAATCACTGATTGGTTACGCGGCTGGGTGATGACTGGCTTTCCTTGGCTATGGCTTGGCTACAGCCAAATTGATAGTCCATTGGCTAACTTCGCGCCGATCGGCGGAGTGGAGTTGATCACCTTACTACTGCTGATCTGTGCCGGCAGTTGTGCTTATGCTCTGCTCAATCGCCGCTGGCTCACTCTCTTAATCCCGCTAATCATCTATGCCACTGGCTATGGCTTACAAGCGATCCAATGGGTCACTCCGCAAACCGAACGCAACACAACGGTCGCGCTGCTCCAAGGCAACATTGAACAAGGCTTAAAATGGCTGCCCAACCAGCGCTGGCCAACCATCATGAAATACACCGATCTCACCCGAGAAAACTGGGATGCGGACATCATTATTTGGCCAGAAGCGGCAATCCCTGCACTGGAATCTGAAATTCCGTCATTCTTGCATAATTTAGATGCTGCGGCGCGAATCAATCAGAGTGCTGTGATCACCGGCATTATCAATCAAAATGATGATCAACAGTATTTCAATAGTGTACTGACCCTTGGCGTTACTCCTCACGAAGAGTATCGCTATGACCTAAGTCTGCGCTACCACAAATACCATTTGTTGCCATTTGGCGAATTTGTGCCATTTGAGGCGCTGTTAAGACCGCTCGCTCCCTTTTTTAATCTGCCGATGTCCTCGTTTAGCCAAGGCGAGTATGTACAGCCGAACCTGATTGCCAAAGGCTTCGCGTTTGCTGCCGCACTGTGTTATGAAATTATCTTTAATCAGCAAGTGCGTGACAATGTGACCGCTGAGACCGATTTTCTGCTCACGCTATCCAATGACGCTTGGTTTGGCCGCTCCATCGGTCCGATGCAACATATGGAAATTGCCCGTATGCGCGCATTAGAACTCGGTAAACCACTGATCCGTGCGACCAACAATGGCATTACCGCGATCACCGATCAACGTGGGCGGATTATCGCTCAACTGCCACAATTTGAAACTGGCGTATTAAGAGCCACAGTCACCCCAACTCGGGGCAGCACGCCTTATTATCAAGTCGGCACCACACCACTCTATCTCTGGGTCGGACTGGCTCTGATGTTGGCTGGCTGGCGACGTCGCCATATATAAGTACTGATATAAATACCAGTGCTGACACAAATAAACACTGACACAAACGGGAAGCAAAGCTTCCCGTGATTGGTTTGGATCAGGTTGGGTTTTTCAATAGATCTAAGATTGTGCTAAGGCTTAAGAGCTTGGCGGCTGAAAGCTTTACCGCCACATTGAGTACAAGGCTCTACCACAGTTGGGTGAGTAAACTCGGTTTTGTGACCGCAGTGATCGCACACCAAGATCCCCAAGCCAATCATGTCACCGACTTGATACAAGCCTTGATGCTCCAAATCGGCAAACAACTCTCGCCACTCGACGCTGGTGCGATCAGTAATATCCAGCAGCCCCTGCCAAATCGAGTTAGTGATCATCAGATAAAATGGGCCACTTTTGCTCTGCTCAACACGTTCCGAAAACTCTTTGAGATCGGCTTCGATATAAGCTGAGATTAAGGCGAGCTCATCTTTGGTTAAATCATTAGCCGCATTCACATACTTGGCGGAAGATTGCACAATCTCATGCACACCATCAGAACTGTGTTTAAGGGTTTCTACCACCTCAGCCAATAAGGCTTCATAACTTGCTTTCTGTTTTGGCATATCTTACCTCTCTCAAGCCTGATGACTAGCGGATCATCCCCTTCCAACTTCAAGTTGCAGCTTCAAGTTGGAAGGGGATAGCTATTGTTGTAAACCCCTGCTTTCTGTATTCTATGCCGAACCGAAAGAGTTCGTTCCTACTGAACTCACAAATTCCAAGATGGATGTCATCGATGCAAGAGCAATACAACCCACAAGAGATTGAACACAAGGTTCAACAGCACTGGGACAACCACCAAACCTTCGTGGTTAGTGAAGACCCAAACAAAGAAAAATTCTACTGTCTTTCTATGTTCCCGTACCCAAGCGGCCGACTGCATATGGGTCATGTGCGCAACTACACCATCGGTGATGTAGTCTCTCGTTTCCAACGTCTGCAAGGCAAAAACGTACTACAACCTATCGGTTGGGATGCATTTGGTCTGCCAGCAGAAAATGCGGCGGTCAAAAACAATACTGCGCCAGCGCCTTGGACTTACGAAAATATCGAATACATGAAAAACCAGCTCAAATTACTGGGCTTTGGTTATGACTGGAATCGTGAATTTGCCACTTGCCGCCCAGAGTACTACCGTTGGGAACAAGAGTTCTTCACTAAACTGTTTGAAAAAGGCTTAGTGTACAAAAAAACCTCATCGGTTAACTGGTGCCCTAATGACCAAACCGTGCTGGCCAACGAGCAAGTAGAAGATGGTTGCTGCTGGCGCTGTGATACTCCGGTTGAGCAAAAAGAGATCCCACAATGGTTTATTAAGATCACGGCCTATGCCCAAGAGCTGCTTGATGATCTGGATAACCTTGACGGTTGGCCTGAAATGGTTAAAACCATGCAGCGTAACTGGATTGGCCGCTCTGAAGGTGTAGAGCTGAAATTTGCCGTTAAAGGCGAAAGCACAGACCTTGAAGTGTATACCACACGCCCTGATACCTTGATGGGTGTGACCTACGTGGCTATCGCCGCGGGTCACCCTCTGGCCAGCAAAGCGGCAGCCAATAAACCTGCGCTCGCCACATTTATTGACGAATGTAAAAACACCAAGGTGGCCGAAGCTGAACTCGCGACCATGGAAAAGAAAGGCATGGCAACTGGCCTAACCGCTATCCATCCTTTAAACGGTCGTGAAGTACCGATCTACATCGCCAACTTCGTATTAATGGATTACGGTACTGGCGCAGTGATGGCGGTACCAGCTCATGACCAACGTGACTTTGAATTCGCGACCAAATACGGCCTAGATATCATCCCTGTGATTAAGCCTGCTGATGGCAGCGAGCTGGATGTGTCGGAAGCCGCTTACACTGACAAAGGCGTGTTGTTCGCTTCTGGCGAATTTGATGGTTTGGATTTCCAAGCCGCCTTTAACGCGATCGCGGCCAAATTGGCAGCAGAAGGCAAAGGCACCAAAACAGTTAACTTCCGTCTGCGTGACTGGGGCGTGTCCCGTCAACGTTATTGGGGTGCACCAATTCCGATGGTGACGACTGAAGATGGCCAAGTCCACCCAGTACCAGCTGACCAACTGCCTGTGATCTTGCCCGAAGATGTGGTGATGGATGGGGTAACCAGCCCAATCAAAGCTGATAAAGAGTGGGCAAAAACCACCTTTAACGGTGCGCCAGCCCTGCGCGAAACCGATACCTTTGACACCTTTATGGAGTCTTCATGGTATTACGCGCGTTACTGTTCACCACAAGCGGATGATATTCTTGATCCAGCCAAAGCCAATTACTGGCTGCCAGTCGATCAATACATCGGTGGTATTGAGCATGCGTGTATGCACCTGCTCTATTCACGTTTCTTCCACAAACTGCTGCGTGATGCAGGTTACGTGCAAAGCGATGAGCCATTTAAAAAGCTGCTATGCCAAGGCATGGTACTGGCTGATGCTTTCTACTACACCAATGACAAAGGTGGTAAAGAGTGGGTTGCGCCAACTGAAGTCAAAGTAGAACGTGATGGCAAAGGCCGTATCGTCTCGGCAGTGGATACCACAGGTCGTCAAGTTGAGCACTCAGGCATGATCAAAATGTCTAAGTCGAAAAACAACGGCATCGACCCACAAGAGATGGTCGACAAATACGGTGCTGACACGGTACGTCTGTTCATGATGTTTGCCTCACCTGCGGATATGACCCTGGAATGGCAAGAATCTGGTGTTGAGGGCGCTAACCGCTTCCTGCGTCGGGTTTGGAAACTGGTTCGTGAACATGCTGCGCTTGGCCAAGCTCCAGCACTGGATGCATCTGCTCTGAATGCAGACCAAAAAGCGCTGCGCCGCGATGTCCACAAAACCATCGCCAAAGTGACCGATGATGTCGCGCGTCGTCAGACTTTCAATACCGCTATCGCTGCGATCATGGAGCTGATGAACAAGCTGACTAAAGCACCAATGGCCGAAGCGCAAGATCGTGCGATTCTGGATGAAGCACTGAAAGCCATCACGCTGATGCTGTACCCGATCACTCCACATATCTGTTTCGAAATGTGGGTGGCACTCGGTCAAAGCAATATCGATACGGCAAGCTGGCCAACGTACGATGAAGCCGCACTGGTCGAAGATGAAAAGCTGATCGTGCTACAAGTCAACGGTAAACTGCGTGGCAAACTGACCGTTGCTGCTGATGCCACTCAACAACAAGTGGAAGCATTAGGCATGCAAGATGAGAACGTGCAGAAATTCACCGATGGTCTAACCGTACGTAAAGTGATTTATGTGCCGGGTAAACTGCTCAATATCGTAGCGAGCTAACTTAGCCTAGCGTAACCAATCAACCCGCCATTAGCGTAACCAATGAACTAATGGCGGGTTTTAAGGTCAGTAAACAGGAATCGTCCTGTGTATTTATCTCAGCTTATCGCATGATCAACGCTTGATAAGCTGAGATAAGTATTGTGCCTAATAATGAGACTGAAGCCTCCATGCCTACCCCT
The DNA here is from genome assembly GCF_028863985.1 of Vibrio chanodichtyis. Classification (NCBI taxonomy): domain Bacteria; kingdom Pseudomonadati; phylum Pseudomonadota; class Gammaproteobacteria; order Vibrionales; family Vibrionaceae; genus Vibrio; species Vibrio chanodichtyis. Next base: position 37,729 of record NZ_JARBFT010000001.1, on the reverse strand, counting down.
GTTGTTACTAGTTTGAAATGGTCACTTTTGGTATTGCTCACCAGCTTACTGACCGCGTGTGGTTTCCACTTACGTGGTGACTACAGTATTCCACAAGAGCTATCGAGCATGTCTTTAACCAGTTATGACCAATACAGCAGCTTTACACGCTTAGTTCATCGCCAATTACGTCTGAATAAGGTCAACTTACAAACCCCCGCCGCCGATGTGCCGAATTTACATCTGCTCAGTGAAAGTGTCGGCGAACGCACCTTATCGCTATACCAAAATACCCGCGCCGCAGAAAAAGAGCTGACCTTTCGAGCCTCTTATCGAGTAACCGTGCCTGAGCTAGGCAGCCGGACTTTTTCAACCAGCGTTACGCGTAGCTATCTAGATAACCCACTGACTGCACTGGCAAAATCTGTTGAACGCGACATGATTGAAGAAGAGATGCGCCGCTTGGCCGCTAGCCAAATTGTGCGCCAAATGGCACGTTTAAAAGCCGACTTCGCCCGTAAAACACTGGATGAGCAAGCCTTAGAACATGAAAACGCTCAGGCCGATTATCAGCTTGAGGCTCAAGAATTGACGGAGCCAACCGCCACAGAAGGCCAAAGTGAGTAGTTTCGATGCGCATTTACGCTGAAAAACTGGCTGAGTCACTGCACAAAACCCTGTATCCGATTTACCTCGTATTGGGTAATGAACCGCTGTTGATCCAAGAAGCCAAAACCGCGATTGAAACCGCGGCCAAAGCGCAAGGATTTATCGAAAAACATCGCTTCAGCGCGGATGCCAGCTTAGATTGGAGCTCTGTCTATGATTGTTGTCAGGCTCTCAGCCTGTTTTCCAATCGTCAGTTAATCGAGCTGGAAATCCCAGAATCGGGCATCAACGCCGCGACAGCAAAAGAGTTAAACACCTTAGTAGGTCAGCTCCACGCGGATATTCTGCTGTTGGTGATCGGTCCTAAACTGACTAAGGCCCAAGAAAGTGCCGCTTGGTTTAAAAGCCTGAGCCAAAACGCCTGTTGGGTCAATTGCCTCACTCCTGAATTAAACCGCCTACCACAGTTTGTGCAACAGCGCTGCTACACACTCGGCTTAAAACCGGACGCTGAGGCGGTACAAATGCTGGCACAGTGGCATGAAGGTAATTTGTTTGCACTTAGTCAAAGCCTAGAAAAATTAGCCCTACTCTACCCTGATGGCCGACTCACCTTAGTACGCTTAGAAGAGTCACTGAGTCGCCATAACCATTTCACGCCTTATCACTGGATGGATGCCTTGCTTGAGGGCAAGGCTAACCGTGCTCAGCGCATCTTACGCCAACTGATGCTGGAAGAGAGTGAGCCAATCATATTGATCCGTAGTGCGCAAAAAGAGCTGATCCAACTGTTAAAATGGCAGCAAGAGCGCCAAACGCTGGGCAATCTCGGTGCTCTATTTGATCGCCATCGGGTGTGGCAAAATCGTAGGCCACTTTATTCAGCAGCCTTGCAGCGATTACCCACTCGTACACTGCACTCACTACTGAGCTTACTGGCACAAGCTGAATTACTGGCCAAAACACAATATCAACAACCGGTATGGCCAATCTTGCAGCAATTGAGTTTGCAATGCTGTGATCCTCAGGTAAAGCTGCCTTTACCACACTAAAAGCGTGATATACTGCGCCGTTTATATACCCAAACAACTTGATGTTGTAGGTAGGCAGCAAGTGAGTAAGTCCCCATCAGCATAGACAAACTATGTGATTGGGATGAACGAACCTAGCCAACACCGCTACAGCTTTAAGTAGGAAGGGGATCAAAACAGTGGCTTTTATTAACTCCATTAAGAGGATATTCCCTTGCAAGCTGAAGCACTCAAAGACTTTCTTGCCGACAAAGCCGATGATATTAAAGCGGTGGATATCACCACGCTAGATGTTCAAGGTAAATCCAGCGTTACTGATTTTATGATTGTGTGCACCGGCACCTCAAAAACCCATGTTACCTCGATTGCTGAACATGTTGCCAACCAAGCCAAACTTGCTGGTCTAACCCCACTTGGCATCAATGGTGAAAATGAAGGTCAATGGGTGGTGTTAGATATGGGCAGCGTGATGCTGCATGTGATGCAAGCATCACAACGCGAACTGTATCAACTGGAAAAACTCTGGGGCTAAGTGTGAAAATTCAACTGATCGCGGTCGGTACCAAAATGCCGAAATGGGTTGAAGAGGGCTTTCAAGAATACCGCCGTCGCTTCCCGCATGATATGCCACTCGAATTGGTAGAGATTACCGCGGGTAAACGGGGTAAAAATGCCGATATTGCGCGCATTTTGCAAAAAGAAGGCGAAGCGATGCTCGCTGCGGTACCGAAAGGTAATCGCATCATCACCTTGGATATTCCCGGTAAACGCTGGGATACCGAGGAGCTTGCGCAACAACTGGAAAGCTGGAAACACGATGGCCGCGACGTTTCGATTTTGATTGGCGGGCCAGAAGGACTTGCTCCTGCTTGCAAAGCCGCGGCGGATCAAAGTTGGTCACTTTCACCGCTCACCTTGCCTCATCCGTTGGTGAGAGTCGTGATGGCAGAAAGCTTATATCGTGCTTGGAGCATCACCACTAACCACCCTTACCATCGAGAATAGCGTGCCATGCGACACCAGCATTCCCCAATCCGCGACCATCAAGCCGAAACGCAGCTGTTTCGTAATCGCGCTATCGTCTCTTTCTTGGCAATTTTGCTGTGTATGGGGCTGCTGGTCACTAACTTGTATCATATCCAGATCAACCAGTATCAAGATTATAAAACCCGCTCCAATGATAACCGAATCAAAGTGGTGCCGATTTCACCGAATCGCGGACTGATTTTTGATCGTAATGGGGTATTGCTGGCGGAAAACCGTCCAGTATTCAACTTAGAGCTGACCCCAGAAAAAGTGCCCAATATGACGGAAACGATTGAGCGCTTACAGCAGATCCTCGAAATTAGCCCAGAAGCACTGGCCGCTTTTGAAAAAGAACGCCGCCAAACACGGCGTTTTAACTCGGTACCATTACTGACTCAGCTCACCGACGAGCAAGTGGCTAAATTCTCGGTCAATCAGCACAAATTCCCCGGTGTTGCAGTTAGCGCTAACCTAAAACGTTATTATCCATATGGCGAAGTACTGACTCATGTGATTGGCTATGTATCACGCATTAACGATAAAGATCTGGAGCGCTTAGAGCGAGAAGATAAAAAAGCCAACTATCAAGCCACACGTGATATTGGCAAGCTGGGCATTGAACGTTACTACGAAGATTTGCTGCATGGCACTGCCGGTTATCAGGAAGTGGAAGTCAATAGCCGCGGGCGGGTGATCCGTACGCTAAAATATGTTCCGCCTATCCCCGGGCAAGATATTGTGCTCAACCTCGACATTGAACTACAACTCTACGCTTATCAATTATTAGATGGACGCCGTGGCTCTGTGGTTGCACTCGATCCACAGGATAATGGTGTACTGGCGATGGTATCGAGCCCAAGCTATAACCCCAACTCGTTCGTACATGGTATTTCCGCCAAGGCTTACAATGAATTACTCAATGATACACGCCGCCCATTGGTGAATCGTACCACGCTGGGGATTTACCCACCCGGTTCAACGGTTAAGCCCTTTATCGCCGTTTCAGCACTGCAAGACGGCGTCATCACCCCAAATACCACGCGTAACGATCCAGGCTATTGGCGCATTCCTAATACCGATACGCGCCCTTTCCGTGATTGGCTACGCTGGGGACATGGTCGAGTTGATATCATCAAATCCCTTGAAGAGTCGGTGGATACCTTCTTCTATCAAATAGCCTACGATATGGGGATCGATAAGCTCTCCAGTTGGATGATGCGTTTTGGTTTTGGTGAATTTACCGGCATTGATATTTACGAAGAGAGTAAGGCGAATATGCCTACTCGTGAATGGAAAATGGCCCGCCATAAAGTGCCATGGTACCAAGGTGATACGATTCCGGTTGGAATTGGTCAAGGCTATTGGACCGCAACCCCGATGCAAATTGCCAAAGCCACCTCGGTGTTAGTCAACCATGGTGCTGTCACTGCACCTCATCTATTGCGTGCCACCATTGAAAACGGTGCCCAATTTGCTAGTCAGCGGGATATGTCTTACACCACCTATCCGCCGATTGATGGGGTGCCAAAACGGTATTGGGAGATGGCGATCCAAGGCATGCACTTGGTTAACCATGGCGCGAAAGGTACCGCACGACGCGCTTTTCAAAATATGTCTTATCCTACAGCGGGCAAATCCGGTACTGCGCAAGTGTTTGGTTTAGCTGATGGCCAAAAATACAACGCCAGCGAATTAGCGGAACATCTACACGACCACGCTTTATTTACTGGTTTCGCTCCGGTGAATGATCCCAAAGTGATCGTCACATTGGTACTCGAACACGGCGGTGGCGGTTCAAGCAATGGTGGCCCTGTGGTCCGTCAGATCTTCGATCGGGTGATTTTAGGTAACAGTGTGACACAAGAGGCACAACAATAATGAAGATGGATCCCTCTACCGGACAAAATCGGGTGCTGTTTGAGCGTTTTCATCTCGATTTACCGTTGTTAATTGGTGTCTTAACCCTGATGGGATTTGGGCTAGTAGTGATGTATAGTGCCAGCGGGCAAAGCATCGCTATGATGGATCGCCAAGCGATGCGTATGGCGATGTCACTGGTGGTAATGGTGCTGCTCGCACAAATTTCACCTCGCACTTACGAAAGTGCTGCACCAATACTGTTTTTCTGTGGGGGGGTACTGCTAGTGTGTGTACTGCTGTTTGGAGAAACCTCCAAAGGTGCACAGCGTTGGCTTGACCTTGGTTTTGTCCGTTTCCAACCCTCAGAATTGCTCAAACTGGCGGTTCCGCTGATGGTGGCACGTTATATCGGCAAACGCGCTCTGCCGCCCTCGTTAAAAACCTTAGCAGTTTCACTACTGATGGTGTTTGTACCGACTATCTTGATTGCGAAACAACCCGATCTAGGTACCTCAATTCTGATTGCCGCATCCGGCATTTTTGTGATTTTTTTAGCCGGGATCAGTTGGAAGCTGATCACGGCTGCGGCCATTTCCGTGGGTGCTTTTGTGCCTGTACTGTGGTTCTTTTTGATGCACGAATACCAAAAAGTTCGGGTACGCACGCTGTTTGACCCAGAATCCGACCCACTCGGAGCGGGCTATCATATTATCCAAAGTAAGATTGCGATTGGATCGGGCGGGTTATCCGGCAAAGGCTGGCTACATGGCACGCAATCGCAACTGGAATTTCTTCCTGAACGACATACTGACTTTATCTTTGCAGTAATTGCTGAAGAATGGGGTATGATCGGCATCTTAGCGCTGTTGAGCCTATATTTATTTATTATTGGCCGCGGGCTGTACTTAGCTAGCCATGCCCAAAATGCCTTTGGGCGCATGATGGCGGGCAGTATCGTACTCAGCTTCTCTGTGTATGTGTTTGTGAACATAGGCATGGTAAGCGGAATTTTACCTGTGGTAGGCGTACCGCTACCGCTGATTAGTTATGGTGGGACTTCAATGGTGACTCTGATGGCCGGTTTCGGTATTTTGATGTCCATTCATACCCATCGTAAGGCGTTTTCGAAGACACTTTAATGAACCGATTTTATTTATACACCTTGCTTATTTTCATTTTGGCTGGATGCAGCTCTTCCAGTGGCCGCTACGAGATGTCGGATGATAAAGCACCGGATAAACCACTGTCGGTTGAGCATATTGAAGATGCTCATCCACAGTATGAGCCATATAGCTTAGGCGGCAATAAAAACTACAACCTGCGCGGTAAGAGCTATAGCATTATTAAAGATCCCAAAGGCTTTGCCGAAAGCGGTAAAGCCTCTTGGTATGGTAAAAAGTTTCATGGTCACCGCACCTCAAATGGTGAAATTTACGACATGTATTCGATGACGGCTGCGCATAAAACCCTGCCGATCCCGAGCTATGTAAAAGTGACCAACACCGATAATGGCAAAACCACCATTGTCCGAGTCAATGATCGCGGTCCGTTCCATGACGGACGAGTGATTGATCTTAGCTATGCGGCCGCCTACAAAATTGGCGTAGTACAAGCTGGCACGGCCAATGTCAAAATTGAAGTCATCAGTGTCGACAAGCCAACAGCCCCGCGCCCGAAAATTAATGCGCTTGAATATGTGATTCAGGTGGTTTCATCACAACATGTTGAACGGGTCCGAACTTTAGCGCAGAACTTAGGTCAGAACTTATCGGTGCCAAGCTTTGTGGAAAGCGCAGACAGCCATCATCGCTTGTACCTTGGCCCCTTTACTGACGATGATCTAACCCAGAATTTACTTGAACAAGTAAAATCTGCTGGTTACGACAGCGCATTTATTAAAACGCTTAATAAACGCACTCAATAATAACTCAAACCAGACTTGATCATCCGCGTCTGGTTTGAGAGGTTATTTTTGTTAAGATTACGGACACTTAAGTAGAACTAAGCATTCACCATGAAAAAATTAATCCTAAAATCTGGGTTAGCGTCTTCGATTACGCTCGCCATCTCATTAAGCAGCAGCGCATTAGCCTCTCCGATCGTGGTTCCTGATGCACCACAAATTGCCGCCAAAGGCTATGTGTTGATGGATTATCATTCAGGTAAAGTGTTAGCGGAAAAAGAGAGTAATACCAAACTTTCTCCGGCCAGCCTGACCAAAATGATGACCAGCTATGTGATTGGGCAAGAGCTCCAACGTGGCAATATTTCACTCAATGATGATGTAACGATCAGCAAAAATGCTTGGGCGAAAAACTTTCCTGACTCATCGAAAATGTTTATTGAAGTCGGAACCACAGTAAAAGTCAGCGATCTTAACCGTGGCATTATTATTCAGTCCGGTAACGATGCGTGTGTCGCCATGGCTGAACACATTGCCGGCACCGAAGATGCGTTTGTCGATCTGATGAATGCTTGGGCTAGCTCGTTGAATATGAAAAATTCCCACTTCACCAACTCACATGGTTTGGATGATGCGAATTTATACTCAACCCCTTATGACTTAGCGCTACTTGGCCAAGCACTGATCCGAGATGTACCGGATGAATATGCCATTTATGCGGAGCAAAAATACACCTACAACGGTATCACCCAATATAACCGCAACGGCTTACTGTGGGATAAAAGCATGAATGTGGATGGGATCAAAACCGGACACACCAGTGGCGCGGGTTATAACCTAGTGAGCTCAGCGACTGAAGGGAGCATGCGTTTAGTGGCTGTGGTGATGGGTACCGACAGTGAAAACGCCCGCAAAGCAGAAAGTAAAAAACTGCTCAGTTATGGCTTCCGCTTTTTTGAAACCGTAGCGCCACATAAAGCTGGCGAAACCTTTGTCAACGAAACCATCTGGATGGGTAGCCAAAATACCATCGCGCTCGGCGTGGCAGAAGATACTTATGTCACCCTACCTCGCGGCCAAGCCAAAGATCTCACCGCCAGCTTTGTGCTGGAAAAAGAGCTTAAAGCACCACTGAAAAAAGGTGATGTGGTCGGGACGCTTTACTATCAACTCTCTGGCAACGATCTAGTGCAATACCCACTGATGGCGCTGGAAGATGTAGAAGAAGGTAGCTTATTTAATCGTCTGTGGGACTACTTGGTACTGCTGTTTAAAAGCTGGTTTTAAGTGAACCCTATCCTAGCTTGAGTGCATATCGATTCAACACTAAACAAAGCCGCCCAGTGCGGCTTTTTTGTGCGCTTGAGATCACATCGGAATGGCTGTAGTATTTCGTCCCGTTTTTCCAATGCTCAAACTGGAGTGTCACTATGCTCAACATCAACTCTGATGCGAAATTAAAAGATTTGCTCGAATTTCCATGTTCCTTTACTTACAAGGTCATGGGATATGCTAAACCTGAGCTACCAGAACGGGTGTTAGAAGTGATTCAGCGCCACGCTCCTGGTGATTACAGCCCACGAGTCAAACCAAGCGCAAAAGGTAACTATCATTCCGTATCAGTGACCATTCACGCGACCTCGATCGAACAAGTGGAAATCCTCTATAAAGAGCTAGGTGAAATCGATATTGTGCGTATGGTGTTGTAAACCTCGTCATTATTTTATTTGTTAAAATATTATTGGAAGCAGCTTCGGCTGCTTTTCTTTATTTTTCATAAAGTTAATTAGCCACCCCCACCATAACATCAAAAAGATGCCGCAGATAGGTAGTTGATTATGCACAAGCAGTTTATAATCGAAATACTTTACATATCTCAGATGGATGTGCTTGATGGAAAATCAGTTGTTAGTGAGATACCTTGGTAAGCAGGATTACACGCCCGTTTGGCAGGCGATGCACCACTTCACCGATCAGCGTAGCTCAACAACGCGCGATGAAGTCTGGCTGGTCGAGCACCATCCAGTGTTTACTCAAGGACAAGCTGGCAAAACTGAACATCTATTAAATACTGGTGATATTCCAGTGCTGCAAAGTGATCGTGGTGGGCAAGTCACTTACCATGGCCCCGGGCAATTAATCGCCTACGTATTAATTGATCTGCGCCGTAAACACCTCGGGGTTCGTGAACTGGTCACTAAGATTGAACAGTTAGTCATTAACACCTTACAAGACTACCAGATTGATTCTGCTGCCCGCCCTGATGCGCCTGGGGTTTATGTACAAGATAAAAAAATCTGTTCATTAGGTTTGCGTATCCGCAAAGGCTGCTCATTCCATGGGTTGGCATTGAATATTCAGATGGATCTTAGCCCTTTTCAACGCATCAACCCTTGTGGCTATCCCGGCATGGAGATGGTGCAAATCAGCGATTTTGATCGCTCGGTTGACCTCGAAGCCGTAGCACAACTATTAATCCAAAACCTCGTTGCTCAACTAGACTACGAGCAAGTCGAATTCAGCACAGAAGCCTATAATTATGAGTAAACCAATTCAGATGGAAGCCGGCATTAAGTATCGTGATGCCGCCAAAATGGCCTTAATTCCAACCAAAAATATGCCGACAGAGCCGCAAGAAATTCTGCGCAAGCCGGAATGGATGAGAATAAAGCTGCCCAGCGACAGTCAACGCATCCAAGACATCAAAGCCGCGATGCGTAAAAATAGCCTGCACTCAGTGTGTGAAGAAGCTTCGTGTCCCAACTTGGCGGAATGTTTTAACCATGGTACCGCCACGTTTATGATCCTTGGTGCCATCTGTACTCGACGCTGCCCGTTCTGTGATGTGGCCCATGGCCGCCCAAATGCGCCGGAAGCGCAAGAGCCGCAAAAACTAGCACAAACCATTCGCGATATGCAGCTCAAGTATGTGGTGATCACCTCAGTAGATCGTGATGATTTACGTGATGGTGGCGCGCAACATTTCGCTGCGTGTAACCGTGAAATTCGCCAGTTAAATCCACACATCAAAATTGAAACCCTAGTGCCAGATTTCCGAGGCCGGATGGATGTTGCCTTAGCCGCGCTGCAAGATAATCCACCGGATGTGTTTAACCATAATTTAGAAACGGCGCCACGCTTGTATCGTAAAGTGCGCCCGGGGGCAAACTACAAGTGGTCGCTAGAATTACTGCGCCAATTTAAACAGCAGCACCCGCATATCCCGACTAAATCAGGGCTAATGATGGGCTTAGGTGAAACCAAGCAAGAGATCATTGAAGTACTGCAAGACTTACGTGCCCATGGGGTAACCATGTTAACACTCGGCCAATATTTAGCACCAAGCCGCCACCATTTACCGGTTGAGCGCTATGTTCCCCCTGCTGAGTTTGATGAACTAAAAGCCATCGCACTGCAACTCGGCTTTACTCATGCGGCATGTGGCCCGTTTGTGCGCTCTTCTTATCATGCGGATTTGCAAGCCAAAGGGTTAGAAGTTAAGTAGTAAAAGCCATTGCGCTTCTAAGTAAGATAAAAAGTAGAAAGCCTGCAAAAATGCAGGCTTTCACTTATCGCAGTATCTGTTCGACTGACCGCTTACGCATAAACGGGTAAACGTTGGCAGATCGCCAGCACTTTTTGCTTGGTCGCTTCAATTACCGCAGCATCATTGATGTTATCGAGCACATCACACATCCAGTTAGCCAGATCTTGTGCATCTTGCTCGGTAAAGCCACGACGGGTGATCGCCGGTGTACCTACGCGGATGCCAGATGTCACAAATGGACTGCGTGGATCATTTGGCACCGAGTTTTTGTTAACCGTGATGTTCGCTGCACCGAGTGCGGCATCCGCATCTTTGCCGGTAATGTCTTTATCGATCAGATCGACCAAAAACAGGTGATTCTCGGTGCTGTTCGAGACAATTTTATAGCCGCGAGCTTGGAACTGCGCCACCATCGCCTTAGCATTTTTGACTACGCGCGCTTGATAAGCTTTGAACTCAGGCTCCATCGCTTCTTTAAATGCCACTGCTTTAGCCGCAATCACATGCATCAGTGGACCACCTTGGCCGCCAGGGAAAACCGCAGAGTTCAGTTTCTTATACATCTCTTCGCCAGCATTTGACAAAATCAAACCGCCGCGTGGACCAGCCAAAGTTTTATGGGTTGTGGTACTCACCACATGAGCAAATGGTACGGGTGTTGGGTAAACTCCAGCCGCGACCAAACCAGCAACGTGCGCCATATCGACAAATAGATAAGCACCGACTTTATCGGCAATATCACGCATCCGCTTCCAATCAACGATTTGTGAGTAAGCCGAGAAACCACCGATGATCATCTTAGGTTTGTGCTCTAACGCTAACGCTTCCATTTCGTCGTAGTTGATTTGGCCAGCTTCATCAATGCCATAAGGAATGATGTTGTAATGCTTACCAGAGAAGTTCACTGGCGAACCGTGGGTTAAGTGGCCACCGTGCGCAAGGCTCATACCAAGCACAGTATCACCTGGGTTAAGTAGCGCCATATACACTGCGCTGTTCGCTTGAGAGCCAGAGTGTGGTTGCACGTTGGCATATTCACAGCCAAACAGTTGGCAAGCACGTTCAATCGCCAAAGCTTCCGCTTTATCAACAAACTCACAGCCACCGTAGTAACGCTTGCCAGGATAACCTTCCGCATACTTGTTGGTCAGTTGAGAACCTTGTGCTTGCATTACACGCGGGCTGGTGTAGTTTTCTGAAGCAATGAGTTCAATATGTTCTTCTTGGCGAAGTGTCTCTTCTTGGATAGCCGCGTAAAGCTCCGGATCGTAATCAGCGATGTTCATATCACGCTTAAGCATCTGTATCTCCTGACTCAGATTTGACTGAAATTGCAAAAAAACCACACAACGACTCAACGCAAACGTTTTCGTCATCACTTTATGCAACGCATTCTACATAATTTGATCTTTATCATAAAGCCTAATTAGCGGAATTTATTATGCAGTTTTTTCATAACGCCAGAGACTACCTGCATGTTTAACCACGTAAACATGGCTAAATATACCCAAACAACTTGGAGTTGCAGCTAGGCGGCAAGTGAGTGAGTCCCCATGAGCATAGGCAAACTATGTGATTGGGGTGAACGAACGTCGCCAACACCGCTGCAGCTTCAAGTAGGAAGGGGATGGCCTAGAAGCCTGATAGCTTAATGAACAGCAACCGGCTTACGTTGCCGCCATCCTACCCAAAAAGCGTTGCATAAACTTGCGCTCATCACCCCCATCAAGCTGGCCAAAATATCTAACAGGCTAAAAGTCCGTAACGGTGCAAAAGCTTGCAACGCTTCATCCACCATACAACCGATCGCGACAATCCCTCCCGCGAACAGTACACCTTGATAACTAGCGTAGGTCGCCGAAAGCACCCGATAAACAACCAAGGTTAAACTCAGGGCTAATAATGCATGCAGGTGTAAATCGCTGCCAACCATAAGCTCCAACTGTTTCACGTAATCAGCATGCCAACCGAATGATTTCAGCCCTGAAGCCAGCGCGGTCATTAGTGCTAATCCCCACAACAGCAGCATAGAAACTGGACGCTGCTCAATTAGCGCACGCAATACATGCCACATTCGCTTCCCCTGATTGAAAACCAACAAACTTTCTTTTTCACTTTGGCTTCTACTCGCGCGCACTCGCTTTACCGTAATCAGCATAATAAGCTTGAGGATGATAGTAACCGCTATAGCGTGAGGCTTGTTTAGCATTCAAGCGATTGAGTATCACCCCATCAATACGACTGGCTTGATGAGTCAATTTCCCCACTACATCACGCACCATCGGTGTGCGAGTATGATGAGCATCAATCACTAAAATCACCGAATCAACGTATTTGGCCAGCATAAAGCTGTCGCTTACCGCTAAACAGGGTGGAGTATCAATCACGATTTGTTGATATTGAGTACGTAATTGCGTTAACCAGTGGCTGAATTTCGAAGATGACAGCAACTCTAACGGATTCGAGGTATAAACCCCCGCCGTGAGGATATCTAGCCCAGATTGCTGATCATGATATATACAATCTGCAAGACTATGGGTCCCGGTTAACAAATTAGTGATACCCGGCTGTGCACCGGAGATCCCAAACCGATGAGCAACCGCTGGCTTGCGTAAATCGCAGTCAATCAGCAGCGTCTTCTCCATTTGAGCTAAAGATAAGGCTAAGTTAATACTGGATAGCGTTTTACCCTCGCCCGGTATACAGGAGGTCAACATCACCACATGCTGCCCCTGATTAACATGAGCCAGTAAATAACTGGTGCGGATAGTACGCACCGCTTCGGTGAGTTGATGTAAGCCCGCATCAAAATACGCTTTGGCATCTAATTTAGCACGCCGTTTACCAATCATTGGGATCACCCCTAATAAACTCAGCGCCAGCTGTTTCTCTACTTGCTTAATATCGGTGAAAGTGTCGGACATCGCATCAGAAATAAATGCCAACACACACCCAAAACCAAACGATGCCACCCACGTCAACAGCACAATCAGCTTTTTGTTCGGCTTACTCGGCGCTAACGGTGGGCTCGCTTGGTCAGTAAAGCGGGCAATAGTGGTATTAAAATCCCCTGAAGCACTGGTTTCTTTTTGGCGAGCTAAGAATAGATCAAACAGCTCACGGTTAGTTTGCACTTCACGTTTGAGTTCTGAAAATTTGGCATTTTTGACGGTTAGAGTTTGAAACTCTGATTTACGCTGCTTAAATTCCGCCTGCAGTGCCAGCTCCGCTTGTTTTGCGCCCTGTAACTCATTGTTGATACCATTAAGTAGTTGCCTAAGCTCAGCGCGCAGATTGCTACGCACCGCATCTAGCTGTGCCTGCGCCGATTTCAATCTCGGGTGTTTCGGACCATAACGCTTAGAAAATTCAGAGACTTTACGCTCAGCATCGACCTCTGCTACCTTCAAATCTCGAATGGTCGGATGGTTGGAAATTTCTGGAATGGATGAGAGTGCAGTGATATCGCGATCATTTTTGCTATAGCTGCTAGCGACCAAATACAGGGTTTCTGCGGCAACACGACGATCGCGCGCTCGGTTCATCTGTGAAGTCAGCTCTTCCAGCCCCTGGGTTGCTAAGCCTTCCACGCCTTGCACATCCACTAAACCTTCGGCTTGTAAAAATGCCTGCAGTTGAGTCTCGGAACTGCGCATTTTTTCACGCAGCTCTTCCATACGCGTATTGAGCCAAGTGTTGGCTTTTAATTCCACTTCCAACTTGGCTTCCAGATGACTATCCATGTAAACCCGAGCGATTTCATTAGCGATGTTAGCCGCTAATTGAGGATCTCCCGCGGTATAGTAAATATTGACCAACTGCGTTTTACGGATAGGAACAATCTCCATACCCAGCTTGAACTTATATAACACTAGGCGATTTTGACGATATGCCAACTGTTCTGGATCTTGCTCCACATTTTGTGACTTGAAGCGGTTAAGTATCGGTAGCCACTGCAAGATCTGCTCTTTTAACTCGGATAAACGATTATTTTGCGGAGTAAGGTCGAATTCAGAGTGGCTCTGTAAAGCCAAACGCTGAATGACCTGCTCTGCAATCGCATCCGATTTAAGAATTTCAATTTGAGTTAAATAGTATTCCTGACTTTTGGTATCGAGCCCATATACCTCTTCAATCGATACCGCTTTCGCTTGTGTCGATTCAATCAAAATCGTGGCACGGGCGGTGTACTCTGAACGCATTGAGAGCACGAGCAATAAGCTTATTGTGGTGACTAAAGTTGAAAACAGCAAAATTCGCCATTTGTAGCTAAGCAGCACATTGAAATACTGACGAATATCAATGACTTCTTCTTGAGTGAATTGTTTACCTGCCATCTTGTGTACCGTTACACCCTAAAATTAAAAGAAGCTTTCGGAGACAGTCAATATGTCACCCGGTTGAAGTTTACTCAGTAACGTGACTTTGAGTGGTTTTGCCTCAAGATCATCGTTATTAGCAATAAATAGATTGGTTTTTGAGGCGCGTTCAGTGAATCCCCCCGCGATAGTGATCGCTTGATTAACTGTCAAACCGGGATGGTATGGGTAGCTACCGGGCTTCATCACTTGGCCATTCACAAAGAAAGGGCGATATTCGAGGATAGATACCGACACATTCGGATTAAGCAGATATCCATCCTGCAAACCATCATGAATCTCAGTTTTGACCTGTTCTAAGGTTTGACCTTTCAAACTAATTTTGCCAAGAAATGGATAATCCAACGTACCATTGTCACTGACCCGAGTTTCAAAAGAGAGCTCGGGTTCGTCATAGACTTGGATCCGAATTTGATCGCCAACCCCCAAACGATAAAAACCATCATTGGCTATCGCCAGAACTGGCAGTAACAAGCAGAGCACAAAAGAGAATAGAGACTTCATAGTGGGTTACATCACACCGTAAATGGACAGTAAATAAACATTTTGACTATAGCTGAGTCGATCAAAACTAGCGTCTTTGCTTTCGCGGCCAACCCCAACGTTAAAGGTTAACCAGCGCCGAAAATCATAACTGAGATTTAAACTCGCCTTGGTGGTTTGGTCTTCACGCTCAGAAACGGTGTAGGCTTCATCAAGTTGAGTCCATTGCGCGACAGTCTGCCACTTGGCATTCCAATTGTGCGACCAACTGGCTTGATAGGTTTGCGCATCGATGGCATCGCCGTCACCATCGGCGTCTGTCGAGCGGCGATGCGTCAACAGTTGCAATGCTGAATAGGTGCGAATTTGGTAAGTCACATCGACATCCCACGATAGAGAATCAAAATCCTTGCGGCTGGTGGCAACAAACTCTCTTTGCTGATAACCCAGTTTGGCACTGCCTTGCAATTTACCGGTGGCATCCCAAAACGCACCAACGTAAGCAAAGTAATGATCATTATCTTTACTACTGGACTTCGGCTCCACTAGGTCATAGCGACGCGAGTTGGCGATCACCTGTGCAATCAATGAAGTGCGTGGCCAAGCCTGATAGTAAAAGGTCGAATTAAAACGCCACTCCTCCCAGTCCTGATATTGGGTAATCGTTCGGTTATTTTGATAACGAAAATCCTGCCAACCTAGATTGGTCTCAACACGACCTACCGCTTGGGTAGCACCAAAACTATAGCCAAAATTAAGTGTATGGCTATCATACTGGTTATACGCTAGGCCAAACGTAGTATCGTTATCACCACGTCCTTCATGGGCTAATGCTAAGTGATATTGCACAGCGAAACGGTGACGTGAATTCAACGGCCACTGGCTAGAAAGCTCGAGAAAATGGTCGGTAAAGTTATCTTGCTCGGAGCTAAAATAGCGCCCATTACGTAACCGATAGCTAACTTCAGTTTGATTGCCTTGCGGCTCAAACCTTAACCCGACTCCGGGTTCAATAATCGTAAAAGCGGAGCTATCTTGCTGGCGGTGAGATTTCGCTAAATTGTCGTTGTAACCACTGGTTAAATTAAGCTGCGGTACTATCGCCACCCCTGACGCGGTCACGATCGGGTTCGGAGTTGGCTTCGCCTCCGCCAACGGCACATAACATAGCGCCTGTATCACTAAACTGGCGGTCACCACAGATGTCAGTCTCATCACTTCCCTTTGCTTACCTTTATTGCATTCCATATTGATTCACCTGTCGTACATGAGCCATTCAAGTAAGTGAACACTAACTTAATAGACATTTTTGCCCACAAAGCCTTTAAAAATAGTCAGAAAAACAATTTTGAGATCGAACCACAGCGACCAACGGTGAATATAATCGAGATCAAAGCGAACTCGTTGCTCCATCTTGTCTAAGGTATCCGTCTCACCACGCCAACCATTGATCTGTGCCCATCCGGTAATGCCCGGTTTGACTTTATGGCGTAGCATGTAGCGGTTAACAATGGTGCGGTATTGCTCATTATGTGCCACAGCATGTGGTCTTGGCCCGACAATCGACATACTGCCTTGCAGCACATTAAAAAATTGCGGTAATTCATCTAATGAAGTACGGCGAATAAATGCTCCAAATCGAGTAACACGTGGATCGCCTTTGGTGGCTTGCAATACTTGGCTGCCATTATCCATCACTCGCATACTGCGAAATTTCCAAACTTGAATTGGCTTACCATCCAGACCATAACGATTTTGTTTAAAGATGATCGGCCCAGGCGAGCTGAGTTTGACGCCAAGCGCCACCACTAATAACACAGGGCTAATCAACAGCAAGATCAAGCTGCTCAGCACCAAGTCTTCAAAGCGTTTAACCCAGTTCAATAGTCCATTAAATGGGCTATCAAAAATACTAAAGGCATTAACATCGCCAATCGTGTACCAACGTGAGTGCAATAAATTGAATGTAAAGAAATCAGGCACGATGTAGGTGTTGACTGTACTATCAGAGAACGCTTCTAGAATTTGGCTAATCCGATGCTGAGCCTGCATCGGCAACGCAATGTACACATTTTGCACCTGACCGGTTTTAGCTAGACTTAACGCATCATTAATACTGCCTAATACTGGTGCTCCATCTTCAAGGCGCGCAGGTTCACGATCATCATAAAAACCTTGCATCACAATCCCTAATTCAGGGTTATGAATGAGATTCGCCGCTAGCTCTTTGCCCTGAACTGTCATACCAATAATGACTGAGTTTCTAGTGTGTAAGCCTTTTTTATGCATGTAATAAACAGTGGCAAATGCCAATATACGCCAGCCAATCAATACAATAAAAGTACCAATAAACCAATTACCAATCACTAGACGGGAAAAGTCGATACTCACTTTTAAGAAATAACCCAGCAAGGTGAGACAAGCAATTGTTGCAGCCCAACAGAATGCGGTATGTAATGATAAAGATCGCAACTTTGCCGTACGCCAATCACTGTAAATATCTAAACTTTCAGCAATATATGAATAAAAAAGCCCACCCAACAATGCCAATGAAATATAAGCCATGGTAACTACATGCTGATTAACCTTTACTGCAAGATACATAACCAACAAAATAAAGAAAATATCGATCAGTCGATAAAAGAACTTCCCTTGATAATGAGTAATCCGAATTCTACCTTTTTCCTTCATCACACCCTCTCCTTATCGAATCATGTTATCCAACCTGCCACATCAAATGTAGAAAATAGAAAAACAAACACCATCAATAAATAATCTTAACGTATGAGACATGTGGGATACAGGCTACATCTTTATTGATAGAAAAACATGCGTCATTTGTAAGACACAATGTATATCACCAACTAAGCAACACAGTAAAAATCATTAATATCAAATTAATCAAAAAGCACAAAATAAATAAAAACAAAACAAAAACAAATAGATAGAAAACAAAAACCATTAAATGACAAGCCAATCTTAGTATAAAAATCAAAACTAAGGTTTATGCTGAAAATAAACTTTAGTTTTAAATCAAAATATAATAAACAAATAAAAACAACCATATTGAAAAGTGCTTAGATGATAGAGACAATATCCTTCACATGAGTTATTTTTGAGAAACAAGGAAATTAATCACAATTAGGAAAAGTTTTGGTTGAAGCGTAAGCTAATATCAACCCTACCTACTGCCAATCCATCATGGCTGTGAACACAATATGAACACAAATGGCTAACTAATCAGAGGATCACACGGTGCATTATCAATTAAGCTCTCTCGCGCTATTATTAAGCTTTTCCAGCTTAGCTAGTGCTAATCCTTTTGATGTAACCGATTTTGGTGCAATCGCCAATGATGGGCTTGATGATTCATCGGCCTTTCAAGATGCCCTAGATCAGTTAAGCAATGGCGATATATTGACCATTCCATCAGGCGAATATCAAATTTGCAGAACGCTGCACCTGAAACAAAAAAATGACATCACTATCCGTGGTGTAGATGGTAGCCATTTAAAAAAATGCACTCCATTTGTTGGGGAATATTTACTGCATATTGCTTATACCCAAAACCTCACACTGCAATCGATTCATTTCGAAGGAATTAATAATGGTAATCAACAACCGATATGGGGAGAGCAAGGCATTTATTTAGGCAGTACTAAAGGTAGCCGGATCATACACAACCAATTTAACCAGTTTGGTGATGCCGGATTACGCATCACCACTGCCAGTAATGACCATTCCAATCAACCAGGCTCCACTTCCATCATCGTCAGAGGTAATAAGTTTAAAGATTGTGCGCAAGTCACAACCACCCAAGCAACCACAGGAACCGAAAAAGCAGGCACACAAAATATCCTGATTGATAATAATCAATTTATTGGTTGTAAGTTAAAGCTTTCTGCTCGCGCAGAAACTCGTGGAGCAAAAGTCACCAACAACACATTTACAGATATTAATGGAACTGCTAATGAAGTGAGCTACTATTCTGATGTCAGCTATATCAATAATAAATTTTATAATATCCTTGGATTTGCAATAAACATTTATCCAAATCCAAGAACAACAAAAGAAATTCAATGGGGTAACATCTCGATCATAGGTAATACTTTTGACACCATTCAGCAAGGAATAAGATTACAAAGCTTTGGTAAAAAAAACACAGCAAAGCAACCGATAAAAAAGATTAAAATAGAACAGAATACCTTTAATAATATCCATTTTGAAAAAGGAAAAAACAGAATAGAAGATCAATATAAGTCCATCATTAGAACAACAACTCAAGATAGTGTTTTATCTTTCGACCATGTTCAAATCAAAAACAACCAATATAACCTAACACCATCTAGCCAGTTTCTATCCATAGACAACAAAACCACCAATATAACTGTAGAAAATAACTCAGAAAAATGAATAAGCAGATAAAACAACTGAGGCATATCTTATATATGCCTCAGTTTCAGTAAGATCGCAGATCGGAAGATTAGTCTTTAATGACTAATAGTAGTGATTCTGTTTTTGCACCAGACTCTAAATCTACCATTTCAGTCTTAATAACATAATACCCTGCAGGATAACCTTCTTCGAACCAAAAACCTCTTACTTTAGAATAATCAGCACCGGAAGCGATGGTCCACTTTTCTCGAGCATGAACAGGAATAACCAACCCATGAGGACCAATGGCGCTCATCCAGAATTCCACTTTAGCTTGAGTATCGCGTCCATTTTCAACATTAATTGAAAATGGCACATAACCACCAGTACTCGCTACATTTTTAATATCTAGCTGATTGGTCACTTCAAGTGTGACACCATCAATTGTGGGCAAGCTATTAAAGTCAACCCCTTTGGCAAAATCTTCATCACTATTAAAGATATCACCGTCTTGGGTAACAACCTGTAAAGAGACTGTATATTTACCATCTCTCATATATTCAGGAACCCAAATACCACGAGTAACATTTAAGTTGTTTCCTTCACGTAGACCTTGCTCTGACTCGATAGGTGAGGTATCGGCACCAACGACCGCTTTAGCCGGAAAATAAAGACCATCAGGACCAGTCACTGAAAGCCAATATTTAAATTTTACGCTACCACAATTTTCATTAGCAATGGACAACTTAGTGGATATGTAGCCACCTTCGCTAGGCAGTTGATTTTGATTTAATGTTACTTCAGGAGTAATACTACAAGTTTCATCGGCAAAAGATGCTGATGAAAATAACAATGCAAAACATGCAGCTAGATAAGTTCGACGGATTTTCATATTGTTTACCTTTCCTTGTAAAAGTAAATGGTTAGGCCTGTACCCAGCATATTATGCTGCAATAAATGATCAACATAGTGCAACATCTTAATATGCATCAATGTGTCATTTTGGTATCAAGCTAGAGTAAATATTAAAGGTAAATCATAATAAAAACACGCCAGTTTGATAAAAGCATTTGTGCTTATCGAAAATAAGACAAACTTACACCAATAGACTTCATAACTGATTACTCAGATTTCATCCAAAATAATTACAAACAAAAAACATAAATAAACAAAAGAACTATTCACTTATTTTGAATCGCTGAACTTCTCAACAAGTAGCATCCAAATATATTGACTATTCGTCAATAAATAACGTTTCCACATTCTTCTAGGCTCTTGTAATACCCGATAAAACCATTCCAAGCCGAATTGTTGCATCCACAAAGGCGCACGGGATACATGTCCAGCCACCACATCAAACGTACCGCCAACGCCCATAACAAACGAGACGCCTAACTGATCTTTCCAACGGTTAATGAAGTTTTCTTTTTTCGGAGAGGTAATCGCGACAAACAGCAACTGAGCGCCTGATTGACGAATTTTCTCCACGATTGCTTGTTCATCATCCCAAAAATAGCCATGGTGGTATCCGGCGATGGTCAACTGGGGGTGCTTAGTCTGCATGACCGCAGCGGTTTTGGCTACAATGTCCGGTTGAGCGCCCAAATAAAAGACCGCAAGCTGTTCATTCTCTGCCATCGCATTGAGTTCTAAGAATAAATCAACACCAGCGACTCGTTCAGGTACCGCGTGACCGAGAAAACGAGCCCCCCAGACCACGCCCATACCATCAATATTGATCAGATCACACTCGGTGACTGATTGAGCCAATTGCGGATCTTTACGCATGTTGACTAATTTCGCCACATTGACTACGACATGCTGGGTAAACTCGTGGCGCAGAATACGTTCACGGATCAGCGCAACGGTTTCACTCATTGAAGCGACATCCATTGGGCTACCAAGAAAAGTTATGCGTTTCAATTTGCTACTCCTTGTTACTGTGGGTTAAAGACAGGCGTAATGCCAAATACATCCATGCTTGAGTCCAACGCGTGTAGTGAATGCGATTCACTGAATGTCGGTTACGCTGATAAACAAACTGACCTCGATCAGGTAGATACAATGTGGCTACCGCACGCTGGATAATGCGCTCAACCAAAACAATATCACTCTCACCATCACCGATGGTCAACAACGTGATAATCGCTTGTGCAACCGAATGCGGGTCGAGTGGATAAGGGTTGTTATGGTAATACTTAGCGGTACCATCTTCCGCCAACAGGTGTTGTCGATAAAACGCTAACCCCTGGGCAATCACGGCATCAAATTCTCTGGTCACTAATACACTACGCAAAAGATGCAACGCTTCGAGGTTATAGCCGGTATGAAAGCCATCAATAAATTGATGGTGATGACGCGTGCCATAAGCCCAGCTACCATCGCTAGCCTGAGCTTGCGCACTGTTACGTGCAATACGTAACGCAAGCTGGCGGTACTCCGCTCGCCCGGTTTCACTACCGACGACCGCTAGCCACGCAGCTGCCCATAAACTGGCATTGTGTACAAATGCGCTTTCTCCGGGGATATAGGCAAAAAATTCACCGCACTCATTTTGTGTCAATAAATGTTGAGTAATAAACTCACCACTGCTGAGCGCTAGTGCAACCCAGTCGCTACGACCAGTAATACTTCCTAACCGATGTAAGGCGCGGCAAACATAAACGGTGGTGATCACATTGGGCTTGCCTTTAGGCACAAAAAACGCGCGCGCTTTCCAGTCAAAATGATATCCCCAACAGGCACCATGCCAGGTATTTTGATCACAACGTTGGCTAATCAGCCATTCGGCAAGTCGCTCGGCCTCCGTTAATAACGCAGGATCTGAGGTCACTTGGTAGTGTTCAATCAAGCCAAGGATAAATAGAGCCACCCCTTTAGGATTACGAGCTTTAGGCACGCCAAACCATGGGCGAAGATTAAACGGCGAGCGCTTGAATAGCTGGATCCAAGCCAATCCAAAGAGCGAATCTTTACCTACCGGTAACCAACCAAACCAGCTTGAGTTCAGGCCATCAAATGGATCATAGCCGGCAAACTGTTCCGCTCGAGCTTGGTCAAGTAAAACTTGGCTAATGTGACTAATCGTGGATGATTTCATGATGTTAAAAGCTCATCGTAAAGAGTTTGTAGCTGCGGGATAACCGCCTGCAACGAGAAATTTTCGCTAAACTTTTGCTTACCTTCGGCTGCAACACGTTGATTTTCTATTCTATTCTCAATCAGATCACCCAGTGCCAGAGCCAGTCCTGCCACATCGCCAGCATTCACTAAGCGGCCTTGGTCACCATCGGTAATGGCATCGGGGATCCCGCCCGCTCGGCTGGCAACAACCGCAATCCCTGCTGACATCGCTTCGATCACTCCCATCGGAAAACCTTCGTTATAACTCGGTAAACAATAAATATCGGTTTTACTTAGTAAATTGAGCTTAGCTTGACCGGAGATCCAACCGAGACAATGCACCGCGTTGGCGACCCCTAATCGCTTCGCTAATGTTTGATAAGTGTTAAGATCGCCATCACCAGCTAAAAAAAGCTGTGCGTTCGGACAGCGCTGTTTTACTAGGGCAAACGCTTGAATCAAATCACCAACACCTTTACGCGCACCTAAACGACCAAGAAAAGCAATGCTACCGGGCTCGGCGAGTTGGCGATCTAAATCCAAACTGGGGACAGCGTTATACAGAACAGAAACCCCTTGGAAACGGCCGAAAGTTTGTTGTACCCAGCTCAACCACTGAGTTGATAGCACCAACACATGATCGGCTAACGCAAAAGTTTGTTGGATCTGCAGTTGAACGTGGCAAGACTCAGCACGATAAAAATCGTGAAACTCCGCGCCATGCAAATGCAAAATCACTTTGCCACCTAAGCGCTTCACCAAACGTACAATCACCGCTTTACGTCGATAACTGCCACGGGAAGACATATGGATATGCACGACCCCAACTCGGTAAACAATAAAACAGTAAAGCAATTGGCGGAGAGCAAACATAAAACGCAATAGCATGCGCCACTTGTTTGCTTGATCTAAGCTCGAATGGGAGGCAATCAATTTGATTTGATTGGCCTCTAAAAAACCGCAATCGGCATAAGTTGATACCACAGTCGCCACCCCACCTTGCCCCTTATGGTCGGTGGACACCATTAGATTGATCGCTTTTCTCACAACACATCCTTAATGGTACAAATGGCTTGGCGAATTTTACCGTTGGCACTGCGCTCAAGTTCAGTAACCATATCAACCGTTACCTTAATTGAACTACCTAACCGTGTTTGAGTATTACTGATTAATTTCTGTTGCTGTTCCAGATTAAATTGCTCAGCTTCAGCAACAACTTTCACCACAATATGTTGCCGTTCATGTTGTACAAATTGGCAAGCAATAACCCCTGCGACCCCTTTGGGAATATGATTAAGGATATGCACTTTTTGTCCATCTTCCCCCAACAGATAATCGCCAATTCGTCCATCAATACGTTGAATAACAGGAAACACGCGACCACAAGGGCAACTATCATGTTTATCTAAATAAACATGATCACCGGTTTTATAACGGATCAATGGAAAATAGTGGTTGTTAAAATTAGTCCCCACCAGTTCATAGCGACCTTCTCCCGCCGGCAGTAATTCAACATACGAATAATCAGATAACAGGTGATAGCGCCCGTGCTCACACTGGCCAATCGCCGCAACTCGCTCAAATTGCCCGTACCAATCAAACACTTTGCAGCCAAAACGTGTTTCAATAATTTGTCTATCTTCTGCTGATAAGGATTCTGAAGAGGTGATGATCGACTTGAGCTTGGCTGGGTAGTAACTTTGTTTCGCCTCTAAATAGCGAGCTAAAGCTGCAATCGAAGACGGGTAAGCTTGAATTATCTCTACCCCAAAATCGACCATGGCTTGCAGATAACTCGGAATAGTTTGTGCAGTGAGATGGAATGATGACAGAACGATCATCTGTTCAAACCACGAATAGCGCCAAAATGGGCCTTGCTTTTGGCTCAATGGCACCACCATATCTCCACGTAGCCAAGCACGTTTATCACCTTTACGATACCCAGCCCAAGCCATTTGTCTTTCAACAAAAGCTTGTTCACGGATCACCGACTGCATATCTTGCAAGATGGTCAACGGTGTACCAGTGGTACCACTGGTCGCCCCATGCACTACCACTGAAGGTTTAATCTTTGAAATAAACTGTTGATGATCAACAAGCAGAACGCTTTTATCGATGTAAGGAAAATTTTCTAACCGAGTAGTTACTTTCTGTTGGCACTGATAAAAAGGAATATTACAACAAGCATTATCTAAGGTCTGTTGCAATTTTTTTTGTTGATACTCAATTAAATGTGCTGTTGAATATTGATTAGCTTGAATCTCATTTAAAACAGCACGCATTTCGCTATTTTCTCGAGCCAATTTCCGTGATAGCGCACGCAGAGAAAGCAGCAAACTTTGTAACCAAATCGGCGCGTTAACATAAAATGAACTGGTAAACATCAGTTGTATTCCTTATGATTCATTTCAATTCTTACAGTTAAAATATCCATTTAATAACAAGATTCATGACAGAAAAAAACCAAAAATAAAATATCAGAACAACACCTAAGCTCTATTCATAAATGGCATGTAACCATCTAAATAGCTTTCATTCTTCAAAATGTCATAATCCAGTTCTGACACATTTCCAATAATCTTTGCCGGGATCCCAGCAACAATAGCGCCTTGAGGAACACTTTTTGTAACAACCGAATTTGGCGCTATAACAACATTATCCTCAATAATTACCGGACCAACAATTACACAACCAGGCCCCAAGAAAACGTCATTGCCGATAATAGGAACATTTTTATAAGGTCCTTTACCTACAATCCTACAACCAATACCTATTCGACAATTTTTACCTATTTTGGCATTATTAATAATGACTACAGAAATACCTTTTACAACTAAAAATGATCCATCACCAATATCTGCATCTGGTGGAATCTTTGAGTTATACAGTAAAAAAATAATAAATTGAAATATTTTAGGGATTATTGGCACGCCCTTCAAATATAACCACCGAGAAAATCTATAAAAGAAAATTGCATTAGGCATTACTTCCACCACCTTCATTTTTATTGGTTAAAGAGCTATCCGGAATACTATCTTGAATAGTATTTAAATATAGAACACAAAAAAGCAATAATAATACAGGTGTTTTTGTGGTTAATGAGTTATTCGTAATTCCAACAAGCAAAAAAAGCAAAACTGATAATTTTGATGAGTAATCACCATTCATCGCAAATTTATACAATGGAAAAAAAACACATATTGCCAATGGTACAGCTCCAACTAATCCAAATGTAAAAATCCAACCAATAAAATAATTCTCAATGACATTTATTCCAATATACAATTCAATAGTTTCTAACAATCGATGACTTGCTCCCAAAATCCACTCACGAACGGTAAGTTGCTCAAGAAGAAAAAACACATCTATACGAGCCGAAGCACTTCCATCAATGTAAAGATTTGACATAATCCTTTCAGTTATTCCAGAATTTAAAATCACCGCAAAAAAAATAAAAATAGACAAATACCCTGTCAGCGTAAATAATGCAACACGTTTTTTATTAGCCTTAACACCCGATGTTATAAACTTCCACAACTTGGGGCAACAATAAATAAAAAGCACAAACAAAAATATTACCAATGCCGAGCGACCACCAAATGAGAAAAGAGCAAGCAATGTTATTAATACATATACAACCCCTGGCAAAAATGTCCTATTAAATAAAACCAAACTCAAACTTACAGTTATCAATGCATTATTTAATGGATGTGTTAGTAAAGCGCTTGAACGAAAATATGAAAAATCCTTAAATTCAACATCAACAAATCGGTAATTTGTCAAAAATTCAAAAATTGCAATAATCGAATTAATCAAGATTAAATATGACACTAACCTTAGTATTCTTTCCGCCTGACAACTACTCAAAATAGATATTAATGGAATGATTATCAATGATACCAAAAATGTATTAACCATATATGCCATCCCAGACACACCATGTCTAAAATAACCATAAATAATAACAAATAATACACAAAACAAAGAGATCAACCATGCCTGAAAATATTTATCAAGTGTATTATAAAGCCATGCCCACCCCATTTTAATGGACACGATAAAATAAGATAACATTATAATATAAGAATATAAGTGTATTTTTAATAAAGGGGAACCACCATCAGATACATATGGAACCCCAAAATTTTCTAGAAGATAGCTCCCAAAAATAACTGATGAGGTGATAGCCATCAAAATGGAAAAGTAAACATTATTGGTCAACACGTCAACGCCTCCATATTTTAAAGTGGCTACGGATAAGAAAACCATTCAGAACTATATGCGTACTTAAATATGATAAAAACCCAACTGAAACAAGAATTAAAAGTTTAATTATCGCTATGAATAAATTTAATTTATCTAAAAAGTAATAAATAGTAATAGACATAACTATTGTAGATATTAACGTTTTATGTAAATCTTGAGGCCATGGATATCTATACCCTAGAAGTATTCCAATGATGAGACTACATAATGCACCCATAAAAAATGCAACAGCAAGACAACTTGCAGCCCCAAAAACACCATACTTAGGTACGAAAAAAATAAATAGTGTAACTTGCGTTAACAATATAAAGCCAGTAATTACAGGCATCCATTTAGTTTTAAAAATAAACTGAAACCCGTGATCCAAAAAATGCCATTTAATGTTAATAAGCCAAGCAGACAATGAAATTAGATACCATATTCTTAAATCAAGATCATGATATAACTCTCCGAGAAAAACCTCTATAAATACTGGTGCTATCAGACAAACGCCGACTAAAGCAGGTAATGTTAAAGCTATTAATAATCCACTGTAATTTTTATGACGATGATAGAGGCTATGTTGATCCCCAACAATTTTTGTTAATTCTGGATACAATGGCAATGCAATAATCATAAATACAATGCTCATTACCCCCATAATTAGGTTATTAACTACAGAATAAACTCCAGCTTGCTCTAAGTTAGTAATTGATGCAATTAAGAGTCTATCACTTCTGGTGGCTAATATTCCTATGAGTCCTGATAACATAAACGGCAAACCATAACTAATTACTTCCTGACGCTGTACTGAACTTAGCCTAACATAAGCACCTACTTTAAAACCAATAATAACAATTGAAGTGAAATAACTAAATGACAATGATAATATTGCAATTAAAATATCTGCATGCCAACTTAAAGCTATAAATGTCACACTCATAGAAAATACAGATTGAATAAATACAGATCTACGGTATAGCGAAGACTTCTCTTTTACCCTTGTGCACTCAATTAAAAAAAGATATACACTTTTAGTTATTAATAATAAATAAACAGCAATAAAGCTCGCAAAAGAAAAAATAGAAAATGCAAACATGAGGGCTGCAACTACAACGCTAGATATTCCTAAAAAAAATATTAACCATTGTGTTAACTGAGAAAGAAGTGCAGATTTATCATCAATATCCATCGCTGAATAAAATCTTAATAAACAACTATTTATCCACTGGATAAATACAGATCTTGCACCCTCAGCAAAAACAAGCAATATTGCTAGCAAGCCATACTCTTCAGGAGCTAAAAATCGAGAATGTATTGATATCAATGCAAATAAGCTCAGTGCAGAAAAAACCTGAGCAGGCGCATATTTGAATAAACTAGTAATCAATTCAACACCTCCCGATATAGGCTTTGGTAACGTTCGATTACATTCTCCACTCCAAAGTGTTCTCGAAGATACGATCGTACAGCCTTAGTATCAGTGATTTTTATTTTATCGATGCGCTCAGCAATTAGCGATTCGTCACCTTCTTTCATAAAAGTCACCCCAAACTTAATAAACTCATCTTGTCGTTCACTTAAAATACCAACAGGTGTAGAAATTAACGGCAAACCTGCTGCTAACATCTCCAACGGTGCTAAGCCAAAAGTTTCTTGGGCGGAAGTAAATACACCAACATCGGCCAACTGATATTGCTCGATAATTTCATTTTTATTAAGTCTACCAAGAAAAATCACTTCTTGTTCAACGTCATTATTTTGTACCATTTTCTTTAAATGTGCGTAATAACTAGGATCCTTGCTTGGTCCTATAATACGTAATATGGCAAGTCGACCACGCAGTTTTAGTTCACGAAGTAATATAATCGCTCGGTCGATCCTTTTGTTGCGGGTAATAAGTGCACACGTCACAAGATTTAGCTCTGCATTAATAATCTTCTGGGATGCTGAAATAGCCAAAAAATAGTCAGGATCTACAGGATTACCAATAACTTGAATTGGCTTATTAGTCTCAGGTGATAGTGCCTGATGCAACTCCTCACCAACACAAGTATAATAATCGACAGAAAAATTGCTCAGCCATGGAATGACTTGTTCGTAAACAAAATCATTCATTTTTGAAACTGGCTTACGCCCAATTTTGCGATAAGAATGCAAGGTTAAAACATTACGATTTTTCTGTCCCACCCCCACCATCCAGCTGTTTAGATGAGAATGAACCAAATCTGGCTTATATTCTTTTAGTTGCTCTTGGATACGGAGCCAATTAGACAATAAGCTAGGCAAAGACAGCCCGAATCGCTTTTCCCTAAACGGGCAAAACACCACTTCCACATGTTTTGATAGCTGAATAACCTTGCTTGAATAAGAGTGATTGTTGAGCGGGTCAAACGCTAACACTCGGTAATGATATGGGCGTTCTTGCTGAGCAAGCTCGCGCACTAACATCTGGCATACGGAATCAACACCACCTGCATTTTTCGTTCCCCACTCAAGGGTAGTAAGAGGGACAATCAGTAGTATTTTTTTCATAAATTTATTTCCAGCGTTACTGGATTGCGAATGTAGCTCGGATGGCAAGATGTGCGGATAACTCGAGCAGGATTACCCGCCACCACCGTATGTTTAGCAACATCATGAGTTACTACACTACCAGCGCCAATAATCGCCCCTTCACCCAAAGTAATATTTTCAACGAGGGCTACATGAGGACCAATATAGACATTATTTTCGATTATCGCAGCTTGCCCTTGGTTTGAACCAATCACGGTAAAAGGACTTAAATTACAATTGGCACCAATGATTGCGGTACTATTGACAATCACACCAGTGGCGTGGCCCAGGTATAACCCTGGACCAACTTGCGTCTCTTTTGGTAATTGGATTTGGTAGCGAATCGATAGCATTCGGTGCATGACACGAGCCAAGGTGCGTAGCAACAAATTTTGGCTGCGACATAGGCGAAACCAGAACATGTAACAAAAACCAGCATTGAGCAGCAGATGTTTTACCACTAGCCCAAAACTCACTCGCCCAGTATGCCGATAAAGATCGGCTTTAATCAGCATCCAAGGTGAACTCATGCCACCACTCCGCGTGTATCGATCACGACCTTCTTGGCAAATTCAGTTTTATCCGCCGCTTTAAACTCTTTATGATCAACCAACACCACAATAATATTCGCCAATTCCAGTGCTCGTTCTAAGGACACTAACTCAACACCTTGCTTGGCAAGTTTGCTCGGCAAGTCGGTGATATTAGGCTCAACGGCGAGTAATTGGCCGACCTGACTTTGTGCTAGGTGATAAGTAATATCTAAGGCTGGACTTTCCCGTAAATCGTCAATATCCGCTTTAAACGCCAAACCTAAACAAGCGATGATCGGGGTTTTGAATTGATCTGCCGCCAGCTGAACTTGCTCAACCACCCAATGTGGCTTGCCATCATTGACTTCACGCGCGGTACGGATCAATTGTGCTTGAGCTGGGCAACTATTCACAATAAACCACGGATCGACTGCGATACAGTGCCCACCGACGCCAGGGCCGGGGCTTAAAATGCTCACCCGAGGATGACGGTTGGCTAAACGGATCAACTCCCACACGTTAATTTTTAACTTGTCACACACCAATGACAGTTCATTAGCAAAGGCAATATTGACGTCACGAAATGAGTTTTCGGTCAATTTGGCCATTTCGGCCGTACGTGCGTTAGTTACGATGCACTCACCTTTAACAAAGGTTTTGTATAGTGCGACAGCTTTTTCACTACACGCTTTGCTAATGCCACCAATCACGCGGTCATTACTGACCAGTTCTTGTAGAACATGTCCCGGCAACACTCGCTCTGGACAATAGGCAATTTTAATATCTGCTGAGCTGCCCTTCTGGGCCGGAAAGGTCAGATCAGGCCGCGCTTGCGCCAACCATTGGGTCAATTGTTCCGTGGCTCCCACTGGGGAGGTACTTTCCAACACCACTAAGTTGCCTTTAGCCAGTACAGGAGCAATGGTTTTTGCCGCCGCTTCGATGTAACTGAGATCAGGTTCGTGATTGTCACCTTTAAATGGGGTAGGAACGGCCACCAAGAAGGCATCCGCAGGTTCGGCAGTTAAGGTCGCTTTAAGCTTGCCGGTCATCACCGCACTGCGCACCACAATATCGAGATCCGGCTCAACAATATGAATTTCTCCCTTGTTGATGGTTTCCACCGCATGAGGATTGACATCCACCCCTACCACATCGAGGCCACGAGAAGCCAATACTGCGGCGGTTGGCAGCCCAATGTAGCCCAGACCAATCACTGAAACTTTACTAAACATCTTCTATCCCCTAATTCATCGATTTCGCTAAAATGTCGGCAATACGTTGACAGGCTTGACCGTCCCCGTATGGGTTGTGAGCTTGACTCATCGCTTGATACGCTTGTTGATTGGTCAGCAGTGAGCTCAATGCAGCACAAATTTGTTGTGGATCGGTTCCGACTAATTTCACTGTACCTGCGGCTAACGCTTCCGGGCGCTCGGTTGTTTCACGCATCACCAATACCGGTTTGCCCAGTGATGGCGCTTCTTCTTGAATACCGCCGGAGTCGGTCAAAATGATGTGCGAGCGATCCATTAAATAGACAAAAGGCAGATACTGCTGTGGCTCAATCAGCATGATATTGCTGACCCCGCGCAGTAACTGATTCACAGGCTCACGCACATTAGGATTGAGATGTACGGGATAGAGAATTTGGCATTCAGGATGGCGAGCGGCAGTATTGCGCAAGGCGTAACAGATACGTTCAAAACCACCACCGAAGCTCTCACGGCGATGCCCGGTAACCAAAATCAGTTTCTTACTGGCATCCAACTGCGGAAACTGACTCTCTAAGGTGGCTTGCAGATCGGCATCGGCGCGGATTTTGTTGCGGATCTTGAGCAGAGCATCAATCACGGTATTGCCAGTGACAAAAATGTTTTTCGCGGAGTAATTCTCTTGCAATAAATTGTCACGCGAGGTGTCGGTGGGAGCAAAATGGTACTCGGTCAGCGCAGCGGTTAGCTTGCGGTTTCCCTCTTCAGGCCAAGGCGAATAAAGATTGCCCGTTCTTAAACCAGCTTCGACGTGCCCAACCGGAATTTGTTGATAATAAGCGGCTAATGAAGCGGCAAAAGTGGTCGCAGTGTCGCCATGAACTAAAACCACATCAGGCTGCTCACTGCTCAATATCGGCTGCATCCCGAGCAAAATTTTGCTCGTGACCCCATTCAGAGTTTGCCCCGGCTGCATGATATTGAGATCAAAATCTGGCGTGATAGCAAATAGCTGCAATACTTGATCAAGCATTTCGCGATGCTGCCCAGTGACACACACTTTGACTTCAAAACGACTATCTTGGCTGAGTTGCAAAACCAATGGTGCCATTTTGATCGCTTCAGGGCGGGTACCAAATACGATGAGAACTTTCTTCACGTCCCTATATCCTCTTCCGTAAATATTCCTTAAAGGGAATTCTATTAAATCCGAGCAACAGTCATTCATGCCCATTAATAATGAGTAGCAACATAAACAACAGCTTTAACAAAACTAATTATTTAGCATTAGTTTTTACTAGCCAATTAGATATATTCGAATAAAACAAGGCTCACTATCACCACAAATAAAGTTCACAACCTAAGTTGCCTGCTATTAATACGTCTATAGATTATTAACTCAATTTAAAATAATCTCGTATTTAACCAAGCTATCAGACAGAAGGGCTACGCTATTTAACGGTGGCGATCGCTTTCATTCTTTAGTTAAATAAATCACTAAACTTTCGATTTACCTTGCTTTGTTTGATTCATCATATCCATATGTGATATTCCGTTATTTATTCTCGTCTAATGGGTTAACCTCATGGGCGCCTAATCCCATCTGTTGCCAATAATCAATTAATGCGATTGCCCCAGACTCAATCAATAGTGCAGTGCGCAGAAACACGTCACACGCCCCTTGGTAAGGGTCTGGGACCTCTCGTTCCAGCCGAGATGCTTGGCTCAGGAACAGAGCGAGTTTATGTTTATGATGCACTGGGCATCGATCGAGCAAATCTGCCAAATGGGTTCGGTCCATCGCATAGATAAAATCATGTTCAATAAAATCTTGTTGATTGATTTGCCGCACAGGATTAAATCCTGTTTGATAGCCACAATACTGTATCGCTTGCAGTGCTTTTTGATCAGGCTGTTTTCGCTGTGTATTTAACATCCCTGCACTGCTGACTTTAATATTCAAATTCTGCTGGCGAATTTTTTCACGTAAAATAATTTCAGCCATCGGTGAACGACATAAATTACCCGTACAAACGATCAGTATCGATAAAGGTTTCGTCTTCATATTTCAATACAAGCTTTATTATGATTTCAGCATAGCTTCTAACTTATTGGTAAAAACTGATGGTTAGCTTATCCCAACCTTACCAATGATGTGTGTCTCAAAATTGAGCTGGATATTAATTAGAACGAAAGCAGTATAATAAAAGTCGTTTGATTTATTTTATTAGAATTGAGCGTCACCAATTTGAATCAAAAATACGACAGGTGACATTTACTTAACGATGAGGATTGACATTGGTGAAATGAAAAGCCCACCACCACATAACGTGGTAGTGGGCGGCACGGCTCGCTAGTGCTGAGCGCGTCCTTTTACATCAAGCTGTAGCTCATGATTAAGTTCAGCTTCGACATGCCCAGGCGCTTGAGTAGAACCTGAGATTAAACGATACATCGCTGGGATCACCAGCAAAGTGACGATGGTGGCAAATCCCATTCCAAAGAAAATCACTGTACCAACCGCAATCCGGCTCTCATAGCCAGCACCAGTAGAGATAATCAATGGGATAGATCCGGCCAAGGTAGTAAACGCAGTCATCAAAATTGGGCGCAAGCGACGTGCCGAAGCATCGACAATCGCCTTTTCAAACTCAATGCCACGATCACGTAGCTGGTTGGCAAATTCGACAATCAAAATACCGTTCTTAGTCACCATACCAATCAACATGATCATACCGATCTGGCTATAGATGTTCATGCCTTGATCCATCACAAACAGGCCAAGGAAACCACCAAATAGCCCCATAGGCACCGTTAGCATCACCACCAATGGGTTAATAAAGCTTTCGAACTGAGCTGCCAATACCAAATACGCTACCAGCAGCGCTAAGCCAAACACAATCGCAACACTCGATTGATTCTCGCGGAAATCTTTCGACTCTCCTGAGTAACTGACCGAAATATCACTTGGTAATAGCTCCAATGCCTGTT
Source organism: Vibrio chanodichtyis (assembly GCF_028863985.1). NCBI lineage: Bacteria > Pseudomonadati > Pseudomonadota > Gammaproteobacteria > Vibrionales > Vibrionaceae > Vibrio > Vibrio chanodichtyis. The sequence goes on along the minus strand of NZ_JARBFT010000001.1, from coordinate 3,876 downwards.
GATCAAGAAAATCAAGCGCTTGACCTAAGGTGTAACCCGTTTCCAAGTTGGCGGTCACCGTCACCGATTTTTGCTTGTTGTAGTGGGCAAGACGAATTGCAGATGCCACTTCATCGATGCGTGTCACCGTATCCAGCGTCACCAGATCACCCGCACTAGTACGCAGATAAATTTGGCTTAAGTCAGCCGCATTGTTAAAGCGGTTTTCATCACCACGCAGATAAACGTCATACTCTTCACCACGCTCAACAAAGGTGGTAACGCTTTTACCACCGAGCATCACCTCTAGGGTCTCGGAGATCGATTTAACACTGATCCCAAGTTCTGCCGCTCGCTGTTTATCGATCGTCACCACTAATTCTGGGGTTTGTTCCGAATAATCAATATCGGCACCGGTCATAAATGGTGACTGCTCGGCCGCTTGTTCTAACTTTTCCGCCCACGTTTTTAGCTCTGAATAATCCGAGCCGCCGAGCACAAACTGTACTGGCTCATTTGAGCCACCGCGAAAACCGGGCATAAATGGGAAAACTCGCACATCAGGAATACCCGCCAAAGCTTTACGCACTTGGCCTAGCGCTTGTTGTGCGGTAACGCTACGTTCATTCCAGTCATCGAGGATCATGATCACGAAACCAGTTTGATCGCCGGCATTACCACCAAACGCAGGCGATTGAATACTGAATGATTTCAAAAAGCCTTGTCCCACCAGCGGCATCAAACGCTGTTCAACCAATTCCATATTGGCGGCCATCCGGTTATAACTGGTCGCATCGGCACCACGCACAAAGGCGAAAATAACCCCGCGGTCTTCTGATGGAGTGAGCTGAGCAGGCACCAATTGCATCAAACCATAACTGCCACCCAGACAGAACATAATCACCACGGGCGCAGCCCAACGCCAACGGATCGCACGGCTCACCACCAGACGATAAGCGTGCTCCAATTTGGCAAAAAAGCGGTCAATCCACAAATTGAATCGGCTCGGTTTAACATTCGCCTTCAACAAATGGCTACCAAGCACAGGGGTTAAAGTCAGCGCGATCAAGGAAGAGAAAATGACCGCCATCGCCAACAGCACCGAAAACTCGGTAAACAGTAGCCCAACCATCCCATCCATAAAGGAGATCGGCAGAAATACCATCACCAACACTAAAGTGGTGGCAATGACCGCAAACCCCACTTCTCGCGTGCCCTTATAAGCCGCCAGCAGTGGTTTTTCACCCCGCTCAATATGATGGAAAATATTCTCCACCACCACGATCGCATCATCCACCACCAGACCGATCGATAAGATCAACGCCATTAAGGTGATCAAGTTGATCGAAAAGCCAAAATAATACGCTGCCATAAAGGCGGATATCAGTGAAACAGGTACCGTCACCGCTGGGATTAACGTCGCACGTAATTGCCCAATAAAGATGTACAGCACCAGCACCACTAAACCACCCGTGATAAACAGCGTGCTATAAACTTCACTGATCGAACGCTCAATAAATACGGTCGAGTCATAGTCAATCGCTAAACGGGTGCCTTTCGGTAAGAATTGCTGCGCCTTATCGACCTCTTGGTGTACTCGTTTCGCCACTTCCAGTGGGTTGGCATCCGACTGCGGCACAATCCCCATGCTGACGTTGACAATACCGTCACTTTTAAAGGTCGAATTTTCGTTTTCGGCACCGATAAAGACATCCGCGACATCTTTCAGATACACCGATGAGCCATCACTCGCCCGCTTCACCGCCAAATATTGAAAATCTTCCGGCGATTGATAACCACGCGCGGTACGCACTGACATTACCGTTGAATCATTGCGCACTTCGCCACCTGGGCTTTCAATATTCTCTTTATTCAGCGCATCAGTAATATCACTGGTGGTCACACCACGCCCAGCCATTAATTCTGGCTTCAAGCGCACGTACATGACTTTGTATAAGCCACCGGAAACATCGACCGAGCTCACCCCAGAGATCAAACTGAAACGGTCAAGCAGCACCCGCTCAATGTAATCGGTCAGTTGGGTGCGATCCATATCCGATGAACTGAGATTGATATACACCGAAGCTTGGCCAGAACCGTTGTTTTTGAACACTTGAGGATCATCGGCCTCGTCAGGCAAGGAGCGCTGTGCCCGCGCCACTGCATCACGAATATCACTCACCCCAGTATTGAGATCGTAACCCAGCTCAAAGGTCACGGTAATGCGTGACATACCGTTACGGCTGATTGAGGTGATTTCATCAATACCGCTGATGCCGGCCAATTGATCTTCCAGCACGCTGGTGATCTGGCTTTCAATAATCGTAGCAGAAGCACCTTGATAGCGGGTTGAAACCGAAACGACTGGGTTTTCAATATCCGGCATTTCACGCACTGCGAGTTGGCTAAACGACACCAAGCCAAACACACACAGCAACATACTCAGAACTAGCGCCGCGACTGGGCGCTTAACTGAAACGTCTGACAACCACATTATTTGTCATCCTTTTTCAGCGGACGCCCTTCGACGGTCACTTCGGTAACCCGTGCGTTATCGCGCATGTTGACGATACCTTGCACGACAATTTTTTCACCTATCGCCAAACCTTGTTCAATCACCACCTGATTTTCAACCCGCGCGCCTAGTATCACTTCGCGGCGTTTGGCCAGATTATCGTCGCCAATCACGTAGACAAAACGTTTAGTGCCCGAGTATTCCAATGCTTGCACCGGGATAATCGGCGCGCTAATTTCAGGAAAATTGATCCGTGCCGACATCAGCATGCCGGGCTTTAATCGCTGATCGGGATTAGGAAAATGCACTCGCACCCGCAAATTGAGCGTCTCTTGGTTGATGCGAGAATCCACAGCCACCACCGAACCAACAAACTGATGAGCAGGCCAAGCATCGCTGATCCCTTGTACTGTCATACCATCGCTGATCTGTGGCAGATAACGTTCAGGGATCTGTAGATCGAGCTGCATTAGCGATAAATCATCCAAGGTCACTAGCTCTGCACCAGCACTCACCCATTTGCCACGGCTAAAATCGATAAAGCCGACCGTGCCTTCAAACGGAGCCGTGATATGTAAATCGGCCAAATTAGCGCGCGCCGCATCCAATCTCGCTTGCGCGATCTGCACACTGGCACGCTGCGCATCAATTTCGGTTGGCGTAATCGCATTACGTTTCAGTAAGCGTTCATATTCGGTTAATTTACGCTGCTCATCTTGCAGATAAGCTTTCGCCTCCACCACCGCAGCTTGGGCTTTGTCATCCTCTAACTGGATCAATAACTGACCTTTTTTCACCTGCTGATTGGCTTGCACGGCAATCAAATTGACCTTGCCCGCCACTTCTGCGGCCATTTCTACCGATTGTTGGGCTTTGAGCTTGCTGACTAAAGAAAGCGATTGAGAAATCTGCTGCGATTGAACTTGCTCAGTGACCACAGAAATCGCAGGAGATTGCGCTGGCTCTTGAGCGGATAACCCTGCGCTATGGATAAGCAGCGTCAGTAATGTCAATGAAAATACAGTGTTTTTATTCATGATCTGGCTTAGTGTTTAGAAAATCTAGCTATATTGTAGCGAGTGATACGCAACTTGAACGTCAAGGAACGTAAAGATTGCCAGTAAAAGTGTAAGGCACACTGTGACTTAAGCGACTAAAACGCTCAATAAGTTGCGAGTTTGCCGAAAAAGACAGCATTCAATTCAATTTACTAAAAAAACAGTTTACAGAGGGAGCGAGTTTGATAAGATGCGCTCCGCACTTGAGTGATGTGTTGGGAAAACATCAGTTAAGTCTTATCAGTAGTGATAAGAAAAACACCCTGGAGGGGTTCCCGAGTGGCCAAAGGGAGCAGACTGTAAATCTGCCGGCTCCGCCTTCGA